>JASFEA010000024.1:0-27150 GCA_050125095.1 bacterium
CGGCCCCGATACGAGGTTGATGTACCCGGGGAGCATCGCCTTAAGGCCGTGCCGGAATATGGCCACGGTGTGGGTGCCGCAGAACTCCATGATGTTCCAGCGGCGCGTAGTCGCCTTCGCGATATTGCCGGCTATGTTCCTGGCCAGCTCGCTCTCGCGGAAGGCCGAGGAGAGTCTCATTGGCCGAAGACCTTTCGCATGAGCTCGAGCGTCTCGAGCGCCTCTTTCTCCTCCAGCTTATGTATGGCGAACCCGGCGTGCACGAGCACGTAGTCGCCGACCTCCGCGGGCCGGTCGATGATCTCGAGGCTTATCTCCCTCATCGCGCCTCCCACGTCAGCCTTCGCCCTGGTGCCGTCTTTTTCCTTAATAAGCGCAGGTATGGCCAGACACATCTTCTCGTCCCCCTAGCTTTCCTGGCCCAGCTTGGCCCGGGCCACCACTACCTGGCCGAAACTGATGCCGCCGTCATTGGCGGGCACGTGCTTGTTGATGATGACATTGAAGCCCGACTCCGAGAGAGTCAGTTTGAGATTCTTGATGAGGTATGCGTTCTGGAAGCAGCCCCCGCTAAGGGCCACAGTCTCGAGGCCCTCCCTGTCCCTGAGCCTTACGGCCGCGTTGTGCAGCGAGTGGACCAGCCAGTTATGGAATCTCGCGCTCACCCGGCCCGGCTCGGTCCCGCGCTTGAGATCGCGCACTATGCCGGCAATGAGAGGAGCCGTTTCGATTATCAAGGGCCCGCCGCCTGAGATTGTTGCCGGGTAGGCGCCGCCCTCGCTCTCATTCAGAATCATCTCGAGCTCTATGGCCGCCTGTCCTTCGAAGGTGATGCTGCGCCTCACGCCGCAGAGAGCCGAGACGGCGTCGAAGAGCCGCCCGCAACTCGAAGTCACCGGGCAGTTTATTCCCTTCTCGAGAGCCTGCCTCACGAGGTGAACCTCTTCCTCGGGCCGCCCGAGAAGCGCCGCCAGGGCGCTATCGCCGGGCTTGAGGACGCCGGCTTCTATCTCGCCTCTGTCAACCGCGTTCATGACATGCGAAAGCGCCATTCGCCACGGCTCACGCACGGCGCGCTCGCCTCCGGGCATGCGCACCGTCTCTATATGCCCGGCCCTACTGTAGTCGGCGCGCGTCGCAATCAGCGCCTCTCCTCCCCACACCGTGCCGTCGGGTCCGTAGCCTGTTCCGTCGAGCGAGAACCCAATAACCGGGCCCTCTATTCCCGCCTCGCCGAGGCAGCTCGCGATATGCGCGTGATGATGCTGCACGGCGATCTTGCCCGGGCCGTCCAGCTCGAGCGCATACTGCGTGCTAAGGTAATCCGGATGGAGGTCATGCGCCACCACCTCAGGCTCGACCTCAACTATGTCCTTAAGATGCGCCACGGTGGACTTGAAGAACTCATATGCTTCGAGATTCTCGAGGTCCCCCACGTGCTGGCTCGGGAACACCTGGTTTGAGCGCGTGATCGCGACCGAGTTCTTGAGATGCGCGCCGCAGGCGAGTATAACCTCGCCTCCATCCTCCAGGTCCACGGGCAGCGGCACGAAGCCGCGCGAGCGCCTCGAAAAGAGCATCTCGTCGTCGATGACGCGCACCACCGAGTCATCGCAGCGGCAGAGTATCTCCCTGTTGTGGTCGAGATAGTAATCGGCGATGTCTCCCAGCCTTCTTACGGCGTCGCCCAAGTCTATGGCTATGGGCTCCTCGCTTATGTTGCCGCTCGTCATGACGAGCGCGATGAGCACGGTGCCGAGCAGCATATGATGGACGGGCGTGTAGGGGAGCATGACGCCGACGTATTTATTGCCGGGTGCAACGGCTTCCGCGACAACGCCCGAAGGTTTCTTTCTCAATAGAACGATGGGCCGCTGCGGTCCCGTGAGCACCTGCTCTTCCGCCTGGCTCACCTCGGCGTAGGTGCGCACCGTCTCGACGCTCGCGGACATGATCGCGAGCGGCTTCTCTTCGCGCCGCTTGCGCTCCCTGAGTGTCCTCACGGCCTCGTCGTTGGTGGCGTCGGCTGCCAGGTGAAATCCACCCAGACCCTTTACTGCGACGATCCTGCCATCAGCCAGGTGGCCTATTGCCGCCGAGACGGGGTCGTCGCATTCAATCACGACTCCGCCCGAGTCCCTGAGTACGACCTCGGGCCCGCATACCGGGCAGGCGTTTGGTTCGGCGTGGAAACGCCGGTTCAGGGGGTCCGTATATTCCCTGCCGCATTCGGGACACAGCGGGAAAACGTTCATGGTGGTGTTCCTGCGGTCGTAGGGCACGCTCCTTATGATGGTGTAGCGCGGCCCGCAATTGGTGCAATTTGTGAACGGGTAGCGGTATCTCCTGTCGCCCGCGTCTTTCATCTCCTTAAGGCAGTCCTCGCATGTCGCGATGTCGGGAGATATGAGCGTGGTGCGTTCGGCTGAGGCCGAGCTCTCCTCTATAATGAACTCGGTGTCGTCTCTGGTGTCGACGAAGTTGGCCGTCATGGTGTCGACCCTGGCCTGGACGGGCTTCTCGTTTACGATGGCCGAGAGGAACGCGGAAAGACGCCGTAGTTCGCCTTCAACCTCGATCTCGACGCCCTGAGGGTTATTCAGGACGAAGCCGGTGAGGGCCTCCCTGTGGGCTATGCGGTAAATGAACGGACGGAATCCAACGCCCTGAACGATTCCGGCTACAGAGATTCTCAGCCTTGCGCGCTCGCACGGGTCTGCCTCTTCTCTGCCAATCTCGATTTGAGCCATTCTATCCACTCTTCCAGGCCTTCTCCGGTCTTGCATGAGACCTTGAAAACCGTAAGGTCGGGCTTGATGCGCATCGCGTTTTCAATTATCGCGTCCGGGTCCGAATCCACGTACTCCACAAGGTCGGTCTTGTTGACCACCAGCACTTCGGAAGCCGCGACCATGGGCGGGTATTTGAGAGGTTTGTCATCGCCTTCGCCGACGGCGATAAGGAGGACCTTGAGGTCCTCTCCCAGGTCGTACGGAGCCGGGCAGACCAGGTTGCCGACGTTCTCCACGATCACCAGGTCAAAGGGCCTGTCCTTGTAAGGCGTGAGCTTCTTGTCCACCATCTTGGCGTCAAGGTGGCACGCCCCGCCCGTGGTTATCTGCACCGCGTCCACGCCGTGCCTCGCCACGCGCCGGGCGTCGTTCTCGGTCATAATGTCCCCGGTCAGGACCAGCATGCGGAGCTCATCCCGGAGCCGCTTGGCCGTCTCTTCAATGAGCATGGTCTTTCCGGATCCCGGCGAGCTCACCAGGTTCAGGACGAACGTGCCCTCTTTCGCGTACTTCTCGCGATTGGCGCGGGCCAGCCTCTCGTTCTCTGAGATGACCTTCTTTTCAAGCTCCACTCGCTTCAACTCACTCTACCTCCACTTCCTTCAGGTTTATGTCACTTCCTAT
This sequence comes from bacterium, assembly GCA_050125095.1. Taxonomy (GTDB): domain Bacteria; phylum Arandabacterota; class Arandabacteria; order Arandabacterales; family JALGWA01; genus JALGWA01. The sequence goes on from JASFEA010000024.1 coordinate 3,417, forward strand.
GACGACGTCGAACTTGCTGGAGTTGCAGTGCGGACAATGGAAGTTGTCCATCCTGACCTCATATTCCTTTTGACATTGTCTGCATCTGGCCCTCGGCTTTATCTCCACTACTTTAAGATGCGATCCCTCAAGCCTTGTTCCGCGCGTAATCACCTCATAGCAGAACTCGAGAGAGTCCCTCTCGACGCCGGCCAGGAGCCCGATCTCGACGACCACCTCTCCGACCTTTTTGGCCTTGTTGTCTTCCGCCACCCTCTTCACGACGCCCATGATGTCAGTGGCTATCCCGAGTTCATGCAACTTTCAACCGCTCCCACCCTGAAGGTCGCGGGCGATCCGGCCGGCGATGTCGCCCACCTTCTCCGCGAGGGCCTCCGACATGCTGTCCCCGATGGTCACGGGGTCTTCAACCTCAATGCCGTATATCAGTATCTCCCCGGGTATGTCGGCGCCGGTCACGCGGCCCACTTCGATGGCCCTCAAGAAATTCATTCCGTGGCTGTATACAGTCCGCTGGGTCTGGAGTCCGGGGTCCACATCCACCCTCCTTACCGTGCCCGGCGGGAACTTGCCGGTCACCATGGCGTCGATAATCACGGCCCGGTCGTAGCCGATTACGCAGTCGAGCACGTCGAAACCGCCCGACGCCGAGAGGTCCCCCTCCAGCCCCGGGACAAGGCGCAATACCTCCTCAGCCACCCTGATCCCTATGGCGTCGTCAGACATAATGGGATTGCCAAGCCCAATGAGGATAGTACGTGCTGCCATATGAGGTCGGCGCTCTGCCAGTGCCCCGTAGAGAAACGCAGGAGGCCAGCCTATTCGCTGGCGGCAAGTGCCTCTTCAAGCTCCTTCTGTAACTCCCCGGATTCGGCCTTGACCGTCTCGAGAAGCTCGGGCCAGTTCAGCGGACCGAGCTCCCTGATCTGGGCTGTCATGTTCGTGACGACGTCCACGAATTTCTTGCCTTCGGCGGCGGAAACCCAGTGCAGCTGGAAACGCTCTTTCTCGATGCCGTATTGCTCCAGGAGCTTCGACAGCATTCTCGCCCTGGCCAGTGTCTTGTAATTGCCTTCCAGGTAATGGCAGTCGCCGGGATGGCATCCGCCTATGAGGACGCCGTCCGCACCCTTCGCGAAGGCGGTCAGTACGAAAGTCGGGTCGACCCTGCCGGAACACATCACCCTGATGGGAATGAGGTTCGGCGGGTACTTCATACGGCTGGTGCCGGCGAGGTCAGCGCCGGTGTAGGTACACCACTTGCAGAGAAATCCAACTATTCTCGGTTCGAATTTCTTGTCCGGACCCTTCATATTGCTCCTCTCTTATGTTGACAACCCGTCATATTCTAAAAGGGCGCTCAGGCTTGGTCAATAATTTAATCGCCGGTCTCCCGGGCGGGCTCGGGCTCTGTCCGGACCGCCGCTTCCCCCGGCGCGGCCCCTCTCCCGGCTGCTTTATCGGCCTCCCCTCCTTCACCGTCCTCCCCCGCTTCCCCGGCCATATCGTCCCCCTCGTCCCCGGCCGACTCTAAAATGGCCTGCAGGTGTTTTCTCAAGAGCACCTCGTCGCCGGGCCGGTAGCCCTTGTTCCTGTGGTACTGGCTGCGGTCGGGAAGGATGATAATGGTCGTGGGGATGGCCCTCACGTTAAAGCCCTTGGCCAGGCGGGTGTCATGGTCGATGTAGGCGGGGACCGTCAACTCCTGCTTCTCGAGGAAGGTCTTGACCCTGCCCGCGTTTCTCTTCATGTCCACCGAGACCGCTGCGAACTGAACCCCCTTCGGCGCGAATTCGCGGTATAACTTCTCCAGATGAGGCATCTCTAGCTTACATGGAGAGCACCACGTGGCCCAGAAATTGATTACCAGGGGCCCCTTATCAAGGAGGCTGTCAATGGCCACCTCTTCACCATACAGGCCGGTCAGCATCACTCCCTCAAAGACAGAGGACTGGTCCTTCTCTCCCGCACAGACAGGCTGCGCTATAGCCCAAACGGCACAAAAAAATAACGCCGACAATATCGATTTGTTCATCAACTTAGTCTAGCAATCGGAAAGGCCAAAGTCAAGTTGAACAAGTCCTTGACATACCGCCGCTTAGGCCCCAGAATTGCTGGCATGAAGTACCGCGAGACTCTGTTATTGCCGGCAATAATGGCGCTTCCCGCCGTGGCGCTTGCTTTCGTGGAAGTCACGAATATCTCGGTGCGTCCGGCGGCTTTCTCACCCAACGGCGACGGCGTAAGCGACTCCACCGTCGTGAGCTTCACGACCTCGAGCGAGGCCAAGAGCGTCCGGCTCTTTATCGACGTGGTGGACGCCTCGGAAGACACGGTGGCGGTAATCGCCGACGGCGGAGAATACGGCACGGGTGAGACCGAGTTCACCTGGGACGGCTTCATGACGGGCGGAGCTCCCGCGCCCGAGGGCGTTTATCAATTCGTGATCGTGGCGGCAGACGATCACTACACCACGCCGCCCTTCTCGGCCAGCGCGAGGCTGGATGTCACGCCGCCCCACTTCACGACCTATATACACCCGAATCCGTACACCCCCGACCTCCCGCTCGCCGACTCGTTGCTCACAGTCGAGTTGAGCGTGACCCAGGCCGAGGGAGGCGACCTGATAACGGCCACCATCAGCACCCGGGAGCCGCCCGAGACATTGTGCACCCGCTCCCTGGCGCCCGCGGACTCCACGTACATATGCGAGTGGGACGGCAGGCAAAGCGACGACGGCCTGTACGACATTTACGTGCGGTCAAGCGACCCCGCCGGCAATTCCATGGAAGCTTACTATGAAGTCGATCTCGACGTGGAGGCGCCCGCCATAAGCATAGAGAGCCCGGCGGAGAGCTTCCTCAATTACATACCCGCCTCTTACTGGGTGACGGCGACCGACCGCAACGGCGTCGATTCGCTCAAGGTAAGGTTCTATGCGGGAAGCGAGTACATGGTGCCCGGGGGCTACCCGCAGCCCGAGTGTTGCTACGATTGGCCCGAGTCGCTTCGCATAGAGGACGAGTTCCTGCTTGAATGCGTGGCTCTCGACGGCGTCGGCCGCTGGGGCTCGAGCTTCAGGTCGGTGCTGGTCGATACGACCACGCCCGAACGCCCGGCAATAGAGGCCCTGCCGGAGAAAGTCGGGACGGCCGCGCTCCCCGTTGAGGGAACGGGCACGGCCGGTGACTCGGTAATGGTCTATGTCAACGGCGCGCTCAAGAAGCGAGCGAAGATCTCGGCCGCCGGAAGCTGGTCGGTTACCTTGACTCTCGATCTCGGCGTGAACACCATATATGCGGTCTCGTCAGACCTTGCGGGCAATGTGTCCCAGCCGTCCGATACGGTTCAGGTCGAGTACACCGAAGCCACGGGCATTTACGTCCCGGAGGAGTTCACAGGGGACTCGACCATAGAGATCAACCTCGCCAGGGAGGCCAGCCGCATAGTCATAAGGATATTGAGCCTCGAGGGCAGTTACATAACGGCCATAACCGAAGACAATCCCGACCTCTACAACGAGATCGACTGGGATCTCACGGACGCAGGCGGCAAGCAGGTCAAGAACGGCATATATGTCCTGGTGATAGAGGTCGCCTACCCGGACGGCGGCAGCGAGATCGACAAGAAGGCGGTAATAGTATCGAGATGAGGACAGTGACCCGCGTAGTGTTTGTTTCAGTTGCGCTTGTTCTCGCTCTATCGGCGGCCGCCCCGGCTCACGAAGGCAGGGGCGGCATCGACGCCCTGCCCGTAACGTCGACGCGGGGGCTGGCACTCGGCGAAACGGGCCTCACCGAGATAGGCGAAGCCGAGGCGTTCATGAGCAATCCCTCGTGCCTCCCGTCCATGACCGGGCACCAGGTAAGGGTCACTTACGGCACCTGGTTCGGCGGCCTGACATCCTCCCGGACGGTTCTGGTCTACGCCACCGCGCTCGGCGGCAAGGTCGATTACCCCGGCGACCCCAGCGTGGGAAGGCGCTTCGGCCTGGGCATCGCCCTGGACCGGACGGGCGTCGAGCTCTCGCAGGGCTCCGGCTGGGCGGCCAACGTCCTGTATGTCGGGCTCGCCTGGGCTCCGGTGCCCTACGTGTCGATGGCCCTGGCTCCCAAGTTCATCTTCTCCTCATCCGACCTGCCCGGCGGCGAGGTAAGCGGATACGCAATCGACTGGGGCCTCAGACTCGATCTCACGGGCAGAGCCGGCCTCGGATTCGTGACGCGCAATATCCCGGGAAGCGCCGGCTGGAAAGACGGTGAGAGCGAGAATCTCCCGGCCGTGTATTCCTTGGGCGCCCATTACGTCCTACCCTACGACCTCAAGGCGGAGTTAATGTTCGCGGCCTCCGGCAACGTGGACAACAGGCTGGGCCTGGGAATCGAGGCGCCCATCCTGGACTCCATGCTCTGCGTGCGATTCGGGATCTCATGGATTTCGGGTGACGAGTCGAGGAGCGCTCCAACCGCGGGATTGGGCATCGATCTCGATGTGCTTGATTTCGATTATGCCCTCAAGCTCGACCAGGACTGGGCCACCGGGACCACCCATCGCGTTTCCATCCGCCTCGATTTCTAGGCGTCATGGTCTCTCCGGAATCACTCGAGTACTTCGAATACAGCCTCGAAAATTGCCTGCTCTGTCCCAGGAAGTGCGGCGTCAACCGCGTCAAAGGCGAGCGCGGATACTGCGGAGCGGGACCCGAAGTGATGGTATCGAGTATAACGGTTCACACCGGCGAGGAGCCACCTATATCGGGAACCGCCGGCTCGGGCACGGTCTTCCTGACGGGCTGCAACATGCGCTGCGTGTACTGCCAGAACTACCCCATAAGTCAGATGGGCCACGGCAATACCATTGGCGGAGACGACCTTGCTTCAGCCATGCTGAAGCTCCAGTCGCGGGGCGCGCACAACATCAATCTCGTGACTCCCGTCCAGCATATCGCCGGCGTCGTCAGGGCTATAGAGATCGCCAGGCGGCGCGGTCTGAAGCTGCCGCTGGTCTACAACACAAGCGGATACGAGTGCCCCGAGACCATAAGCATGCTGGAGGGCGTCGTGGACGTCTACCTCGCCGATATGCGTTACTCCGACCCCGTGATGGCCGGCCGCTACTCGGACGCTCCCGACTATGTTCATCATAACAGAATCGCAGTCAGGCGGATGTTCGAATCCGCCGGCTTACTGGAGGTGGATGGCGGCATCGCAAAGCGCGGCCTCATAATACGCCACCTCATCCTCCCCGGCGGCATTGCGGGCACCGGGCGTACCTTCGAGTTCCTGTCCCGCGAGGTCTCGCCGCTGGTTCACGTGAGCCTCATGTGCCAGTACTTCCCGGCGGGCAGGGCCCTGGACATTCCCGAGGTTTCGCGCCGCATCACCCCGGCCGAGTACCGCGAAGCCGTCCTGCTCCTGGAGCGCTACGGCCTTGAGAACGGCTGGGTCCAGGACATGCAAGGCGAAACCGGCCCCGTGGCCTGAGGGCCGGACTGATATTGACCCGGGTCTCCTTCCCGACACCGCGAGCGGCCTAAAGGCGGCCATGAATCAGGCCGATACAAAGGTGAAGAGAAGCTAAGTAGTTGAAAACTAAGGGGAAGTGCATGCCTGAGATGAATCTCGGGGGTGTGCTGTGCGGCAAAGGGGATAGTGCCGCCGATTCGGCGTCTGACCCCGTGCCCACTTGCATCCACTCCGATGACCTGTTCGACGAGGTTGCCGGGAGACCCTATGTGGGTCTTCTTCACCGCCTGTCCGGGCTCGGGCTCTCCCAGGGGCCGCCCGACGAGACCGTAAAACGCATGCTGGGAGCACTTGCCCGCGGCCTCAGGGCCAATCTCGCCTGCATCGTGAGGCAGAATGACGGCGATCTCGTGTTGACACGCCACTCGACCAGAAGCGCGCATTCGCTCGGGGGAGACACCCTATCGGCCGCGGAGGACCCCGTCCTCCGGGCGTTCATAGAGAACGGATGCCCCGCAGTATGTGAGGCCGTCCGGGAGTCATGCGGCGAGACGGGTTTCTTCAGAAGGGGCCTTTCCATCTCGGCATTTGCCCTGTTCCCGGTGAACGACCCGGAATGCGAACGCCGCGGACTGCTTATCACCTGGAAGGAGGCCGCGCCGAATCTCGGGTCCGAACACCTGGTCGCCCTGGGCTCGATGGCGAATCTAGTCGGCGCGGTTCTCAAGATGAGCAGGCTGACGGATGACCTCGAGTTCGAGCGCGATTCGCGCCGGAGATACACCAGGCTCATCGCGGGAAGAGAAGTGAGGATGGCCGAGCTCAAGAGCGAGAACGCCAAGTTGAAAGAACTGGTAATGGAACTCAGCCACAAGATAGGCGACCTGGAGCGAGCATGAGCGACTTCTTTCACGACCGGAAAACGACGCTCCTGACCAGGCTCCTATACGAGCTTCCGGGCCTGGAAGCCGCGTCCAAGGAGGCCGTGGCAGAGTCGGTTTCGCGCTTTCTGGAGGAAGCCGTCAAATCCCTCGACATACAGGGGGCAGCCATAATTATCCGCGACGAGCGCCCGGCCGAGACGCTGGCGAAAGTCGGAATCAGGGACGAAGTCCTGAGCGGAATCATGGAGTGCATAGAGGGCATAAGGGCGGGCGGCGATGCCTCCCCGGCGGGGGCGCTGCAGCCGACCGCAAGGCAGACCTCCACTCATGTTGTTCTCAAACACCGCGACCAGACGATTATTGCTTTCCCGTTCCACTCCGCCAACGCCAGGACAATGTGGAGTGTGTTTATCCCCACCGACGAGCTGCCCGAGGACGTGCGGCAGACGCTCTTTGTCATAAGCAGGCACATTCACCGTTCAATCGACATGGCGCTTTTCATGAACGACGTTCAGAAACCCCTGGAGGACCTGGACAAGCGCACGCAGGAACTCAAGGAGATGGAGGTCTCATCCCTCAACATGATGGAAGATCTCCAGAGGAAGAACCGCGAGCTCCATATGCTCAACCAGATCATATACGAGATATCCAAGTACACGGATCTGGCCACCCTCACTTCAAGAGCTGTCGAGGCGGCCTCGAGCATTTGCGACGGCGCGGGTTCATATGTCTACGTCTTCAACGAGGACGCGGGAGTTTTTGTGCCCTACATAACGGCCGCGGGCGCCGATATCGTCGACCGCGAGAGCGTGGGAATAAGGTCTTCCAGCAGGCTGATGCAGAGGATGCTGGCGTCGGACGAAATACCCTTCAATCCGAAGGACCCCGACTTCGACCTCCCTATCATAGAGGCACTGAAGTGCAAATCATTCATAGGCATACCGCTCAAGTCGAAGGAGAGGGTCCTGGGCTTCCTCTTCGTGTACGAGACCAGGTGGCACAGGATATTCACGTCGGACGAGAAGGCCAATCTTAAAGCGCTGGCCAGCACACTCGCGGTAGCCATGGAAAACGCAGGCCTCATCTCCAAGATCACCGAGCAGATGGAAGAGCTCAGCGTTCTCAAGGAGTACGTCGAGGCGGTGGTGGAAAGCGTCGACCTGGGCATACTGGTTGTGGACAAGAGTCTCAACATCACCATGTTCAACAAGGGTTTCGAGAAGCTCTACGGCTATAAGAAGGAGGAGTTCCTGGGCAGGAAGCTCTTCGACGCGTTCTCGCACCTCAAGGCGCAGGGCTTCGACAAGATCGCGGCGCAGGTTCTCGGCGGCACGCCGTTCATACGCCACAACTGGCGGCGGAGCATACTGGACGGCCGCGAACGTGTCCAGAACATAAGGGTCTTCCCCCACCGCGATGCGCGCGGGACCATAATCGGGGGCGTCATCATAATCGAGGATATCACCGAGAAGGCCAATCTCGAAAACCAGCTGGCCCAGTCGGAGGCGAAGTTCAAGAACCTTGTGGAAGACCTCGCCGACGGTTATTTCATAGCCATCAATGGCAAGGTGGCCTACGGCAACAAGGCCGCCATAGAGATGACCGGCCTGGGCGGCACCGACCTCATAGGCATCGAAGCCGTCACGCTATTCGATCCGGACTTCCTCTTCCCGAGCCCCGGCGAAGAACTGCCGCAGACAATAAGAAGCGAGACAAAGCTCGTGCATTCCACGGGCACCTGGATACCCGTGGAGGTGACGGTCAACGCCTGCAACTATGAGGGCTCCGACGCTCTCTCAGTGGTCGTCAGGGACATCACCGAGCGCAAGAAGTTCGACAATGAGCTGCAGCAGAAGAACCGGGAAATGGGAGCGAGAGCCGAACAGATCACGCGCCTCAATCTGGAGCTCGAGTCAACGGTGCAGCGGCTGAAGGAGTCGCAGGAGAACCTGATCGAGTCCGAGAGGCTGGCCGCCATGACCGAGACCGCCGTGGCCGCGAACCACGAGATCAACAACCCGCTGTTCTCCATTCTCGGCCAGTCCCAGCTCCTTATCAGAAAATACGGGACGGGCGATGAGGAGACATTTGAGAGGCTGAAGGCCATAGAGGAAGCGGCGCTCAGGATCGCCTGCGTCACCAAGAAGCTCGCCAATCTCGTCGACCCGGTCATAAAGGAATATCCCGGCACCAAGAACTCGATGATCGATCTCGAGAGCTCGGTGACCAAGCCCACGGACACCGACAACTAGCCTCCGAACACCCCCCTGAAGTAATCCATATGAAGCGTCGCGAGCACGGCCCCGAAAACCAGCGATACCACGCCCATCAGCTTTATGAGGATATTCATAGACGGGCCCGAGGTGTCCTTGAAGGGATCTCCCACCGTGTCGCCGACCACGGCCGCCTTGTGGGCGTCGGAGCCCTTGCCGCCCAGATTGCCTTCCTCTATCCACTTCTTGGCATTGTCCCAGGCGCCACCGCCGTTGGCCATCATGATGGCTAGGAGAACGCCGGTGACAGTTGCGCCCGCCAGCAGCCCGCCCAGGGCCTCGGGGCCCAGCACTATGCCCACGATAATAGGCGATATCACCGCGAGCACGCCGGGGACGATCATTTCCCTTAAGGCGCCGCGGGTAGCTATGTCAACGCATCTCTTGGGGTCGGGCTTGGCAGTGCCTTCCATGAGCCCGTTGATTTCCTTAAACTGCCGTCTCACTTCCTCGACCATGCTGAAGGCCGCCCTGCCCACGGCGCGCATCGTCAAGGCCGCGAATATGAAAGGAAGCAGGCCGCCGAGGAAGAGCCCTATCACGGTCGCCGGCCGCTTGATGTCAATTGACTCCAGGCCCACCTTCTGCGAGTAGGCCGTGAAGAGGGCGAGCGCCGTGAGCGCCGCCGAGCCGATGGCGAATCCCTTCCCCATCGCGGCCGTGGTATTGCCGAGCGAGTCGAGCTTGTCGGTGATCTTGCGGATGTCCGGACCCAGGCCGCTCATCTCGGTTATGCCGCCCGCATTGTCGGCGATGGGTCCGTAAGCGTCCACCGACATGGTCATGCCGATGGTGGCGAGCATGCCCACCGCCGCCATGCCGATGCCGTAAACGCCGGCGAAGAAGTAGGCGAAGTAAATCGCGAGCACAATCGCCAGTACGGGAAGCGCGGTGCTCAGCATGCCTATCGAGAGCCCCGAGATGATATTGGTTGCGACTCCTGTCTTGCTTGACTCCGCTATCACCCTGATCGGCGGGCCCGAAGTGTAATACTCCGAGAAAGCGCCGATGGCGACGCCCGCGATGATGCCGCAGAAGACCGCCCAGGCGTAGCCCGTCTCGATGCCGAGCCTGCCGGTGGCGATGAAAGTCACTATGATAAGAAGCACGACCGCCACATATGCCGAGAGGCGGAGCACTTTCTGCGGGTCGTAAGACTGAAACGCTCTTACCGCGAAGGTGCCGATGAAAGACGCGATGGTCCCGAGGGCCACGATGAGGATGGGAAATATCATGAGCCTGGTCTTGGTGACCTCGTCCAGGGCTAGAGTCGCGGCGATCGCGATGCTCGCCACGACAGAGCCCACATACGACTCGAAGAGGTCAGCTCCCATGCCCGCTGTATCGCCCACGTTATCGCCCACGTTATCGGCGATTACCGCCGGGTTCCTCGGGTCGTCCTCCGGTATGCCGGCTTCGACCTTGCCCACGAGATCCGCGCCCACGTCAGCCGACTTGGTGTATATGCCGCCCCCGACTCTCGCGAACAGCGCGATGCTGCTCGCGCCCATGGCGAATCCACTCAGGACCTGAGGGTCATGGCCCGACAGCAGGTAGAATACGGAGACGCCCAGCACTCCCAGGCTCGCCACGGACATGCCCATTACCGCCCCGCCGGTGAAAGCGACAATCAGGGCCTTGCTCTGGCCTTCGGTCGCGGCCTGGGAAGTCCGGACGTTTGCCTTTGTGGCGGCCTTGAGCCCGAAGAAACCCGCAAGCATCGAGGAGAAGGCGCCCGCGAGGAAGGCGATGCCGGTCCTGTACCCTATGGCCAGGGACAGCACGACAAACAGCACGGCGACGAATACGCCCAGGCTGGCGTACTCCCTCTTAAGGAAGGCCATGGCCCCGTCGTGGATCATTCCCGCGATCTCCTGCATGAGATCGCTTCCGGCCGGCTTCCTCTTTATCCAGACGTACAGAATAGCCGCGTAGATGATCCCTATGATTCCAACGATTATACCCAGTTGGGCAACGTTCATCGCGATCCTCCGTAGTTATGCCTTGCCTGAGTCTAAAAAACCTGATCCAGAGCATATGAAGCTATCGGGAAAGGTAATAGAGGTCAAGCAGATTAATCGTCGGCGCCCGTAACCCATCCCCGCCGGATGGGAAGCCGTTTGACCCTCTTGCCGAGGGCGCTGGAAACGGCATTGGCGATGGCGGCCGCGGCCGGTATGGTGGCCGGCTCGCCCAGCCCCTTCACGCCGAACGGCCCGTCCGAGGATATGCATTCTATGAAGTCCACGCCGATCCTGTCGCAAACGTCGAGTGAAGTCGGAAGCAGATAAGTGGAGAACTCGCTGGAAGTGATATAGCCGCCGGAGTGGCTGTAGTTCTCAGTCAGGGCGAATCCCAGTCCCTGCGCCACGCCTCCTTCCACCTGAGCCGCAGCGAGGGTGCGGTTCACGATCCGGCCGCTGTCATGCGCTGCGTGGAATCCGACGACGTCGACACTCCCCGTTCCGGTGTCCACCGTGACCTCGGCCACCTGCGTGGCGAATGAGTAAACATGATACGCTTTCCCCTGCCCCGTGTCCGGATCGACGAAGCACTCCGGGACCGCGTACCAGCCCGTATCGGCAAGGTCAACCCGCCTCGAGAGGCACTCGGCGAGAACCTGGTCGAAGGTGACAGAATCGCCCGATGCTTCCCTCCTGAAAACGCCCTCCGAAGGGACGAACTCCGAGCCGCCGCCCAGCATTGCGCTTGCGGCGCCGACCATCCTCTCCAGGATCTTCCCGCAGGCGTCCACAACCGCGTTGCCGCTTACTATCGTCGTCCTCGAGGCCACCGTCGGGCCCGAGTCCGGCACAATGTGGGTGTCCACCGGATGAACCGTGACCCTCTCCGGGGAAACGCCCAGCGACTCGGCGGCGATCTGGCCCACCACGGTCAGGGCGCCCTGGCCCATCTCGGTGCAGCCGATAAACACGCTAACCGACCCGTCCCTGAGGATCTCCACCTTCGCCCCGCCCCTGTCAATTGCCCGGCCGATGGCGCCCAGGCTCACTCCGTAGTGCATGCTGGCGACGCCGATGCCCCGCAACCGGCCGTCCCCGTCTTCGGCGGCCTCCGGCCGCCCCCTCCGGCCACCGCTGCCGCCCGCTGCGATGAAATCGGCAGCCGACTTCAAAGTCTCCTCCAGCCCGACGCTTTCCTCAAGCACCTGGCCCGTCGCCGTCACAGAGCCGACTTTCAGGGCGTTCTTCATCCGGAACTCAACGGGGTCCAGACCCAGGGCCTTCGCGGCCTCATCCATCATGGCCTCACATGCGAAACAGACCTGCGGCTGCCCGAATCCCCGCATGGCCCCGCTGGGCGGAGAGTTGGTGTAGTAACCCCGCGTCCTCACGCGCACATTCGGGATCTCATACGGACCCGCCGCGTGCACGGTGGCGCGATAGAGCACTATGGGAGACAGCGTCGTGTAAGCGCCCACGCCCGCCGCTATTTCCGCGTCTGTGAACATGATCCTGCCGTCGCGCGAGCACCCCATGCGATAGCTCATGCGCATGGGATGGCGTTTGGATGAATAAATCAGGTCCTCTTCCCGCGAGAGAACGAGCCGCACCGGCCGGCCCGATTTCACCGCCAGCACAGCGGCGCGCGCACCTATCTCGGAGGGCACGTCTTCCTTGCCCCCGAATCCCCCGCCCAGCGGGAGCTGTATGACGCGCACCCTGGCAAGCTCGAGCCCGAGACAGCGGGCAACGGCCTCTCTCACGTAGAAGGGGCACTGGCCCGTGATGAATATCTCCATTGAACCGTCGGAGCCGGGCACTGCCAGCGCTCCCTGAGTCTCCAGATAGGCGTGTTCCTGTACGGGCGAGTCAAAGACCTTTTCGATCACGACGTCGCTGGTCCGCTCGCCCTCGCTTATGTCTCCCTTGATGAGCAACCGGTCGACGGCTATGTTGCCCCCCTCATGGATCTCCGGCGCGTCCGGCCCGAGGACGGATTCAAGGTCTGGAGCGGGGGCGAGGTCTTCATAATCCACCGCAACCAGCGAAGCCGAGCGCCGCGCGGTGTCGGCGTCAGAGGCGCCGACTATGGCGACGCAGTCGCCCTCATAGCGCACCCGGTCGCAGGCGAAAAGGGGCTGGTCGGCAGCGAGAAGGCCTATCTGGTTCTCCCCCGGAACGTCGGCGCCGGCAGCGACGCATTCCACGCCGCCCGAGGAGATCGCCCGGGAAAGCGAAATCGACTTGATGACCGCGTGCGGCCGCCGGGCAAGCACCATGCACGCATGGAGCATGCCCGGGACCTGGACGTCAGGCAGGTACCTCGTTGCGCCTCTGGCCTTCGCCGGCCCGTCGGGCCTTTTTATGCCTTCTCCCAGCGTGCTCAATCAACAACCTCCCTTTGACTCACCGCGCTTCCCCGAGTTTGTAACCAGTCCCGCGTTTTGTCAACACAACATAAATGAAAAGCCCGCCGGCTCCCGCCAGTCGGCGCTGGCCGGCGGACTCATTTAGATTGTAGGAGCGGCCGTAACGGCTACAACTCGGACTCGATTTCCTTCTTCAGCTCTTCCTTGGGATGGGCTCCGACCAGTGTCTTGACAGCCGAACCGTTCTTAAAGAGCATGAGAGTCGGGATGGCCCTTATACCGTAAGCCTGTGCCGTCTGCTGGCTATCGTCGACGTTGACTTTGCAGACCTTGAGCTTGCCGTCCAATTCATGTGCGATCTCGTCGACGATCGGGCCCACGATCTTACATGGTGGGCACCAGTTCGCCCAGAAGTCCACGAAGACGGGTGTCTCGGATTTGAGTACTTCGGCATCGAAGTTGGCATCGGTTACAGTATGCACTTTGTCGGACATTCTAACCCCCTTGATTTACTTCCGGCTACGGGTTTACCTGGGAACCTCGAACTCGGCCTTAATAGGCGCGGTGTCGTTGCGGGCCCTGTCCCTTACCTGAACCCAGAAGGTGTACTTCCCGTCGCAGGTGGCCCCGGGAATAAATACCGAGTACTGGTAGTAGGCACCTATACTGCCGTCGCCGGTGTCATAGGTCATGCCGTACTCCCACTCGAGCTCCTCGTCATCGAAACAACCCGGCCCCACCATTCTGACCTGGAACATCAGCGACTCGGGTGGGCTCGCCGCGCGGGCTTCCGGCCATGGCAGTGGCCCAACGCCTTCGACCCCGCTCGGAGCTATGTCATGCGCGAAGACTCTGTAGTTGGCTGTGAAGTCCTGCTTCGGCACCTTGCCAGGCGGGGCCCAGAGCGAATCCAAAACAGGCGCGTTGGGATCGAACCTCACCGTGAAGTTTCTCGTGATGACAGTCTCAGCATCCCGGGGATCCACTACCCGCACCCTGAAGTTGAAAGTCGAATCCGGCAGATCCAGGAGGTCATGAACGGTGTCGTATACCCTGAACCAGTCATCTTCACCGGCTCCCAGGGTGTCCAGCTTGACGTAGGTCGCTCCCATCCCCAGATCGTCATCCCAGTCACTCGCCTTCCACTCGAAGCTGGTGGCATTCGAGAAGATCACGGCGCTCTCAGCCGGCGCCGTCTCAAACCACACCCTCGGAGGAATATTGTCGCCGCGCTGGATCTCCTCCACGCAGCCGGCACCCACGAGTATACCTAATAGAAGCATCAGCATCAGCTTGGTGTATTTCACCTATAGAACCTCCCGTTATGTTTTCCAAATAAACTATAACTATGTACCAGATTTGTTGTCAACACCTATAGTCTCGGGCCGTGTTCAGTCCGGCCGCATCAGGGCTGCGCGCGCCTCCTCGACCACTTCCTGAGCAGGTCCGCGGCCTCCTCCCGGGAAACCGCCCTGCCCCTTCTGAGCACTGTCCGGCACAGGTATTCCTTTGCGCGACCCACCTCCGGGCCCGGCGCGATCCCCAGTATCTCCATTATCCGCACCCCGTCCAGGGGGGACTCGAATGACACATCCCTCGCCTCCATCTCGGCCGTGACTGTCCTGATTCTCTCTCTCAGCCTCCTCACCGGCGTACCCATTCTCGCGTCAGGCGCATGCGCCCTCCGGTCGGCTGCGGCGAGGTCGAGAACGTCGCCCAGGGCGCTCCCCATCTTCTTCATGAAGCGCCTGACGGCGGCGTCCGTCCAGGAATCGGAGTAGTTCACCATGTGATTCTCGATGAGGAAAGCCACTTCGTTTGTCAGGCGAACTGGGAACTTGAGGCGCGCCAGCACCGCGCGAGCCCAGGCGGCCGATATCTTCTCGTGGCCATAATAGACCATGCGGTTTCCCTTGCGCCTCCTCGCCTCGACCTTGCCGATGTCATGAAGCAGCGCCGCAAGCCGGAGCCGCAGTTCGGAGCGCACATAGGCGGTTGTCTTCAATGTGTGAGTGAGTAGATCGTAGGCATGGTATGGACTGCCCTGCTCGAAACCGGCCGTCGCGGAGAGTTCCGGAAGCAGCATCTTAAGGAGCCCCGCTGCCTGCATAAGGGTGAAAGAGGACTGCACGCGGCCCGAGACGAGTATTCGAACGAGTTCGTCTCTTACCCGCTCGGCGGCCGGCCTCGAAATCAGATATGCCATCCTCCCCATGCTGTCTCTGAGTCCGGAGTCTATTGAAAAGCCGAGCGTGGCCCGCAACCTTACAGCCCTCATCAATCTCAAGGGGTCCTCGGCGAAGGGCGTGAAACGATCGGGGTATGGCCTGAGCTTCTTCGCCCTGAGGTCGCGCTTGCCCGCGCCAGTGGGGTCCAGGACGGCAGCACCGGCGAGGCCGCGAAGGCGGGGTTCGAGCTTCACGTAGAGGCAGTTCACGGTGAAGTCCCTGCAGAGGGCGTCCTCCGACGGACTTCCCCTCATGGGGGCTATCTCGACTTCGATATTGCCGTCATTCACAAAGACCGTTTCGGAACGTCTGAATACCACGGGTGTCGAGAAGCCGTGCCGCCTGCTCAAGTAACGCGCGAGCCGCGCAGGCCCCATGCCACTGACGGCTATATCGATATTGGACGATACGTTTCCCAGGAGGGCGTCTCGCACGGCGCCGCCGACCAGGTAACCGGCTGCCCCATTCGTCTTGAGAAAGAGGCCGATGTCGGCAAGCACGCCCATATACGGCTCCCGCTCCGGCCGACGCGACTTCGAGCGGGGCGTCATATCAAGAGCCCCGCAACTTCATCGGGGCTCATTCGCACGGACGAGATGGCGCGCGGACCGCCCGGCCCGATGAACTTCATGCCTATCGCCGGGCTCGACTTATCGTCGCCATACCTCGCGACCATGGAGGCCGCGAGGTCGAGCTCCAACGCCGCATCGGGTCCCGTGAGGACGGCGCTCGGGCCGGGGCAGCTCACGGTTATTATTGCCAGGTCACCTTCACCGAGCGACTTGAGGAGTCTCTCGTTCTCCCTCTGGTTCCTGCCGATCACGAGCTTTGAGCCCCCGGGCAGCCGGAAGTGCCGGCCCGTCTTGAGGCGGGCCGCCTGCACCATGGAGAGGTCCCCGTGGGCGATCAGGTCCCGAATGCGTTTTGAATAGCCCGGATCGGTGAGCAGGCAACCTCCCGCCGGAGTCGAATAGTGCTCAAGGCCCAGGTCTTCGGCCAGCCGCATCTGCACCGCGCGCGACCTCCCGCTGATGGCCAGAAGCTTCTCGCGGTCGACCCACCCCTCCTTCTCGGGGATAGTCTCGGGCAGCAGCCTGGCCGAGAGAGGCCTGAGCAGCAGACCGTCGAGTCCGCTTTCCTTCTCGATATGCCTTAAGGTATTCATCCGCTGGGACATGGGGCGCTGGCCCGCCACCTCCCCCGTCACCACGAAGGAGGCGCCCACGTCCGGCATGAGAGCCGCGGCCTTTCGCAGCATGTGTATGTGGCAGTCGATGCAGGGATTGGCGTTCCTGCCGTACCCGTGGCCTGGATTCCTGACTATATCGAGGTATTCCTCGCCCATGGGAACGTCGATGTACTCGATGCCCATCCACCTGGCGGTCACCTCCGCCGGCGACTCGCCCTCGCGCCCCCAGAAGGGAGATATGAAATGGGCGGCGACCGGCTCGATGCCCTGCTGTCTGATCAGCATTATGGCGAGGCTGCTGTCCAGCCCGCCTGAATGTAGACATATAGCCTTCATGAAGGGGCCCGCCCTATTTCAGGACTTCTTCCAGGAATCGCCTGGCCTGCTTGACCAGTTCGGGAACGGGGAGATCAAACGGACATCTCTCGGCGCACTCTCCGCATTCGGTGCACCCGCGCGCCTTCTCGAGTAGGTCCCTGAAAACGTCCTGCTGTATGAAAACGTCGCCTATGCGCTCCCTTATGGTCTTCATATGCAGAAGAAAGGATATGGGTATGCCGCTCTCGCACGGTTGACAGTAGTCACATCTACGGCAGTAGAGCCTGCCGGCCCGGCGCCTGACTTCTTCAATGCGGGCGAGGTCCCGGTCTGATAGAACGCGGTCAGCCGAGGCCGCCGCGACATTCATCCTCACCTCGTCGACCGAGCCGGGGCCGGGTATCACCACGGCCTGGGGTATCAGGAGGGCGTGCCTGATGGCGATGTCGTAGTCGGTGATTACGCCGCCGGCCAGGGGCTTCATCGCGATGACTCCCACGTCTCTCTCCACCGCCATGGGTATCACCTCGTCGGCGGCCTCCGGCTCCAGGAAGTTGTAAAGAACCTGAACGGTGTCGAACCCGTCGTCCTCCAGCGCCGTCTTGAAGATGTCGAGATGATGGCTGGTGATGCCGATGGAGCCCAGGCGCCCTTCTTTCCTAAAGCCCTCCAGTACCTCAACCCCGCCCCCGGCCGCCATAAGGCACCCGTAATCCTCCTCCTTATTGACGCAATGAAGCTGGTAGAGGTCGATGCGGTCGACGCCGAGCCGGGAGAGGCTGAGCTCGAAGTCGCTCCTCACGCCTTCCGGGTCGCGCCTGGGAGTCTTTGAGGCGAGGACGACTTCGGCGTCCAGGCCCGCGAGCGCCGCGCCGATCTTCTCTTCACTGTCGCCGTAACCGCGGGCCGTATCTATGAAGTCGACCCCGAGGGCGACCGCCTCCCGGACGACGCTTACCGCCTGGTCCTTGCCGATCCTCTGTATGGGGATGCCCCCGAAACCCAGGCAGGAGACCTCAAGCCCGGTTCTCCCCAGCCTCCTCTTTTCAAGCATAGCATTTCCCTTCCTCGTATAACTCAATATCACATCTGGGAAAGGCGGCTTCAATACAAAAAGCGCCCGGATTAGGGCGGGGATGTGCCCGGGTGCGGCGGACCGCTATGTCCATAGCGGTAATGTCGGCACGCGCCTGCTACTACCGGAACATGGCCTTAATGCCGCCCCATGTGGTAGGCTCTGTTGCCACCAGGGGCGGCCCCATATACGGCACGAAACCAATCGCCGCGTAGAAGACGCTGTCCACCATGATCTCCTCATAATCGTGATGCCAGCAGCCTATCAGCGATATTCTGTCACCCGGAGTGGGAAGAATCTCGAGTTCACCGGGACCTGTTGCGGTAAGCCATGCCCACGCGGGGATCAGGAAGCCCGTCCCGTCATTTCCGGGCTGGCATTGGTTATATACAATTGATATCCAGTCGCCGGGCTCCCTGATATCGCCGAGGTTGTTGTCGGCGCATACGAACGTGTACCAGGTACTGCCCCACTCGCCCGGCCAGTCCAGTGCAAACTCGACTCCCTGGGTCTCATCGAAACTGAAAACCACCACGAAGAAGTCGAAGTCGCATGGAAACTCCGCCGACATCCAGTAGTTGACGAAGTCCTGCCTGTCGTTGAGGACCGGCATGTTCTTGGAGCACCCTCGTTCTTCATGCAGCTCTATATGAAGGCCGAGTTTGACATGCTGGTTCAACAGACCCGCCCCCGCAGGGCAGGCGACGAGAACACAGCAAAGCGCGAATACAGATAGAGAGCGAACTCGCATGGTAGCACCTCCTCCTATTCAACTATAGTAAGAAAGCGAGATCATGCAAATGGTCTTTATTTGAGGTTGCGATGGCTCGCCGAAGCCCCTATACTCCGTTTTCGTAAGCCACCTGAGAGTAAGATATGAGCGGGAAGACCGGCAATTACATTCTGATAGGCATGGTCGCGGGCGGCCTGCTCGGTGTCGTCGGCGGCTATTTCGCCCCCCATGCCCTGCTCACAATCAGATTCCTGGGGACCATATTCCTCAATGCTCTCAAAATGGTCGTGGTCCCGCTCATCATCGCGTCCATGATAGTCGGCGTAACGTCTCTGGGGGATATACGCAGACTCGGGCGGACGGCCGGCAAGACTCTGCTCTATTACATCGTGACGACGGGCGCGTCTGTCATAATCGGCATCATTCTGGTCAACTTGCTCAGGCCGGGCGCGGGCATCGAGAGTTTCGGAAGCTACGTCCCCGACTTGGTCGCCGAAAGCGAGTCCAAGACACTTGTCGACGTGCTCGTGAGCCTGGTTCCCGACAATATCGTGGCGGCGGCGGCCGAGGGAAGAGTCCTGCCCCTCATAGTCGTCTCGCTCATCTTCGGCGCCGTCCTTACGACGCTCGGGGAGAAGGGAAGACCCCTCATAGAGGTCTTCAGGGGCCTCAACGCAGCCACCATGAGAATCGTGGAGATAATCCTCTACTTCGCCCCTGTCGGCATACTCGCGCTCATCGGCGGCATCGTCGCCGAGAATCGAGATACGCTGGGCGATCTCGCCTCGGGCCTGGGCCTATATGCAATAACCGTCATAGTCGGATTGCTGATACATGCCGTGGTCATTCTACCTTTGATACTCAGGGCTTTCGGCCACAAGAACCCATTACGCTACTTCGCCAACATGATACAGTCCCTCGCGACGGCCTTCACGACGGCTTCATCGTCGGTGACGCTGCCGGTCACATTCGAATGTGTCGTGGACCGCAACCACGTGGACTCGAGGGCTGCCTCTTTCGTGCTGCCCCTGGGGGCGACAATCAACATGGACGGCACCGCCCTGTATGAGGCGGTGGCCGCCATCTTCATTGCGCAGATATACGGCATCGACCTCTCGGCCGGCCAGCAGGTCATCATCTTCCTTACCGCCACGCTGGCGTCCATAGGCGCTGCCGGGATACCGCATGCGGGCACGGTAACCATGGTCTTCGTGCTGACAGCGGTGGGACTCCCCCTCGAGGGGATAGGTCTTATCTGGGCAATCGACTGGTTCCTGGACCGCTGCAGAACCACGGTCAATGTATGGGGCGACTCCGTGGGCGCGGCCGTCATAGGAGAGACGCGGGAAATCAGAGAAGGGGCACCGGCAGCGGATTCTTGACAGCAACCTCATTCGCGGATATAGTGCCTGAGACGCGGCAACGCCGTGTATCCCCTGGTAATTCCGTATTGCCTTGTCCCCTGCTCTATTTGAAGCCACATGTTCCGGGAGTCCTGAGAGCGCATGCACTTGCACGCAGCCAGCAACAGGGTTCTACTCAAGGCGGCGCCGGCACTGGCGGCTCCGGCCATGGTCGCTCTGGCGCTGGCGGCGCTTGCCCCGGCCACCCTTTCATTCGCCCGGGAACCGGAGGCTCCAACCGCAGAGGACAGGACTCCGCATCGCATACCGCGCGTGGAGTGCGAGGTCAGGGCCGACGGCTTCCTCGACGAGCCCTGCTGGGAAGAGGCACTGGTTATGCGCCTCGATTTCGAGGTCAGACCGGGCGAGAACGTCCCGCCTCCGGTGGCCACCGAAGTGCTGCTTGCATACAACGCCTCAAGCGTGCTGGTGGCTTTCAGGGCATATGACCCCTCGCCCCACCTCATCCGGGCGCGCCTCACCGACCGCGACCGGCTCTGGGACGACGAATGGGTCGCCATAAACTTCGACACATTCAATGACCAGCGGCGCTCGTTTCTCTTCGTGGTGAATCCCCTGGGAGTGCAGGCCGACGACATCGAGGTCGAGGGCTCCGACTCATGCCCGTTTGACGCGATATGGGACTCGGGCGGCCGGATAAACGAAGAGGGCTATTTCGTGGAGATGGTCATACCGTTCCGGGCCCTGAGATTCCAGCGCAGCAGCGAGGACCAGGTCTGGGGTGTCGACGCCATAAGGAGTTACCCGCGGGCCGTGCGGCATCATATAGGTCTCTTCCCGAGAGACCGGAACAACAACTGCTATCTCTGCCAGGCCGAGAAGATAGTCGGCTTCGCGGGGGCGACGCCCGGCAGGGGCCTCGAATTTGACCCCACTGTCTCGCCCCGCAAAACCCAGGCGCGCGAGAGCGTGGGCGGGGAGAGCATTTCGCAGGGCGAAATGAAGGACGTCGAGAACAAGGTGGATGTCGGTGTCACGGGCAAATGGGGATTCACTCCCAACCTCACCTTGTGCGGGACGGTCAATCCCGACTTCTCCCAGATTGAAGCCGACGTATTCCAGCTCGACCTAAACACCCAGTATGCACTCTACTACCCCGAGCGAAGACCATTCTTCCTGGAAGGGATGGACATGTTCGACTCGCGGTTGAGATTCGTATACACGCGGGCCCTGGCAGATCCCGAATGGGGAATCAAAATAACCGGCAAGGAGGGCTCGAATGTAATCGGCTTCTTCACCGTCGAGGACGCTTTGACCAATCTCCTATTCCCCAATGCCTACTACTCGTGGGAAGGCTCTCTGGCGGAACCCTCGCATGGAACCGTGCTGCGCTACCGCCGCGACTTCAGCCAGTCGGCATCGATGGGCTTCTTCATAACCGACCGCGAGGGCGAGGCCTATTACAACAGGCTGGCCAGCATAGACGGCAACTTCAGGATAACGCAGAAAGACCGCCTGCGCTTCGAAATACTCGGAACTCACACGCTCTACCCCCATGAGGTCGCGGCCGAGCAAGACCAGCCCACGGGCAAGTTCAGCGGCACGGGCATCGACGTTTACTATTTCCATAACACGAGCACCCTGGACTGGTATGGCGTGGCGCGCAGGCTCACGCCCGGCGTGCGCGCGGATCTCGGTTACAGACCGCAGGTCGACTACAACTTCGGGGAGGGCGGCCTCGGATACACATTCAATCGCTCGGCGGGTGGCTGGTGGACGATGCTCAACTTCGGCGGAAGCTACCAGTACGAGGAGACCACCACGCATGAGCTCATCCAGAAGGGCACTTCGTTCTGGTTCAACTATACTGGACCCAGAGAGTCATTCGCCGACATGAACGTCTATATAGCCGATAACCGGTGGGGTGGTGAGAATTATCCCATAGAGAGGGTCTTCATCGGCGGCGGCTTCTGGCCGACGGGACGGTTGTATCTGGAAGTGGGCTGTGTTACCGGGGACAGGATCGACTACGAGAACTCGCAGGCCGGAGATGAACTACAGGTGGTGCCGCATATAAACCTCAAACTCGGTCTCAACCTGGACATCATCTACGAGCATGAATACAGGCGCCTGGACGTTGCCGGCGGCCGCCTCTTCACGGCAAACCGTGACTACCTCAGGATGGTATATCAGCTGAACAGGCGGACCTTCTTGCGCTTGATACTCCAATACGTAAGTGAGGACTTCGATCCCGACCTCTATATCGAAGAGCATGCTGCCGGGCGGCGGCAGGTCCTTACGCAGTTCCTGTTCTCCTACAAGATAAATCCGCAGACGGTGCTCTACCTGGGATACTCGGACGCCTATAAGGGGAACGACGAATACGCCGTAAAGCAAGACAGCCGCACGTTCTTTGCCAAGATAGGCTACGCGCTCATACTGTAGCGCATATCCCGTGAAGGGCTACTTCACGAGGACGATGCGAATCGTCTCCACCTCGTTGCCGTATATCATGCGGGCGAAATACACTCCGGAGGCCACGCTGGCACCCCTCGAATCGGCCCCGTCCCACGTGGCGACGTGCTCACCCGCCGCAGCGTGTGCGTCCACAAGCACTCTTGCCGAGCGGCCGAGGACATCATGAATGGTTATATGCACCCTGCCGGGCAGGGGAATCGAGTAGCGGATATTCACCCCGCTCGCCGGCTGGCCCCCCCCTTCGGTCTCGCCGAGGAGCTCGAGGGCCGGCCCCGCACCGGGCCGCGCGGGTTTCATTCCCGGTGGCATGACCTCCTGCGTCTTGTGCTCGCCGAGACCGCAGCCGATGTCAAGCGCCCCGACCAGGCAGGACAGCTGACGCCTGGCGCAGGGTGAAGTGGGCTGCAGGGAATAGACGCCCGCCGCGGGATCGCAGAGGCGCGGGTCCAGTGAGAAGTTGTCGCCGCCATTGGTGCCGCATATGGCGTCGCCACCGGCATTGCCGTACACATCTGTCGATGAGATGGTGGGATTGGCTCCGGTCACGCAATAGACGCCTCTGCCCGAGGCCGTGTTCGCCACTACGGAGGCAGTTACGCTTCCGGCGCTGGTCGCGTCGTAGAAGAGGCCGCCCGCGCCGGTGTTGCCGTATATGGTGCAATTCTCAATGGCCGGCGACGAACTGATGCTGCTGATGCCGCCGCCCGCGCCCAGGGAGTTGCCTACGATTATGCAATTGGCGATCGTCGGCGACGAGGAGTTCATGAATATACCGCCGCCGGTGCCGGGGCCCTGGGCGCCCTTGATCGTGAAGCCGTCGATGCGCGTGGCGCCCCCCACGCCGGTCAATGTGAACACGGACGAGTGGACGCCCTGGGCGTCGATCACCGTGCCCGCCGGGCCGGCCTCGCTGAGGATATGGAGGTTCTTGTTGACCGTGAGCCCGCCCTCATTGTACGTGCCGGGCTCGACCAGGACGGTGTCGCCGGCCGCCGCCGAGTCCAGGGCGGCATCTATGGTTGGGGCGTCCGTGGGCACGCGCCATGTGCGGTTCTCGGTATTTACCGTCGCCCGGACCCTCACGCCCGTATCGCAGTTCTCGCAACCGCCCACCGACTTGATGTCGGTCCAGCTGCTTCCGCTGGAGCTTATATAGCAGGAATTGGAGGTCGGCGTGCCGTACGAGTCGATGGCGATCGGGTAGGTGTAGGTGAAATTGGTGAGCTTGACGACAGCGTATATATCGTCGCCCGCCGATACCGAAAGGGGCGTCGTGAGCTCCACGGATATGTATCCATGTTCATCACGACCGTGGTTGAGTTCGCTCGCCAGGAGGTTGGACAGCGACGTCCCGTTGAAGTCATCATATATGTAGACGTCAACGTCCGAGGTCG
>JASFEA010000025.1:0-26945 GCA_050125095.1 bacterium
AAGCCTCGGCGGAACACCTTCATATCCGGGCTGAGTGATTTGTGCATTTCAAGACCTGACCCCCAGAATGCACAACCCGGGCCCCCGGCAGGTCTATTCAAGCACCACCACCTTGCGCGACTCACTCGCCCGTCCGGCCGCCAGCTTCACGACGTAGACTCCGGGACTCACACGAACGCCCTCTGAATCCCTGCCGTCCCAGGCCGTGGCGTACTCGCCCGAAACGCGATGCCCCGACTCCAGCGCCCTGACCAGTCGGCCCGTGACGTCGTATATAGAGAGATTCACATCCATATTCCCCGGCACCTGGAAACGTATCACCGTGCCCGACACCACAGGATTGGGAGCGGGGCCGGCCAGCAGACCGGAGCCCTCTTTGCCGCCGGCGGCAGGCGCTCCCGCCTGTTCGTCACGGACGTTGATGAGCCATGCGTCATACCCGCCCGCGCCGAACGAGGATGTGTGCCCCGACACGATGTAGTGGCCCGGGGCGTATTTCCATATGGAGTTCCCCCAGTCCGAGCCGGAGCCCCCGAAGTGCTGCTCCCAGACCCAACCCGAACCCCAGACACGCTTCAGCAGCATAAGGTCATTGTTGTGGGTAGTGTTGTCCTTTATCGCGCCGCAGAAGAGGTATCCCTGATCATCGGTGAAACATATGGAATTGCCGCAGTCGTAGTAGATATCACTGAAGCCCCTGGTATAGCGCCTGTAACCCAACGGGGCGCCGTCCAGGTCCGCCCGCAGAAACGAGGGGCCGAGCGGGTCCCTGACCTCTATGGCCCACTTGCCGCAAACCACCATTTCCGTGTCGGCCACGGCGCGTACACACATTCCATAGTCGGGATTGTTGAGTCCCGCATCGCCGTATTCATAGTCCCAGATCACGCTGCCGCCCGGGTCCATCTTCAGGACCCACATCTGGAGATTGCTCGTCTGGTCGGCCCGGGAGCCGCAAATCGCGTAGTTGCCGTCCCCGAGCTCGCAGACACTCTGTCCCCAGTTATAATCGGCGTCGTCTATGACCCTGGTCCATACAGTGTCGCCGTCGTCCTCGAGCTTGAGGACGAACATGTCATGAATGTCGTCCGCAAAGGAATCGGTCATGCCGGTCACGACTATATAGCCGTCGCTGGTAACGCATACACCCCGGGCTTCATCGAGCTTGGCCCCCCCATAGGTGCGCGTCCAGAGCGTGTCGCCTCCCGAATCCACCTTCAGAATGTAGGCGTCCTCCACTCCCGCACCAAAGGAGCTTGTATAGCCAGCGATAACGAATCCGCCGTCACCCGTCTCCCGGACGTCGTAAGCATAATCCTCACCGGAGCCGCCATACGTCCTGGTCCAGATAGTGTCACCGGCGGCGTCCGTTTTGACCGCATACACATTGACATTGTCGGGCCCGAAAGAGTAGGTGTAACCTACTGCCAGATAGCCGCCGTCGCCGGTCGCAATGGCGGACCGGAAGCCGTCGTTATAAGGCCCGCCGTAGGTCCTGCACCACAGGGAGTCGACATCCGCGCCCGCCGAACCGGCTATCAGAAGCAGCGCGCAGCCAACTGCCATTGCCGTTTTCATCTCAAACCTCCTCATCTCCTGTCCGGTTTTCATGACGGCCCTCATTTCGCGGCGCGCGCCGCGCGCAGGCTGTCAACCGCCGTCCGTGATATCTCGATCACGCGCGTGCTGTGGAGCTGGTTGCGAACGCTGGTGAGGATGTTGCCGTCCCGTATCGGCGGGGAGGGTTCGCCCGCCCAGATGGCGCCGGCATCGAGGTACTCCTGAAGGTACGCCGCCTTGCCCGTGACATGTATGCCGTTGATCACGTCGGCGGCGGCCAGCACCCGGACGCCGCCGCAGAACGCCATAACGAGCAGGCCCTCCTGGGCGGCCTGGCTGACCAGGCTCACCGCCTCGGGACTGGCCAGAAGCTGCCCGTGGGAACCGCCCGGCGCACCCGAGTTGCCGGGCATAATGGCAAGCACGTCGTAACCCGAGAGGTCGGTGATGTCCCCTATGAGCACATCCACGGCCTTGGGCTCTCCATAGAAGCAGTTCTCCACCACCGAGTCCAGGCCCGTGTAGGTGAAGTTCCACCCGTAGAACTCCATCGCGTCCCGGATCAGATTGGTGTTGCCTCCGTAGAATCTGGTGAGCATAATCAGCGCCCTGACCTCACCCGACCCGGCATCGCGCGGCGCGCCGGCTGCCAGGGCTCGGGGAGTATCGTGCCCGCCGCCCGCGACCATCACCAGGATGGGCAAGAGGGCGATTACGAGGAAAGCTGAAGCGAGGTGCTTCATCGCGGCCTCCTTTTCGACAGGGGGGATTACCACAAATGGTCAAAAGACCGGGTGCAACTGTCGTCCGTGGCAAACAGGGGGGAATAGAGGCTGGCGTTGAATCTTTTCAGCCTGACTATACTAAGCCCGGCTGAATTTGAGAAGGTATAGAATTCGGAGCGTCAGCCGGCTTTGTACTTTATCTTCCTCAGGAAGTCCATGCGCACTTTCTTATGCTCTTCGCCTTCGACACCCAGGGGGACCTCGCCGTCCATAACGCCGAGCACGGCGCGCTGCTCCCCCTCCTCCGCTACCACCATCTTGATAGG
Organism: bacterium; assembly: GCA_050125095.1. Lineage (GTDB taxonomy): Bacteria > Arandabacterota > Arandabacteria > Arandabacterales > JALGWA01 > JALGWA01. The sequence goes on from JASFEA010000025.1 coordinate 2,612, forward strand.
ATTGGCGGTGGCGCAGAATATCCGGCATACCTCCGGACAGGCCTTGATGGCCGGAAGCACGTTAATGGGAAAGGCCTCCCTTATAAACGCTATGAAGAAGTGGCCCGACCCCACGGCCTTCGCGGCCTCGACGGCGGCATCGGTGAGCTCCTTGTCGTTTCCGTCCCACCGTATGAGCCTCTCCTGGGAGGCCTCGCAGAAGGCGACGCCGAACTCAATCCCCGGAACGCCGGTTGTGAAGATCTCAAAAAGGTCCTCTACCGTCTTTATGAAATGCGACTGCCCGGCGATCACGTTGGCGCCCTCGGGTATCGCTACGTCAACCAGCTTCGTATCCAATTTCAGCACCTCCTATCTCATAACCTCATAAGTCCCGAGGCCATGCTACACCACATCCAGCCCGTCTCTCAATATCAAAAGGGACGGTCCCGGCTCACTCGGCTTCGCGGTCTTCTATTATCTGCAGTATCACCCAGAGTCCCGGATACGCCGGGTCAGGGACCACCGTCACATGAAACCAGGTGTGATTGACCTCCAGATACCGCCTGTCGGTGCACATCTCATGCAGGCTGATATAGATCACAGGGTCGAGCGTGATCTCGAGCGCGCCTGTGCCGCCGCATGAGAAGCCTGACCGCATGGGGATATTCTCGCAGGGCGCCCAGCCGGTCACGGGCAGAAGGTCCAAATCAAAACCCTCGAAGCACGGCTCGGCAAAGAGCTCGGCCGTCAGCCGGATAGCGTCAGCCTTGCCGAACCAGGCTCTTTCCGGGGGACTTTCCATTGTACTGAGATAGCCGGGGCCGTACTCGTAAATGAAGGAGTCGTGGAGCAGCGATTCATACATTGCCATATCGCGGTACTCGTGGGCGACTTCGTAGGAGTGGATGAGATTATCGGGAGTGCTCCTGTCGGCGGCGAGGCCCGAGGGAGCGCCCAGGACACATAAGCGCCGGCACCCGCAATTCACCGCGGGCTCCGCCGCTGCGCAGACGGCAACAATGAATAATGCCTCCAGGCGCGTAACCAGCCGTGTCCCGGTCATCGCTCATCGTCACCTCCCCGGTCCTCCTTTATATTGACTATACTCAGGGATTGGGCTCCCGACAAGTCAGCGGCCGCAAAACACGCCATTGACATCATGCAGCATGTTTGGCATAGGTGAATAGTCTCCTTCTGGAGTACGAACGGGTACCCTTTACGACGGAAGCGATTATGAAACCCGCTATGCGCAGATTCGAAAGAGACGACGATTACTGGAGAATAAGGGGTTTCCTGCGCGAGGTCTTCCTCCTCAACGAACGCCGGGAGCTCTCCTGGCAGACCTACAGGTTCGATTACTGGCGCTGGCACGGCATATTGAACATGAAAGACGGAGCACTTGAGACTGACGTCTTCATATGGGAGATCCCGGATGGAGGCATGGCCGCCGTCCTCAACCGCGAGGCACCGGGCAGCGTGTTCCTCCAGGTCCACCCGGAGATGAGGACGCAGGAGCTCGAGGAGGAGATGATAGCGGTCGCAGAGGAGCACCTCAGCATAACGCCGACTGAGCGCAGACCCGCCATACGAATATGGGCCGCCACCGATGACGCCATGCGCCGGGATTTGCTGGCGAGGCTTGGCTACGAGATATTCGACACGCCGACATCCAGGGAATACGCCCGGTGGCAGGACTTGACCGGAGATACCCCACATGTCCCCTTCCCGGAAGGTTACACCATAAGGACGCTTGCCGGGGACGACGAACTCCCGGGTCGCGCCCGGGCATCCTGGAGGGCCTTCCATCCCGATGAGCCGGAGAACGGCTTCGGCGGCTGGGAGTGGTACCTCAATGTCCAGCGTGCGCCGCTCTACCGCCGTGACCTTGACATTGTCGCGGTGGCGCCGGCCGGCGAGATCGCCACCTTCGCCACCGTCTGGTTCGATGACGTGACGCGCACGGGCGCTTTCGAGCCCGTGGGGACCGTCCCCGAGCATCAGAAGCGCGGCCTCGCAAAGGCCGTCATGTGCGAGGGCCTCAAGAGACTGAAGCACCTCGGGGCGACCAGGGCCTTCGTCGGGTCCTATAGCGCCGGGGCCCACGCCACGTACGCCTCGATGGGCTTCCGCGATTACCAACTCCTGGAGCCCTGGACAAGAGAGTTGACGCGCACTTGACGACGGCCCTTATCCGGACCTCATAGAAGAGCCGGCACCACGTACTTCAGAAGCAATCCGACAACTTCGTCGCTTTTGTCAGTGTGATAGACGGCGGTTGTCACAACCACCACGTTCAGGGCCGGGATACATACGATGTACTGCCCTCCCGTGCCGCTGGCAAGGTACGCCGAGAACTCCTCCTGCTCATGTGTCCACCAGAAGTACCCGTAAGCGCCGTCCAGGCCGGTCTCTATTAGCGGGCTCGTCGAAGCCGCAACAAAATCGCGAGGCAGGACCTGTTCGCCACCCCACTTGCCGTTCATAAGGTGAAGCTGGCCGTATCTCGCCATGTCTCTCGACATGAGCCTCAGGCCCCCTGCGCAGCTGGGGCGCCCCTCGCCCACAGTCGGCTGCCAGTAGGCCCTCCTTATTCCGATGGGCTCGAACAGATACTCGAAGGCGAACTCGAGGAGTTTCCTTCCCGATTCCTGCTCGATGATATAGCCCAGCATGTTGGGGTATCCGCTGTTGTAATACCACCTGGTTCCGGGCTCGTTCACTATCGGACGCTCGAGCACGAACTTTATGAAGTCGCCGCTGGCGCCGGCGATATGTGCGTCACAGGCCTCCGGGTCGGCATAATACGTCTCGAGTTCGTTCCAATCGAAACCGGCGGACATGGTAAGCAGATGCTCTATTGTAATCTCCTTCTTGGCTTCATCGAAGAGTGCGGAGTACTCGGGAAGATACTCATAAAGGGGATCCCCGAGGTCCCCGATGAATCCCTCCCGAACGGCGAGCCCTACCAGAGTGGCGGTCACACTCTTGGTTACGGATTGCAGCCTGTGAAGTCGAAGGGGATCCCAGCCGTTCATGTATTCCTCGAAAACCAGCTTGCCGTCCTTGACGATCAGAATACTGTGGACGTAGTCGTAGTTGGCGTAGATGTCGTTCATCATCTGATCAAGGTGTTCCGCGCCCATACCCACTTCATCAAGGGACGCCACCTCCCATCCCCCCTCCACTTCCAGGGGTTTCTTATAGGCGTAGGGCTGAGGCGGCCGGGCATGGTACTCCCTCAGCCTCATTATGTCCTCTGCGATCCTCTTGCCCGTCATATCCAGGTCATAGGTGCCGCATTCGAGGTGCAGGCGATCGAACTCCCCGCTGTCGCCTTTCATGAACCTGACGGTGAAGTCCTTTGTGGTCTTGAGCACCGCCCTGTACTCCTTGTTCCCGGCGTCCCGGAGTTCCAGCTTCATGGGCGCGTCCGCGATGTCCAGCATCGCGTAAAGGTCACCGTCGTTCTCGTATACGTGCGCCAGGAATCTCGCCCCCCTGTCCAGATTGTCAAACAGGTAGTCGCCTGTAAGCGGACTCTCGGTCGCCGCCTCGGAGATGAATGAAGCAGACAAGAGACCTGTGATCCCTGCAGATATGAACAGGGCCGCAACCAGGTAAGACCGTTTCATAGACTTTGTCTCCTTTCTTTGCGCGGGTCTTCAGATCCCAACTTCTCGAAACTCACATGGCCTTCGCGGAAGAACTCGTCGGACACAAATCGTCTCACTCGTTCCTCCTTCCCATTGGCAGCCCTCCCGCGTAGTGAAAGTCCTTCGGCCATTCGCTGCCACTCTACCCACATATTCCTACAGGCGTCGCCCTGCATTGATATCCAGTACCGGCGGGGCGTTCGGAATTGCAATCCAGGACTCTGAAAGGAGGCTTCCGTCCCCCACTTGACACCACTCCGGACATGTTCGTATAGTCTATTCTGGAATCAGCAACATCCCCTGTATGATCCATGGCCGGGAATTGGCATAGCATGGCAGCGAGTTCCGGCCGCGCCGGCCGCACTTTCACTCTGGACGGGAGGAAGTCATGGAACGCGGTGGTCGATATATCGCTATTGTGTGTTTCTCTTTAAGTACGGTCCTGGCACTGATATTATGTGCCGGCTGCGGTGAGAGCGGCAAAATGCCCATTACCACAAGTTCCGACACCGCCCTGGAATACTACCTCGAGGGGCGGGAGCTGGCCGAGAAACTGAGGGGACAGGAGTCCATAGAGTTCTTCGACAAGGCGATTGCCGAAGACCCCGATTTCGCAATGGCCTACCTCAATCTCGCGCTCGTCTCTCCCACGACGAAGGGCTTCTTTGAGAACTTCGACAGGGCGCGGGCCCTGGCCGACGAGGTGTCAGAGGGCGAGAGGCTTAACATCCTGGGAATCGAAGCGGGCATAAACGCCTTCATCATGCAGCAGAGAGACCTCTATACGCAGCTTGTAGAGGCCTACCCGCGCGACGAGAGGGCCCATGGCCTGCTGGGCAACCATTATTTCACCCAGCAGGAGTTCGAGGCCGCCATCGGGGAATACGCGCTGGCGACCGAGATCAATCCCGGCTTCTCTCCGGTTTACAACCAGCTGGGCTATGCGCACAGATTCCTCCAGAACTACGATGAAGCGGAAAAGGCATTCATGAAGTACGTCGAGCTCATACCGGACGACCCCAATCCATATGATTCCTATGCGGAGCTCCTTATGAAGATGGGGAAATTCGATGAATCCATAGAGCAGTATCGCAAGGCGCTTGAGATCGACCCCAACTTCGTGGCGTCGCATCTGGGCATAGCTACCAATCTCAACTTCAAGAACCGGCATGCCGACGCGCGAAAGCAGATCGATGAGCTTTACGCCATAGCCCGCAATGACGGCGAGCGCCGCACGGCGCACTTCGCAATGGCGGTTTCCTTTATCGACGAGGGCATGATGGCAGATGCGATTGAGGAGATCAGAAAGCAGTACGCGCTGGCGGAGCGAATAGACGACGCGGGGGCGATGGGTGCCGACCTCAACCTCATCGGCAATATTCTGCTTGAGTGGGGCAAGTATGACGAGGCGCTGGCCAATTATGAGCAGGCCGCCGAAGTGGTCAGATCTTCCGACCTGTCCGATGAGGTCAAGGACAACAGCAAAAGGAATTTTCTCTATAACTCCGCGCGCGTCGATATAAAGCTGGGAGACCTGGCATCCGCCAGAGCCAAGGCCGGGCAGTACCGGGAAGAGGTCGAGGCGCTGGGCAACCCGAACCAGGTGCGCCTGGCTCATCAGCTTGCGGGCATGATTGCGCTGGCAGAAGAGGACTTTGACCTTGCTGCCCGGGAACTCGAGCAGGCGAGTCAGCTGAACGCTTACAATCTCTACAGGCTGTCACTTGCGTACAGGGGCAGGGGAGACATCGAGAAGTCCAGGGAATACTGCGCGAAGGCCGCGGATTATAACGGCCTGGTCGATATCAACTACACCTATATCAGAACCAAATCGAAGGACATGCTGAACCGTCTGTAGCGGCAGGCGCTTCCCTACCGGCACGCCGCACCCGGACAGACGCAGCCGGCCCATGGCCCGCCGGTGCATTGCCTGCCTGAGCAAGACCTGCCTGAGCAAGGCCTATGGGTGCTTGCCGTTCTCCCGCCTGCCGCCCCCATGCATCCGCCCTCTGTGACCGGCCGCACACCTTCGCCGGGGCTTGACCAGGCCACCCACACCCGATAGAATTTATACTCCAACGCCTGACGGGGGTGATCCAATGGTGAAGGGCAAATTCAGGAAGCATGTCGAACTTCTCAGAGAGCTCATTTTCGCTCCCGGCGTATCCGGCTGGGAGGACCCGGTCCGGGAACTCATAGAGGACAAGGTTAAAAAGCACGGCAGGACCGAGGTCGATAACCTCGGCAATCTCACGCTCACGCTCGGCAAGGGTGACAGGCACGCCATATTCGTAGCCCACATGGACGAGATCGGGCTGATTGTGAGCCATATTGAGAACAACGGTTACGTGCGCGCCAGGAAGGTAGGCGGAATCGACGACCGCATTCTCGTCGGGAGAACCGTCGATATATACGCCCGGGGCCGCAAGACGCCCGTACCCGGGGTCATAGGCCTCAAGCCTCCCCATCTCATGAAAGACCGCGCGGGCGAGATGTCCCGCGTGATACCGGTCGAAGACATCTTCATCGACGTGGGGACCAGGTCCGACGATGAAACCGAGGCCCTCGGGATCACCAAACTCTGCCCGATAATAATGAGAAAGCACTTCTCCCTGCTCGAGAACCATCTCGTGGCGACCCGCGCCCTGGACGACAGGATGGGTTGCGCGGCTCTTATCATGGCGCTCGACGCGCTCGACGTATCCAAACTCAGGCACCGCGTCACCTTCGCGTGGTCCGTGCAGGAGGAGCTCGGTCTCAGGGGGGCCCAGGCGCTGGGTAACCGGCTTAAACCCGACTTCGCGGTGGCCATCGACTCCTGTACGACCGGGGACGCGCCGATGGTAGACTACCACCTCTCCGCGGTGGAAGTCGGAGGCGGGCCCGTGCTCCGCATGCTCGACCGCATGGCATTCGCGTCCAGGACGATGATGGAGAACGTGGGCAAAGTCGCGAAGAAGACGAATATACCCACGCAGGTCGCGGTTACGAGCGGCGCGACGGACGGGGCCGCCATCCAGACGCACGGGGCCGCGATGATCGCGCTCGCCGTGCCGGTCAGATACGTGCATTCGCCGGTTGAGGTAATGAGCCTCAGGGACTTCGACCATCTGGTGAAGCTCGTCACCGTCATCGCAATGAAGATAGGCACGTGGGCTCAGTAACGCCTGAGAAGACACCCGTCCCCGGCCGGACAGGCTCGAGGCCAGAGGCCGCGCCGGGCGGCGTTGTCTCCAGGTGGAGAACATTCGCCGCGCTGCGGCATCGCAATTACCGGCTCTTTTTCTTCGGCCAGGTCACTTCCCTGAGCGGCACGTGGATGCAGTGGGTCGCCCAGGGCTGGCTGGTTTACGAGATCACCCGTTCCGCTTTCGCCCTGGGGGTGGTCGGCTTCGCGACCCGGCTCCCGGTCATCTTCCTTTCCCTGACTGCCGGGGTGCTCGCCGACAGGATAGAGAAGCGCCGCATACTCATCGTGACCCAGGTCATATCCATGGTGCTGGCTTTCATCCTGGCCGGGCTTACGCTCTCCGGAAGGGTGACTTTCTGGCACGTGGTCGTGCTGGGGGCGCTGGCGGGGGCGACCCACTCGTTCGACGCCCCGACGCGGCAGAGTTTTTATAAGGAGCTCGTGGGCGAAGAGGACCTCATGAACGCGATAGCCCTCAATTCCACCATATTCAACGCGGCAAGGCTGGTGGGCCCGGCGCTCGCGGGGATACTGATCAAATACATAGGAACGGGCGGCTGCTTTCTCATTAACGGCGTCACCTATCTCGCGGTCATTGCAGCTTATCTCCAGATGCGCCTCCCTCCCATGGAGAAAGTGGAAGACCGCGGCAGCCACTGGGAGGAGCTCAAGGAAGGTCTCAGCTTCGTCCGCAACCACCCGGTCGTGAGAACCGGCATCACCATAATCGCCTTCGCGAGCCTCTTCACCTTCTCATACGGCACGCTTCTGCCCGTCTTCGCCGATGTCGTATTGAGAGGCGGCTCGGGGACCTACGCCGGGCTCATGGCGTCCGTTGGAGCCGGCGCTCTGCTCTCGGCGCTTGTCGTGGCGTCCCTGGGGAATGTCAGGCAGAAGGGAGTGCTGGCGAGCAGCGGCGTCGTACTGTTCCCCACAGTCATTATACTGGTGTCGTTCGCCCGCAGCTTCGCGGTGGCCTCGGTGCTCTGCTTTCTGATGGGCATGGTAATGATATTGATGACGGCGAGCATGAACACGCTTGTCCAGACGGCTATCCCCGACCGCATGCGCGGCAGGATTATGAGTTTCTATGTTCTGGTCTTCCTGGGTTCCATGCCGTTTGGCAACCTCGTGTCGGGGCGCATAGCCGAGTGGCTCGGGGTGGTAAACGCGTTCCGTATCGGCGGCGTTGCGAGCCTCGCGGTTTCGCTCACGCTGCTGGCCAGAACGAGGGAGTTCGTCCGCTACAGGGCCTGACCGGAGAACGCAAGCGGCCCTGCATGAGAACGCCCGGGGGGCAAATAAAAGGCACTCGAAACCTGTTGCCAATCCCCTCCCCCATTGGTAGAATTCCTTGTTTGCGTAGGTGGAAGGGACGCCAACTCAGAAGGAGGTTTAGAAGTGGCGCGGAAGAAGATTTGTTTGATTGGTGGTGGGCAGATTGGCGGCATCCTGGCTCTCCTGGCTGCCCAGAAGGAAATGGGAGACATAACCATCGTCGATATCCCGGATGTTGAGAGCGTCGTCCAGGGCAAGGCGCTCGACATCACAGAGTCGACGCCTATTCTCGGCTGCGATGTCAAGCTCACGGGAACGGCCGACTGGTCACAGATCAAGGGCTCGGACGTCAACATCATTACGGCGGGCCTGCCCAGGAAGCCCGGTATGTCCAGGGAAGACCTCCTGGATACCAACATCAAGATCATCACCAATGTCGCTGAAAACGTTAAGAAGTACGCACCCGATTCGTTCAACATTCTGGTCACCAACCCGCTCGACGCCATGGTCTACTCGTTCTACAAGCTCACGGGCTTTCCGAAGAACCGCGTGGTCGGCATGGCGGGCGTGCTCGACACGGGCAGGTTCCGCTCCTTCGTGGCGATGGAGCTCGGCTGCTCGGTGGAGGACATCGGGGGCACGGTGCTTGGCGGCCACGGACCCACGATGGTTCCGCTTCCCAGGCTTGTCACCGTTGGCGGCATACCGCTTACCGAGCTTCTGTCTGAAGACAAGATAGAGGCCATAGTGACGCGCACCAGGAAGGCCGGCACCGAGATCGTCGGTCTCCTCAAGACCGGCAGCGCTTTCTTCAGCCCGGCCGCGAGCTCAATCTCAATGGCCGAGTCCTATCTCAAGGATAAGAAGCGCATATTCCCCTGCGCCGCGCTCTGCGAAGGCGAGTACGGGATAAAGGGGTTCTTCATCGGCGTGCCGGTCATGATCGGCGCGGGCGGTGTCGAGAAGATCTTCGAGATCAAACTCACCGACGAGGAGAAGGAAGCGCTGGGCAATTCTCTGGAGGCGGTTAAGAAGGCCGTCGCCGAGACCAAGCTGTAGGCTGTACCGGAGACTTGCTTACAAGGGGTGGTCTGCCGACCACCCCTTTTCTCATGTATTAGCGGCACCGCCGCTGCATATCCGCTTACTGATGACCGTAGCGCCTGGCTGAATTCTCATCCTTGCGCCAGTTCTTCCTGACCTGGACGCGGATCTCGAGAAAAACGGGCTTCCCCACGAAGGCCTCTATCGCCTCTCTCGCGGCCCGGCCGAGTTTCTTGACGGCTTCGCCCTTCCTGCCTATCAGTATCGCCTTCTGTGTGTCCCGCTCGGCTATGACGTCCACCCTTATGTAGTCCTTGCTCCCCTCCCTCTCCTTGTATTCGTCCACGACGGCGGCAACCGAGTAGGGGATCTCCTCGCCGTAGAGCTCGAATACCTTCTGCCGGACTATCTCGCCGGCGAAGAAGCGCATGGGTTTGTCGGTTATCTCATCGGGCGGGTAGAAAGGCGCCTGCTCGGGCAGGGCGGCTATGATGGCCTGCTTGAGTATGTCGAGGCCGTCGCTCTTCAGGGCGGATACGGGGACTATCTCCTCGAACGGATAGAGCCCCATGAAGTGCTCGGTCAGGGGAAGCAGCGAAGGCTTGGATATGAGGTCGATCTTGTTAATGGCGAGGATGACCTTCTTGCCGAGCTTCCTGAGCCTGTCCAGTATATTCGTCTCGCCGTCGAAGTCATCGGCGACCGGCTCGGTGAGAAGCAGAACCACGTCGGCGTCCTCTACGGCAGCCCAGGCCGCCTCGTTCATGACCTTCTGGAGAGCGTATCTGGGCACGAGCATGCCGGGCGTGTCCAGGAAGATGACCTGATATTCCTCGCCGGTGAGAATCCCCAGCAGTCTCTGCCTCGTGGTCTGGGGCTTGCGGGTCACGATCGAAAGCGGGAAGTTGAGGAGCTTGTTCGTCAGCGTGGACTTGCCGACGTTGGGTCTCCCGGCCACCGCGACGTAACCGCATGCGAACGTCCCCATCTCACCGGCCTCGCTATTTAAGGATGTCCGTCTTCCAGGGCTGCCCGAAGAAGTAGCGTATGCCCACCCCGAAGCTCATGGTGAACTCGGTCGCCGGAGCCAGGTCCATTATGGGTCCCATCTCCATGAAGAAGTCAAATGGCGAAGACCTGAAGAGGTAGTTTATGCCCAGGGGCACCCGCACGCCCAGGCGGCTGTCATCTTCCTCCAGCTTCAGTCTCCCGCCGATCCCGAGGTAGAATTTCCATCCGGGGATTCTGACGTCTCCCGCGCTTGTCATATGGTAGAGATAATCCATGTGAACGGCAAAAGCGTCCGGGCCGTCGAAAGACCATGCAAGCGCGCCGTCGACCGCGTTCCCGCCCGCCAGCCATTGCTTGAAACTGACTCCCGTGGGCTCACCGGCTACGACGCCCAGACCCAGCGAGAACGAGATTGATGGAATCGCGGCCATTAAGGCGGACGCGGCAATCAGGCCCATCAGGCTTCTCCTCATGGCTCGGGACCTCCTCTTTTGGCTTTGAGCTTGTAGCATTATCACCCCGCCAACCCCCTTGTGTCAAGCGGGTTGCGGCGGCCGAGCAAAAGGCTTGCCCACTGTGGGCTAATTGAATAGACTATGGAGTACCCCGATCCGAATCAACCCCTGACGAAAGGAGCGAATAATGGGGAAGCGTGTCATCCTGCTGATTGTATGCCTCGCGGCGCTCGCCGCCGCGGCTGTCGCCGAGGACTTCGAGGCCATACCCGCCGACCTCCGCGGCGCTTACAAGTTCGACCTGAGCGGAATGTTCTATGCCGATGATGCCGCGTTTGAGGCCGACCTTGAGTGGCTCACCGGGAAGATAGACGAACTGGCGGCCCTCAAGGGCAAGCTGGGAGATTCGGCCGACAATCTCTACAGGGCCTATCAGGTGAGTGACGAGGTAATCCCCACCTGGTGGAAGCTCTGGGTATTCTCTTATCTCACCTTCGCGACAAACACGGATAAATACGAGTACTATGAGAAAATCAACCAGGCCTCGGGAGAGCTAGACGCCAGGATCCAGTTCGTCATGACCGAGACACAGACCATAGACGACGCGACCCTCGAGAGATTCTACCGGGAGAAACCCGAGCTCAAGGACTTCGCTTTCGCCATCGAACAGGCCAGGAGGTTCATTCCTTACACGCTGGAGCTTCCGAGAGAGGAGACGATTTCGGAGCTCTATCCTTATCTTACGGGCTGGTCGGAGCGGCTCTATCAGGCCTGCATTGACAGGACCGACTTCCCGGACATAGTCGTGGACGGGGATACGCTCAATACCAACATCAACTACTCCGCATTGATAAATAACAAAGACAGGAGCATTCGGAGACGGGCCTGGGAGGGCTATTTCGGGAGCATGGCGGAGCAGCGCGATCTCTATGCCCTCAATCTCATAAAGGCCATCGAGGCCAACGACAAGGTAGCCACCATGCGCGGCTACAGGAACTACCCGGACTCCAAGTTTTTCGAGGACTTCCTCACCTACGACGGCGTCTCCGCCTACTATGATGAGATCGCAGAGCACGCCTACATAAGGGAGGAATACGATAAGGTCAAGGCGAGGAAGATCAAGGCCGCTACGGGCTATGACACCCTTTATATCTGGGACAGGACGGCCGAGCCCGAGGACTTTGTAACGCCGCATTTCACGATCACCGAGGCAACCGGCATAATCAAGCAGTCGCTCTCGCCGCTCGGAGAGGAGTATCTCCTCGAACTCGGGAAGCTCCTGGAACCGGCCAATCACCGGCTGGACATAGTGGGCGGCGATAAGCGGGTCACGGGCATGTTCGCGACGGGTTGGCCCAGGGGGACCTGGCTGTTCTTCTCTTTCAGCTATAACGGTTACCTGAGTGACATATCCGGCCTGGCGCATGAGAGCGGCCACGCCGTGCACCACACCATTCAGGGCAAGACCGGCGTACTCCCGACTTACACCGACGGGCCCTCCTATGTGACCGAGGCCGCGGCCATGACCAACGAGCTTCTGCTCATGCTCTACCTCTATGAGAATGAAAGCGACCTCAAGACCAAGACATACTACCTGGAGCAGTTCCTTGAGAACATCCTCGGCCTGCTGACGAACAACATGTTCGCCCATCTCGAGCTCAAGATCTATGAAGGCATCGAGGACGATTCGATCAAAGGCCCTGATGATCTGGACGAGCTGGCCTGGGAGACGGTCACCCCGTACAGCATCTACTACGACCTGCATCCTGAGTACAAGAACGTCTGGTCCCTGATCAGCCACTACTGGGAATCCCCGATGTACTACGTGCATTACGTTTTCGCCCAGGCCCTGGCGATGGTTTTCACCGAGAAGATCCTCACCGAGCCGGGATTCGTCGACAAGTACATCGCCCTTCTCGAGTCAGGGTTTGACAGCCCCGCTCCCGAGATCGTCAAGGAGACCACCGGCGTCGACATGTTCGACCCGGATGTCCTGTCATCGGGATTCACCATGCTGGAAGATAAGATCGCGGAGCTGCAGGCTCTCTACAGGGAGATGGGAATTTAGGGGACCGCCGGGCGCGCAGCCCGGAATGAAAAAAGAACTCAAAGGGCATCCCGTGAGGGGTGCCCTCTTTATTCGCTGAGGGCCGCTTTGGAGGGAGCGAAAATTGCCAGGTACCGGCCGGCTTCGACGCACTTCATGCCGTGCTCCGACCCCGGCGGGAAGTATACGATGTCGCCGGCCGTGAGGGTCTCCCTGCGGTCTTCGAGTATGACTTCGTGCACGCCGCTCATAATGAAGAGGCTCTCGCCGGTCACGATGGCGTGATATTCGACCTCCATGCCCTCCCGCGCGTCGAACAGAACGACATTCTGGTATAGGCTGTCGTCGGCCGAGAGAAGAAGCCGCTCGAAGAGACCCTTCCTCCTGGTCTCTGCCGGAGCCATATCCGTACTCCGCGTGATCACCACTTCATCGTCAGGCAGAATGACCTCCCGGTAATGTGCATTTCAAGGCCTGAATCCCGGAAACCGCATCGGTTTGCCCGGCTTTCCACCGGTGGCTTCTTTACAACACGAAGCCTCGGCGGAACGCCTTCGCGTCCGCGCTGAGTGTGATGTGCATTTCAAGACCTGACCCCGGATGATGACCCCGGAGGAGTGGTGCCGGGAGGGGGATTTGAACCCCCACGGGCGAACCCATACGCCCCTCAAGCGCACGTGTCTACCAGTTCCACCACCCCGGCATACGCTTGGAAAGCGAACATATATTAAGTCAGCGAGTACTTCCAGTCAACAGGAGACTGTCTGCTACTCGCCTCCGGATGGCGCCTCCGCGGGCTGTTCGCCAGGCGTCTCCGCCTCAGGCGCCGTCTCTTCAACCGGCGTCTGGGCGGGCGGCGGGGCCTGCTGCTGAACCGGGGCCCCGGGCGCCGGTCCCTCCAGCCTGTCCAGCACGCTATCCTGGGCGGATTCGCGGCTCATCGGAATGAGGCTCAGGCTGATGGAGGACACCATGAACAGCACCGCCAGCACGCCGGTCACCTTCGCGAGCATACCGCCGAAGCCCTTGCTGCCGAACAGGGTATCGCCTCCGCCACCGCCACCGGCCGAGCCGAATACGCTCGCCAGGCCGGCGCCTTTACCCGTTTGAAGCAGCACCACGATTACGAGCGCGATGCAGATGAGAACATGGATGAAATAGAACACTTGAAGCATTGTCTATTTATCGCCTCCCTTATAGGCAACTAGTTTCGCAAACGAATCGGCCTCAAGACTCGCGCCCCCGACGAGAGCCCCGTCTATATCGGGCTGAGCCATGAGGTCCTTTACGTTATCCGGCTTGACACTACCACCATACTGTATACGAACCCTTAGCGCAACCTCTAAGCCATAGAGGTCAATCAGGATATTCCTTATGAACGCATGGACCTCCTGGGCCCCCTCGGGTGTGGCGGTCTTGCCGGTGCCTATTGCCCAGACCGGCTCGTAAGCCAGCACCGCGTGCAGGATATCCTCCTCGCTCAGGTCTCTTAACGAGCCGAGCACCTGTCCCCGGATCACGTCCTTCATCACACCGGCTTCCCGCTCATCAAGCGTCTCGCCGACGCATATGAACGGACTGAGGCCCGCCCCCAGCGCTGCATGAGCCTTCCTGGAGACGCCCTCGTCGGTCTCACCGAAATACTTCCTGCGCTCGGAATGGCCGAGTATTACGTAGCGGCAGCCCGCGTCCACCAGCATGCCCGCGGAGATCTCGCCGGTATACGCGCCCTTTTCCTCCCAGTAGAGGTTCTGGGCGCCCAGCCAGACCCCACTTCCCTTGAGCACATCCGCAACGGCCGCAAGCGCGGTGAAGGTCGGACAGACCACTACCTCAACGCTGTCGGTGAGATTGAGCGTCTTGTTCTTGACCTCTATGGCCAGGCTGCGGGCCCCGGCTATGGTCTTGTTCATCTTCCAGTTACCGGCGATGATGGGCTTGCGCACTTCAAGATTCAAAGCCTAGACCTCCCCTCTCCCCGTAAGGGCCGCGATGCCCGGCAGTTGCTTGCCTTCCACGAACTCCAGGGAGGCCCCGCCCCCCGTGGATATATGGGTCATCATGTCGGCCACCCCGGCCTTCCTGGCGGCGCTGGCTGTGTCGCCCCCGCCGAGTATGGACACGGTGCCGCCCGCCGTCGCCTCGGCCACTGCTTTCGAAAGGCCGACGGTTCCGCCAGAGAAGTCCTCCACTTCGAAGATTCCCATAGGGCCGTTCCAGAATACCGTGCGCGCCCGCCTGACTTCCTCTCCGAACAGGGCCACGGTCGCCGGGCCCACGTCCACGAGAGAGTAACCAACGGGCACGTCCTGGCCGGGCTCTATCACCGTCGTCGCCGCTCCCTCTTCAACCCTGTCGGCGGCAATGTAGTCCACCGGAAGCAGAAACTTGACCTGTCTGGACTCGGCCATCTTCATGATCTCGCCCGCCAGGCCCAGCGAGGACTCCTCGAAGAGCGAGGAGCCTATCTCGGCGCCCTCGGCTTTGAGGAATGTATTTGCCATTCCCCCGCCTATGAGCATGCCGTCGACCTTGTCCATGAGGTTCTTGATCACGTCTATCTTGCCCGATACCTTGGCCCCTCCGAGAATGGCGATAAAGGGCTTCTCGGGTTTGACCAGCACTCCTCCCAGAAACTCGATCTCCTTCATAAGCAGGAATCCGGCGACCGCGGGCGAGATGAAATGGGTGATGCCCTCGGTCGACGCGTGGGCGCGATGAGCCGTGCCGAAAGCGTCGTTTACGTAAATATCAGCGAGGGCCGCGAGCTGCTTCGCGAACTCGGGGTCGTTGTCGGTCTCCTCCGAATGAAACCGGAGATTCTCAAGAAGGAGAACCTCTCCCGCGGCCAGCGAGGCCGCCGCCGCTTCCACCTCGGACCCGATGCAGTCCCCGGCGAACTCGACCCTGACCTTGAGCAGCGACTCCAGCGCCTCCCGCACCGGCGCCAGCGACAGGTCGGGAACCCGCTTACCCTTGGGCCGGCCAAGATGCGACATTAAAATGAGTTGCGAGCCTTGCTTGAGAATGTACTCTAAGGTAGGAAGCGCCGACCTGATCCGGAAATCGTCGGCTACCCCGCCGTCCTTGCCCAGCGGGACGTTGAAGTCCACACGGACGAGCACTCTCTTGCCTGCGCAGTCGACATCCTTCACGGTCATCTTGTTCTCGAAGTACCTGCTTCCTGTCATTCTGCCGCCTTTCCTCTAGCCCTTGGCCATGAGGTTCATCATGTCCACCATGCGGTTGGCGTAGCCCCACTCATTGTCATACCAGGAGATCACCTTGACGAGATTGCCGCCGGAGACGCTGGTCATGCCCGAGTCGAAAATCGAGGAATGGGGATTCCCCACAATGTCTATGGAGACAAGCGGGTCCGTGGCGTACTGGAGATAGCCCTTTAGGGGCGCCGTCTCGCTGGCCTTCTTGAACGCCGCGTTTATATCCTCCGCCGTCGTCGATTTCCCCACCTCCACGTTGAGGTCGACGACCGAGCCGTCTGCCGTGGGCACTCTCATGGCTATGGCCGAGAGCTTGCCGTCGAGTTCGGGGATAACCAGCCCGATGGCCTTGGCCGCGCCGGTCGACGTGGGGATGATGGAGACGCCCGCCGCTCTCGCCCTGCGCAGGTCGCTGTGCGGAAGGTCCAGGATCTTCTGGTCGTTGGTGTAGGCGTGAACCGTTGTCATCTGACCTTTGACTATGCTGAAATTGTCATTGAGCACCTTGCAGACCGGCGCAAGGCAATTGGTGGTGCATGAAGCCGTCGAGAGCATGTTGTGTTTCTTGGGGTCATAGAGGCCGTCGTTAACCCCCATGACGACGGTGAGCACATCATCACTCTTTTTTCCCTTCCAGGGCGCCGAGATCAGCACCTTTCTGGCGCCGCCTTCGATGTGCTTGGCCGCGTCCTCCGGCGTCCTGAACTTGCCCGTGGACTCAACGACCACGTCGATGCCCAGGTCCTTCCAGGGAAGTCTGGCGGGGTCTTTCTCGCTGAATACCTTGATCTCCATGCCGCCCGCGGTGATGGAATCGCTCCCGGCTGTGACTTCCTTGTCCCAGATACCGTGAACGCTATCGTACTTGACCAGATACGCCAGCGTCTTGGCGTCAGTTATATCGTTTACCGCGACGAACTCGAAATCCGGATCGTCAAGCCCGGCTCTCAGGACGAGCCTTCCGATTCTACCGAAGCCGTTGATCGCACACCTTACTGCCATCCTGGTCCTCCCTTCCGGGCATCCTCTTTTTTAAGAATTCCCTGCCCTGATCTATAGCGGCGGCCCGCGCCGTCCGGGCGCTAAGCCTTACCGGCGCTGCCGAATGCCTCCATCTTTGACCTGACCACCTGCTTTATGGCCTCGCGCCCCTCGCCGATTATCTTGCGGGGGTCGAATACCTCCGGGCTGTCCGTGAGTACCTGTCGCACCGCGCCGGTGAAGGCCAGGCGGAGATCAGTATCAATGTTTATCTTGGCGATCCCGTGGCCGATTGCCTCCCTGATGGCGTCAAGGGGTACGCCTTTGGCCCCCGGGAGTTTGGCCCCGTACCTGGAGGCCCGCTCCAGGACTTCAGGCGGCACTGACGACGCCCCGTGCAGGACCAGCGGTATGTCCACCTTCGAGGCTATTTCGGTAAGGCGGTCTATGTCCAGCCTCGGCTCGCCCTTGAACTTGTACGCCCCATGCGAAGTGCCGATGGCGACTGCCAGGTAATCGCAGCCGGTCTTCTCCACGAACTCCACTGCCTGGTCCGGGTCTGTCAGCGAGGCGTCTCTCTCCTTGACCACGACTTCGTCCTCGATGCCCGTGAGTTTTCCCAGCTCGGCCTCCACGGGCACGTCGAACCTGCGCGCGGCCTCGACGACGCTCCTGGTAATTTCTATGTTCTTCTCGAAGCTGTGCTTGGAGGCGTCTATCATGAGCGAAGTCCAGCCATGGTCGAGGCAGGCCTGGCAGATCTCGAGGTCGGCCCCGTGGTCAAGATGAAGGGCCACTTTCACGTCAAGCTCATCGGCGAGGTTCTTCACCGTGCAGTAGATATTGTCGAAGCCTGCGTACTTTATCGCGGACGATGAGGTCGCAACGAGCACCGGCGATCCAAGCTCCCGGGCGGCCTCGACAATCGCCTGTGTGATCTCCAGATTGCTGGTGTTGAAGGCCCCGACCGCGTAGCCGCCATCCCTGGCCGGAACCAGAATCTCCTTGGATGAAACCAGAGCCATCACATACCTCCCGGGCTAGCCGAAGAACAGACCGGCCAATTCATACAGGTCACTGTCCACTGTCTTCATCTTCAGCGCCTCTTCCATGCTCACGGCGATAATCTTGTTGCCGCTCAGCGCGACCATATTCCCGAACTTCCCCGTCTTCACCAGTTCCACCGCCCCGGCGCCGAAGCGCGTCGCGAGAACCCTGTCAAACGCGGTGGGCGTCCCGCCGCGCTGCACGTAACCGAGAACCGAGACCCTTGTTTCATAGCCGGTTCTTTTCTCTATCTCACGCCCGACAACGCTTCCCACACCCCCGAGCCTGACGTGGCCGAAGTCGTCAAGGGGTGCGTCCTGGACCACTATGCTGGACTCGTCGTCACCCGAGGTCTTGAACTCGGCGCCCTCCGCCACCACGACGATACTGAAGCTCTTTCCCCGGGCATGCCTCTTCCTTATAAGATCACAGACTTCCTCGATTTCGAAGGGCCGCTCGGGAATGAGAATGACGTCGGCTCCGCCCGCGATTCCCGCGTATACGGCGATCCAGCCCGTGTGGCGCCCCATGACCTCCACCACCATCACGCGGTGATGGGATTCGGCCGTGGTATGCAGCCGGTCGATGGCCTCCGTGGCTATGTTGATTGCCGTGTCGAAACCGAAGGTGTAATCGGTGCCGCCCAGGTCGTTATCTATGGTCTTGGGGCATCCGACCATCGGAAGGCCCATCTTATAGAGGCCGTAAGCTACCCCGATCGTGTCTTCCCCTCCTATCGCGACGGTCGCGTCTATGCCGAGCGTCTTGGTATTCTCTATGATTTTCTCCTGCGCTCCCTCCGTCTTGAAGGGATTGGTACGGCTTGTGCCGAGTATGGTGCCCCCCTTAGGGAGGATACCGGAAACCCGGCCCAGGTCCAGCGCTTCGACGTCCATGTGAAGATAGCCCGACCAGCCGTTCTTGATGCCCATCACTTCCCACCCGTACTGCATCATGGCCTTCCTGACGACCGCCCGAATCACCGCGTTCAGGCCCGGGCAGTCCCCCCCACCTGTAAGCACACCTATACGCATGACTTCCCAACCTCCTTGGTGAGTTGCTAAATAAGGTAATTGCAGGCTGTTACTTGGAATCTATTTGAGAAAAAGGGCGGCTGTCAAGTCAATTTGGATCCGCCGGGATCCGGCGAATCCTCAGTATGCTCCTCAATCTGCTCAATCGCCTGCCTGGCGGCTGCCTGCTCAGCCTCTTTCTTGCTCCTGCCGAAGCCCTCTCCAAACGGCCTCTTCTTGAGGAGCACGCTTACGTGGAAGACTTTCCTGTGCTCGGGGCCGACTTTCCTCAGGGTCTTGTACTCGGGCAATATCTTGTACCTGGCCTGCGATATTTCCTGCAGCCGGCTCTTATAGTCCACCTGGCGGTCCTCAGGCGCCAGCTCGCTCAGGCAGGGAAAGACGCTGTTCTCGACGAACTTGTATGCGGAGGAGAATCCCCTGTCCAGGTATATTGCCCCTATGATGGCTTCGATAGCGTCGGCCGACAGCGCCGTGAGGGCACGCTCGTCCTTATGAATCTCCTCCCGCGCGTAGAGAAGCAAATCCAGCACGCCCAGCTCCATGCCGATCTTGCCCAGCACGTTCTTGTTGACGATCCTGGACCTGGACCGGGTCAGACCGCCCTCGTCGGCGTTTTCCATTACTCGGAATAGATGGTCGCTCGCTACGAGGTCGAGTACTGCGTCCCCGAGGAACTCAAGCCTCTCGTTGGACTGGCGTTCGGGATTCTCGCCCAGGTAGGACCTGTGTGTAAGCGCCGTCTCAAGAAGGGACGGGTCGGAGAAGTGTATGCCGAACCGCCGGGCAAAGGATAGAGACGCGCCTGTACCATGCGTCGCCCCTCTCCCCTTGAAGAAACCCTCAATGGAACTGAGGAGCCATTTCATGTTGTTCCCCGCCGAGTCACTCCTCGTACTTCTCAATCACCAGTGTAGCGTTATGCCCGCCAAAGCCGAAAGAGTTGGTGAGCGCGACCCGCACGTCCACGTCCCGGACCCCTTCCGGGACGTAGTCCAGATCGCACTCGGGATCCGGATTCTCGAGGTTTATCGTGGGATGCACCTTGCCGTCCCTTATGGAAAGCACTGTGGCAACCAGCTCCACCGCTCCGCCTGCGCCCAGAAGATGGCCGATCATCGACTTGGTGGAGCTTATCGGAATGCGCCCGGCCGAATCGCCGAAGACGGTTTTGATGGCCGCAGTCTCCAGCTTATCGTTATGCGGCGTTGAAGTGCCGTGTGCGTTGATATATGAGACTTCGGAGGGTTCGATTCCGCTCTCATTCAGCGCGGCCCTCATCGACCTCACGCCCCCTTCACCTCCGGGCGCCGGAGCCGTCATATGATAGGCGTCGCCCGTTGCGCCGTAGCCGGTCAGCTCGGCCAGTATACGGGCCCCCCTCTTCCTGGCGTGCTCGAGCTCCTCGAACACGAGCATGGCGGTTCCCTCCCCGATCACGAAACCGTCGCGCTCCGCGTCAAAAGGCCTGCTGGCTGCGGGCGGGTCGTCGTTTCTGGTAGATAGAGCCTTCATCGAGGAGAATCCGGCAACCGTCATGGGAGTGACCGCGGCTTCGGCTCCCCCCGTTATCATGACG
Source organism: bacterium (assembly GCA_050125095.1). Lineage (GTDB taxonomy): Bacteria > Arandabacterota > Arandabacteria > Arandabacterales > JALGWA01 > JALGWA01. Next base: position 23,134 of record JASFEA010000025.1, read on the forward strand.
TCGGCATCGCCGTCCTGTATGATCCTCATACAAGTTCCCATGGCATGAGTCGCCGAGGCGCATGCCGATACGACGCCGAAGTTGGGACCCTTCAGCCCGTGCCTTATGGAGATCATGCCGGGCACCATGTCTATGATCATCATGGGAACAAAGAAGGGACTCACCCTTGACGGCCCTCTATTCAGGAGCACCTCATGCTGCGTCTCGAACGTGGAAATACCCCCGATACCCGAACCGATGATACATCCGACCCTGTCGGCATCCGCTTTCGACATGTCCAGGGCCGCGTCCTTGATGGCCATATCGGAAGAGACAATACCGAACTGGACGCACCTGTCCATGCGGCGCGCCTCTTTCTTGTCTATAAAGTCCGTGGCCTCAAAACCTCTGACCTCCCCCGCTATCTGGCTGGCGAATTGGGCAGGGTCGAAGGCGGCAATGGTCTGGATGCCGGACTTGCCTTCCTGACAACTCTTCCAGAAGTCCTCCGCGTTATGACCTATCGAGGTCACTGCGCCGAGCCCTGTAATCACTACTCTTCTTCGTTCCATGGTTTAGACCCCGGGTATCCTCCTCATCCTTCCGCTACTTGTCTGCCAGCTTGGCCTCGAGATAGTCGATGGCGTCCTTCACCGTCTGTATCTTCTCAGCTTCCTCATCCTCGATACTGACCCCGAAGGCCTCCTCGAGCTCCATCATGAGCTCGACGGTGTCCAGCGAGTCAGCGCCGAGATCGTTGATGAACGAAGCTTCAGGCGTGACCTTCTCCTCGCTCACACCGAGCCTCTCCATGATGATTTCCTTCACCTTCTGGTTCACATCCGACATGGATACACCTCCTGAAAGCTACATTACCATTCCACCATCTATCTTTATGACCTGGCCCGTGATATAGCCGGCCGCATCGGAAACCAGGAACGCGACCAGCCCGGCCACATCTTCCGCGTCTCCAAGCCTCTTAAGCGGTATCGCCGAGGCGAGGGCATCCCGAGCCTTCTCGGGCAGCGATCGCGTCATCTCCGTGTCGATGAACCCCGGGGCAATGGCGTTGACCGTCACCCCTCTGGAGGCGAGCTCCCTGGCGAGGGATTTGGTCAGGCCGATTATGCCGGCCTTCGAAGCCGAGTAATTGACCTGGCCCGCGTTCCCCATTATGCCGACCACGGAAGATACGTTGAGAATCGTGCCCGAGCGCTGCCTCATGAAATGCCTGGCGGCCGCCCGGGAGCAGTTAAAAGCCCCTTTCAGATTGACCGCTATCACTTTATCCCATTCATCGTCCGACATGCGCGCGATCAGGTTGTCGCGGGTGATGCCGGCGTTGTTTATGAGTATGTCACAGCCGCCCAGTTCCGCAAGCGCCTTGTCGAACATGGCCGTTACGTCATCAGCTCTCGATATGTCGCACTCGATCGCGGCCGCCTTACCTCCCGCCGCCTCAACTTCTCCCGCAACCGCCTCGGCCTCGTCCTTGAGCACGTCTACCACAGCGACATTGGCTCCGAGGCCGGCGAGCTTCAGGCACACCGCGCGCCCGATACCGCGGCCCCCGCCCGTCACAATCGCGTTCCTGCCCGTGAGGTCTATCATGCCTCGATACCCCCGAGAAACTCATTAAGCGTCTTGACGTCCGAGCACGGCGCACAGCCCGCGCTCCGGTCGATTCTCCTCAACAGGCCGCACAGCACGTTGCCGGGCCCCACCTCGGCGAAACTCGACACCCCGTCCTCTATCATGAACCCGATCGATTGGGCCCATAGCACGGGGCTCAGGAGCTGACGGGTAAGGAGGTCCTGTATCTCCCGCGGCTCGGTGCTCGGCTTCGCCGTTACATTGCAGACCACCGGGACCCGAGCGGGCCTGAACTCCACCCGGCCGAACATGGCTGAGAGCTCCGCCACCGACTTCTCCATCAGTGGTGAGTGGAACGCCCCGCTCACATTGAGCTTTATCGCGCGCGTCGCCCCCATGGACGGAGCCAGTTCGATCGCCTTCTCAACGGCGGCGACATCACCCGAAACGACGGTCTGCCCGGGGGAGTTGAAGTTGGCGGCGGCGATTACGCCCGCAGCCCCCGCCCCCTCAAGAAGCCCGGCCATCTTCTCCTCCGGCATTCCTATGATGGCGGCCATCGTCCCCGGATTCTCCTCGCCGCAGTTCTGCATTGCCTCGGCCCGCACCTTGACGAGTCTGAGGGCGTCAGCGAACGTAAGCACGCCGCCCGCGACAAGCGCAGAGTACTCGCCGACGCTGTGACCCGCCACATAGTGGGGCGAGAAACCACCCCCGCTGAGCACCCTCCATGCGGCCACGCTATGCGTGACGATCGCGGGCTGGGTGTACCGGGTCTGTTTCAGAGTCTCATCGGGCCCCTCGAAACATATCGACCTGAGGTCGAAGCCCAGGATCTCATTGGCTTCCTCGAATGTCTCCCGGGCGGCCTCAAAGCCCTCGCACAGGTCCTTCCCCATACCTACCTGCTGGGAACCCTGCCCCGGGAAAAGCGCGGCCCGTTTATCCATGTCGAATCACCATTGTCTCTACCATCTCATGAGAATGCTGCCCCAGGTGAGCCCCGCACCGAACGCCACCAGGTTGATCAGCATACCGTCTTTCAACACTCCCTGGCGCCTTGCGTCGTCCAGAGCCAGCGGGATGGACGCCGCAGAAGTGTTCCCGTATTCCTGGAGGTTCACGAAGACCTTCTTCTTGGGAACGTGAATGCGCCTGGCCGTGGCGTCAATAATCCTCAAGTTAGCCTGATGGGGTATGAGCAAATCCAGTTCGTCGCCGCTGTAACCGGCATCGGTCAGGGTCTTCATGGCGGCGTCACCCATGGCCTTGACCGCGTATTTGAAGAGCGTGTTTCCCTGCATATGGACATGATGCATCTTGTTCTTCAGCGTCTCCTCGCTCGCCGGCATTCGCGTCCCGCCGGCCGGCTGCAGCAGCAGCTCGTAGAGGCTGCCGTCGCTGCCGATATAGGTGGAGATTATGCCTCTTCCGTCCCCCACTTTCCCCACAACAGCAGCTCCCGCCCCATCGCCGAAAAGCACGCAGGTGGCCCGGTCATCCCAGTCTAGGATCCTCGTCAGCGTCTCTGCGCCGATGATGAGGCACCGCTTGTAAGTGCCCGATTCTATGAATCCCTTCGCAATCGTCAGGCCGTAGAGGAACCCGCTGCATGCCGCCGAGAGGTCGAAAGCCGCGGCCTTCCTGGTGCCCAGGTTCTTCTGGACAAGGCAGGCCGTTGAAGGGAAGAACATATCCGGAGTCGCCGTTCCCACTATAACTAGGTCAATGTCCTCGGGACCGACACCGGCGTCCTCCATAGCGCGGCGGCCGGCCTCGGAAGCGGTATCCGAGGTAGCGATGTGGTCCTCCGCCCTGTGCCTTCTCTCTATGCCGGTTCTCTCGCGAATCCACTGGTCGCTCGTATCGACCATCTTCTCGAGATCGAAATTGGTTAGCACGCCCTCAGGGGCAAATGAGCCCAGCCCGAGAATGCCAATTCCGCTTGGTTCTCTCTTACCCTTCTCACTCATGTTGTCTCAGCCTTTCTGAAATGGCGGAATTAACATCATACTTAATGAACCTCCGCGTGGCAAGTATTGCGTTCTTTATGGCCACTGCAGACGAACTACCATGGCATATCATGCAGGCGCCGTCAACTCCGAGCAGCGGCGCGCCGCCGTACTCCGCGTAGTCAAAAGTCGCCTTGAGTTTGCGGAAGGCGGGCTTAAGAAGGCCCGCGCCGATTTTAGCCCGTACGTTCTTGGTGAGCTCTTCCTTCATTACGGCGTAGAACATAT
>JASFEA010000026.1:0-26245 GCA_050125095.1 bacterium
CAGCGGCAAACGAGTACCTGAGGAAGGACGGGGCGGAACTGGTCAACAGGTACGCCGACCTGTCGAGGCGCAAGGGGGAGGTGGACGATGAGATGGCCAGGGTCAGGGAGGCCCTGGTGGAGCATGCCAGAGCCAACAGGGTGCAGACAATCAGGGGCGACAAACACAAGGTTTTCGTTAAAGTATACAGGGGATACTCCTTCCCCGGCAAGGACGAGCCGGAGCGCAAGGAGCTCGAGAAGATTGTGAAGGAGGCGGGCCTGTGGGAACGGGTTGCCGTTCTGAGCCCTGTCAGCCTTGCCAAGCTTGTCGAAGGTGGTAAAATAGATATTAAGGTCGCCGAGGCCATCAAGGCGCTGGGCGAGGAGACCGAGAGGCCCTGGCTTAAACTCTCGAATCTCTGAAGGACATAAAGGCCCGGACGGCTCGGGTCGAATAATAGTATGTGAGCCGTTTCAGGCGATTGTGAGTAGCGCAATGACCCTTGAGTCTAAAAGGCATTATTGTGTGCCGCTGCTGATAGCGGCGATCTGCGCTCTCTCCTGTTCAACCGGTGACGTGCGGATGGGTATGGCGGGCGGCGACGGAACAGGGCTCGCTTACAGGGTGGTCGGGCAGGGGGAGTTCCTCGTAGTAATCCACGACGGTCCCGGCGGCGAGAAGTCCATCCTCTACGACGGCTTCGACTACCTGGCCAGGACCATGAAAGTCGTCTATTACGACCAGCGGGGCTGCGGCAGGTCCGAACCCCTCGCAGCCAGCCAGTCGTGCACGATAGAGGACAACGTCGAGGACCTGGAGGCCCTTCGCGCATATCTTCATATTGACCGGTTCTCGATAGCCGCGCACGGGTGGGGCGCCGTGATCGCAATCGAGTACGCGAGGCGGCATCCCGAGCGCGTGGAAGCCATCGTGCTCGTAACCCCTGTTTCGCCGCATGAGCCCGGGCTGCATCTGGACGGCCTCATGAACAGGCTTCCGGAAGAGGGCCAGCGACACGTGCAGGCGGTGCTTGACAACCCGTCCACTACCATGTTCGAGAAGCGAGAGGAATTCGTGCGGGCCGTAATGCCGCTTCTCTTTTACGACCAGGGGGCGCGCGACAGAGTGGACCTCGAGAAGATGCGGTATTCGCCGGACGTTGACTCGCGGCTCTCGGCCGAGCTCAAGTCCTTTAACCTTTACCCGCGCCTCAACGGCATCGGCATCCCGACGCTGGTTGTCGCGGGCAGGCATGACGTGCTCACGCCGCTCACCGAGCAGATGGCTTACGTGGACGGCATACTCACCTCCCGCGCCGTGGTGTTTAACGACAGCGCGCACTTCCCATTCCTCGAAGAGAGGAAGGCTTTCATGAGACAGGTGGGCACCTTCTTTTCCCACGGCGCCATACCCTCGCTGGCAAGCGCCGGCGAAGACCCATAGGCGGCCGCTCTCCGGGGGCTTGTGCCGGGTTGCCTATCCCGGTGGCTTCTGTTATCTTCACGGTTGTCGGCAAAGCCAGCACGACGATTTCCATACTGAGTTTCATGTCTGAAAGGAGAATCGCGATGGAGAAAACCGGACTGTCGTCACGTGAACTCATGAATCTGGCCGAGAATTTCAGCGCGCACAACTACCACCCGCTTCCCGTCGTGATTTCGAGGGCGGAGGGGGTATGGGTATGGGACGCAGAGGGCAAGAAGTACATGGACATGCTGAGCTCGTATTCGGCGCTCAACCAGGGCCATCTTAACAAGAGGATAGTCGCCGCGGCCAGGGCGCAGCTCGATACGCTGACCCTAACGTCGAGAGCATTCCACAACGACCGGTTCGGTCCATTCTGCGAGTACCTTTGCAAGGTCACCGGCCAGGAGTCGACGCTGCTTATGAACACCGGCGCCGAGGCCGTGGAGACGGCCCTCAAGGCCGCCCGCAAGTGGGGCTACAAGGTCAAGGGCGTCGAGAAGGACAGTGCCGAGATCATCACATGCGAGAACAACTTCCACGGCAGAACCACGACCATCGTCGGTTTCTCATCCGAAGAGCAGTACCGCGACGGATTCGGGCCGTTTGCGCCCGGCTTCAAGATAATACCCTACAGTGACGTCGATGCCCTGAAGAAGGCCATCACCCCCAACACGGTCGCATTCCTCGTTGAGCCCATACAGGGCGAGGCCGGCATCATCATGCCCGATGAGGGTTACCTCAGGGAGGCCGCAGCCTTGTGCCGCCAGAACAATGTCCTCCTGATGCTGGACGAGATCCAGACCGGCCTCGGACGAACGGGCAAGCTCTTCTGCTCTGAGTATGAAGGCGTGACGCCCGACGTCCTGATAGTCGGCAAGGCCCTGGGCGGCGGTGTGTATCCGGTGTCGGCCATACTGGCGAGGAAGGAGATCATGGACGTCTTCACGCCGGGTGACCACGGCAGCACCTTCGGGGGCAACCCGCTCGGCTGCGCAATCGGGATGGAGGCGCTCCGGGTCATCGTCGAAGAGGACCTCCCGGCCAGGGCGGCCGAGTCCGGCCAGTACCTCATGGAAAGGCTCCGCGCCATTGACTCGACGCATGTGAAGGAGATAAGGGGCAGGGGACTCCTCATAGGCGTTGAGGTCAAGGAGAGCTCCGGCACGGCGCGGCCGTTCTGCGAAAGACTCAAGGACCTCGGCATACTGGCCAAGGAGACCCATCACCAGGTCATCCGTTTTGCGCCGCCTCTGGTAATCACCAGGAAAGAAATCGACTGGGCGCTCGAGCGGATAGAGCAGGTTCTCGCGGGCTGACACAGACGATTCGAATAGATCAGGCCACCGAATCGTAATAGGGTTGAATTCCGCCTTCAAGGAGGTTTGCGATGAGGTTTGCGATGAGGTTTGCTTCGACGTTTGTGAAGAGGTTTGCGGATCGTCATTCCCGGAGTTTCTCACCCTTGAGTTTCCCGGCGCGCCCGGCGGCGTTGCGTCCGGTGACGGTGCATCAGGTGACGGTGCATCAGGTGACGTTGCGTCCGGTGGCGTTGCGTCCGGTGACGGCGCTTCTGGTGGCTGCGCTTCTGGCGGCGGCGCACCTGATGACAGGCGCCCTTCCGGTCGGCGCCCAGGTAGAAGAGGCCGCGACCGAAAGGCCCGATTTTCCCCTCAACGTCTTTGAGGATGAGACCGACTTCACCTTCTACCTTAACGAGGAAGTGCTGGTAACAGGCCATTGCGCCTGGAAGAAAGATGGTACCTTCTCGAGTGAGTACAGGCTTTCTATGGCGGGGCAGTACGTCGATACGAGCCTCTTGATAGAGGTGGATGAAGACGGTTACTGGACAAATATGAGCATGGAGACCCCGCGCGGGCCGGTCACGATCACGCGCGAGGGCAACAGGGCCGTGATCGACGACGGTGAGGGCACGGATGACACGGTCGAGCTCAAGCCGAACACCATGCTTTTCGAGAACTTCAGCCCGGTTCTCATGAGCCAGGTAGTCACGGCCTATGACCAGGAGGCCGGAGGGAAGCAGGTATTCCCGCTCTTTATCATCCCCGCGGTGGTAATGGAGGCATCCCTTGAGCGGCTCGAGACCGTGGAGAAGAATATCGGGGGAGAAGACCGGGCATTCACCATATACCGGTACGGCGTCCCGGGCGTGGACATCATCCTGTGGGTCGATGGGGAGAACAGGGTGTGCATGGGTGACGTCCCCGCCCAGAGCGGCGCCTATGTCAGGAACGGCTATGAGGCCCTCAGGCTCAAGGAGGAAGATGACCCTTTGCTTTCGAAGGCGGAATACGAAGTCAGGATTGACAGCAATGTCGACGTTCCCATGAGGGACGGAATCAGCCTCAAGGCCGACATTTACAGGCCGGACGCGGAAGGCAAGTTTCCGGTGATACTCGTGAGGACTCCTTATAAGAAGGAGATGAACGAGCTCCAGGCCAAGTTCTTCGCGCGGCGCGGTTATGTGTACGCGGTGCAGGACTGCAGGGGCCGTTTCTCTTCGCCGGGGACCTGGAACCCCTTCTTCAACGACCCGGAGGACGGGTACGACACTATCGAGTGGCTGGCCGTGCAGCCGTGGTCGACCGCTAAGGTGGGCATGATCGGGGCTTCCTACCTGGGCTGGGTACAGTGGTGGGCGGCACGCGAGCGCCCTCCGCATCTCGCGGTAATGATCCCCAATGTCTCGCCGCCGGACCCCTATTTCAACATCCCCTATGAATACGGGGCGTTCTTCCTGCTGGGAGCCATATGGTGGGCGGATGTCGTGGAGAAGGAGGCCACGGGAGACATCTCAGGCAGGGCCATGGGCGAGATCATGGATAAGGACTACATGAAGCTCCTTACTCACCTGCCCGTCATAGAGCTGGACGAGATGGTGCTCGGAGAGAAGAACAAGTACTGGCGCGAGTGGATTGAGCATCCGGACAACGACGAGTACTGGGCCAAGATAAGCTTCTTGGATCACCTGGAGGACCTGGACATACCCGTGTATCACCAGTCGGGATGGTGGGACGGCGACGGCATAGGGTCCAGGCTCAATTACGGACGCATGGCGTCCTACGGGCACAAGAACCAGAAGCTAGTGCTGGGGCCCTGGGGTCACACGGACACGGCGACGAGGCGCGGACCGTACAACACAGACTACGGGCCGAACGCGATCGTCAACCTGAGCAGGAGCTATCTCAGGTGGCTGGACAGGTGGCTCAAAGGGGTGGAGAACGGCATAGAGGACGAGCCGCTGGTGTCGGTATTCGTAATGCATACCGACAAGTGGCTGCGCGGCGATACCTACCCGCTCGAGGGGACGGAGTTTACGGAGTTTTACTTCTCGAGCGGCGGCAATGCCAATACCTCAGGCGGCGACGGGCTTCTCTCGCCGGCGCCTCCGGGTGACGGGTCGGCCGAGTTCGACGCCTACGTATATGACCCGGGGGACCCGACACCGGACATAAACCTATTCGATGAGGACGACGGGGCCGGAGAGGATGGGGCAGGTGAGGCTGAGGACGGTTCGCCGGAAGCCGAGTCCGTCGAGGAGGCCATCGCCGAACGCCTCGCCTATCACGCCAGGGTATCGGCTGAAAGGGAGGACATGCTCGTTTACGAGACCGAGCCGCTTGCGGAGGACCTCACCTTCGCGGGGCCGGTTTCGGGAGTGCTCTATGCGAGCACCTCGGCGAAGGACACCGACTGGTTCATGCGCCTCTCCGTGGTCGACGCCGACGGCTGGGTGAGATCGCTTTCCCGCGGAATCATCCGGGCGAGATACAGAAGATCCTTCTCGGAGCCTGAGCTCCTGGAGCCGGGCAGGGTCTACGAGTACCAAATCGACATGTGGCAGACGGGCGTTACCGTCCCTGCCGGATCCAGACTGAGGGTTGAAGTGAGCTCCTGCTCGTTTCCCATGTTCTCAAGGAATCTCAACACGGGCGGTCACAACGAAACCGAAACCGAGTTCGTGAGCGCCGAGCAGAAGATATACCATACGAAGGAGCTGCCCTCGCATGTTCTGCTCCCGGTGATTCCGGACCCCGAGTTCACCGAGCAGGGCCTGCCGTAAAAATCCTGGGGTCAGGTCTGAAAATGCACATTGGCCAGCCTGCGGCCGGTTGCTCGGCGTTCCACCGGTGGCTTCTTTGCAACACGAAGCCCCGCCCGAACGCCTTTGCGCCCGCGCTGAGTGTGTTGTGCATTCTCAGACCTGGCCCCAGGAGAATGTGCATTTTCAGACCTGACCCCATTAAGAAAGGGCACCCCGGAGGGGTGCCCCTGGTTGCAGAGGCGCGATGGCTCGCGCCCCCAACAGGCGCCGTCACATCACCTGTATAGCGATTTGATCGCGCCCCATGTGGACGGCTGTGTTGCCGTGGGGCCGATCTCAACGGTCATGGAGTTGTTCATTTCGTTTAGCTCGGGCACGATGCCTTCCGGGTCAATCGTGACTGTGACATTGTTCTGCATCACGTACTCGAGCTTGTCCGGAATGGACTCGTCCGAATCGTAGGCGCACACGCAGTCGAAACCGGAGCGTGTGCATGTGCCTTCGACCACCTCGCCGGTCATGTAGACCGGGTCCCATCTCAGGATGGAGAGGCAGGTCCCGAGGTTGCACTCGTCATAAGCCTGCTGCCGGCATGTTCCCTGGTAGAGGTCGCGTGCGATATAGGCCGCGGTCCTGAATGGCGCCGCGTCAACGAGATACTCTATTGCGGTCTCAACATCATCCTGGTCTACATCGCATGTGTACAGCGTTACCGTCGCCCCTATCTGAAGGCTGTCACCGACGATGTCCACCCAGACGCTGCTCACTTCGAGATCGATACCCGTCGGCGGGGAGCCCGGCGTGAATATCACGGCGTGATCGGGCGCCGTGATGGTCATGTCGTCTATATACACGCTGTCGCCGGGGTTCGAATAGGTGCGGCATTCGATGACCAGCCCGGTGTGGCCGTCGGCGACCGTATAAGTCCAGGCCGTTTCATCCCAGCCGGTGCCCGGACCGTAGTCTTCGTTGCCGCTGGCGCTGCCGTCATAGCCGTCGATGTCGCAGAATGTGTCGTTCCAGTGGCCCCAGATACGGCAGGACGGGGAGCCGCTCGGAGTGGTGTCGTAGCGCCAGAAGCTGGCCGTTACCTCGTCGCCGTCCTGGAGGCCTATGATGAATGCCAGGTAGGCCTGAGGGGTCCCGGACGGGCAATTGTCCTCGAGGAGGAGCGAGCTGGCGCCCCCGTGCACGGGGTCGGGCGCCCCGACATTAGCGACTATTATGGGCGGGTCGCCGGCGCCATAGAGGCTGAGTACGGTCTGGCCGTCTTCCCAGCCGTAAGTCACCGTCTGGGCGCTTGCGGCCGAAGAGAGTAAGACCAGCGCGAGCATCATCATAACCAGTTTACCCATGATCTGCTCCTTTCCCGGGGGCCCGAGCGGGCCTCCCGCAATGCGGACATGTAACTGCACCTCAGACTAAAGGAGTCGGGCATCACCTCGCTTGGGGATAGGGGTCCGGTTCAGCGTCCCGGCCAAATACCCGGGCAGTCAATCTCCCTGAGCAAAGGCGTTTTCAACAGACTGCGGAACTCGTTGATGTTATCAGCCAGCTCGTGTGAATGCTAGCATACTTCGCATAATTGGTCAAGAAAGCGTTTCTTTTGCGGTGTGGGCGCGTGGGGTGGAAGCATATGGAAAACCGCCCCGGGGAGGGGCGGTTCTCCTGGGTGCATGGAAACTAAGATGGCTATCTGGCGAGAACCATCTTATGAGTGGACTCCTCATTATGGGTCCGGACCCTGCAAAGATAGACTCCGCCGGGCACCGGGCTACCCATGTCGTTATTGCCGTCCCAGATTATGGTATTGGCTCCCGCGGGCATAGGGCCCTCGGCGAGCGCGCATATCTTCTGTCCCAGGATGTTATGAATCACGACGCTCACCGGCTGCGGGACTTCCAGATATATCATAAATTGCGTAGAAGTTCGGAAAGGATTGGGGCTGTTCTCGCTGACACGGAGGGCCCGGTCCGCGCCGCCTTCTCCGCCGCCGTCCACACCTCCGCATCCGCCGGAGGTATATGTCAACGCGGAGTAGGCGTCGATCAGCCCGTAGCCGTAAAAGTCGTCGCGTCCGGCCTCGCCCAGGTCCACGGCCGTCTCATGGAGAATGGTCCGAGTGTTCTCGATGCCCGTCTGGCCATTGGCGATCATCAGCGCCACGAGGGCGGCAACATGCGGGGCCGCCATCGAGGTCCCGTCATAGAAGTAGTAGTCGAAGTCGGTCGGGTCAGCCAGCACCTCCGGCGGGCCGAAGTCGTAGCCTACGAAGGTCTGTTGAAGCACGCCGTCGACCTCACCGTCGCCGTTCTCATCGAGATATACATCGCCGCCCGGAGCCATTACCTCCAGCTCGGGTCCGTACTGAGAGTAGTCGGCTATCTGGTTGTCGTACTTCGTCGCCCCGACCGATATGACTTCCGGGTACGCGGCGGGGAAAGAGACGGTGCCTGTTCCCCAGTTGCCTGAAGACGCAACCATCACCACCCCTTGGTTGTATGCGTACTCGACGGCGTTGTGCACGGTTGTCCCGGGGTCGTAGCCCGGAAACCAGCCCAGGCTCATGTTGATGACCTGCGCGCCGTTGTCGGCGGCCCAGTATATGCCGTCGGCGAGCTCGGATGCCGCGCCCGAACCCGAATAGTCGAGTACCTTCACCGGCATGAGCGAGCAGTCGAAAGCCAGCCCGGCGGTACCGATGCTGTTGTTTGTCGTCTGCGCGACGGTCCCCGCCACATGGGTTCCATGCGCGGAGTTGTCGTTGGGGTGTGTGTCGTCGTTTACGAAGTCGTAGCCGGGAACAAATGCAGTTCCCGAAAAATCGGGTGCGCGGTAGTACTGGGTTATTCCCTCATAAACGGTTCCCAGCTCATGGGAGGGGACCGGGTAGTCTTCATACGCTATGCCCGTGTCCAATATGGCCACCACGATGCCCGAGCCCACGGAGATCTCCCAGGCCGAAGGGGCGTTTACTGCCGGGAAGTGCCACTGGAATGAGTACTCAGGGTCATTGGGGGTCGTGAAGGCGTGGCAAATGGTATTGAGCTCGGCGTACTCGACGCGGGAGTCGGAGAGCAAGTCTTCGATTACTTCCCGCTCCGTTTTGTCCGCGGGGACGCTGACCCTGCGAACCCCCATGCGGTGGAGTGAGATGACCTCGACGCCCGTCGCGCTCTCGATCTCGTCCATGACGAGTTCGGATACGCCTTCACAGAGCTTGACGAGCACTTCGGCTTTTATGTACTCGATTTCACCGTCTGTTATCGTCTCCCTGGCGCCCGATCGCTGCGGCGGCTCGGCCGCCGGGAGCAATGATGTCCAAACTGCGAAGCAAAGCAAGGCGAGAGCGAGACGCGTGAGGCCGTGTCCCTTCATCCGGTAACCTCCGTTGTTTTAGGCCGGGCCGAATGACCGGAATGCGCCTTGTTGCTCAACCGTGCTAAGACCTGTGTTGTCCGGCCCGCCTCATGCCCTAGAATCGAAGCAAACCATAAGAATTGAGGTAAATCAAGCTTATTATTCGGCAGGCGGCAGGATTGCTTAAGCTTTTTGAGATACTGGATGAGAACGCCCGGGGTCAGGTCTTGAAATGCACAATAGGGTCAGGTCTCAGAATGCATAATTACCACGGAAATGGGGACAGGCTTGTTAAAGAACGGCAAATATCGGCAATGGAGGCCGCCGTTGGGCGCCCCTCCGCGCCCGCGGCTCCCGTTTAAGACCTAAAGCGTGGACTCGCGCCTGCGCCTTTGCTAGACTTGATTAGACTAGGCAATCCCAAGAAAGGAGCCGGCGTATGAATGAGGAGAGAGCATATGAGAGGGCTAAGGAGAGGGTCGAGGAGAAGTTGGGTTTCATAAGTCACCTGGCGGCATATGTTGTCATAAATGCGTTTCTGTTTTTCATCGACTACCGGACCGACCGGGTCATTAACTGGGCCTACTGGCCGCTTATCGGATGGGGCATAGGGCTGTTGTTCCACGGGCTGAATACCTTCCTCTTGGGCGAGGGGTCGGCCTGGAAGGAGCGCATGATCAAGAAAGAGATGTCCAAAGAGAGGACCGAGGGCGTGTCCGGGGAGGTCTCCGGAGACATGTCCGGGGAGGTTTCCGATAAGGCATCCGGGGACTTAGCCGGGAAGGAGTAAGGCGCACTCCCGCCATGGAAGCGATCTACCTTGATTATAACGCCACCACGCCGATAGACCCGCGCGTCGCGGATGCGATGATGCCGTTTATCCGCGAGCATTTCGGCAATCCCTCCAGCGGGCATGCTTATGGAGTCGCGGCCAGGAAGGCCGTGGACAGGGCGCGCGCCCAGGTCGCCGCGCTTCTGGGCTGCGAGGTCTATGAAGTCATATTCACAAGCGGCGGGTCGGAGTCCAACAACTTCGCCATAAAGGGCGCGGCTCATGCGTATCGCTCCCGCGGGAATCATATCATCACCTCCGCGGTTGAACACCCGGCCGTGACGGAGGTAATGAAGTTCCTGGAAGGCGAGGGCTACAGGGTGACATACCTGCCCGTGGATGACTATGGCCTGGTGGACCCCGCGCGTGTGGAGGAGGCCATTACCCCGGCCACTATTCTCATCACCGTCATGCACGCGAATAACGAAGTCGGGACCGTGGAGCCTATCGGCGAGATCGCCGCGATCGCGCGCAGCCGCGACATCATAATGCACAGCGACTGCGCCCAGTCGGTCGGCAAGATTCCGGTGAATGTCGGCGATCTCAAGGTCGACCTTCTGTCAATCGCCGGGCACAAGATATACGCGCCCAAGGGCGTGGGGGCTCTCTATGTCCGCTCGGGCGTCGACCTCGAGAAGCAGATTCACGGAGCCGACCACGAGATGAATTGGCGTGCGGGAACCGAGAATGTCATGGAGATAGTGGGGCTGGGAGAAGCCTGCGCCATTGTAAAAGAGAGTCTCGAGAGCCATGCCGGGCATATGCGCCGGCTGCGCGACCGGCTGGAGGCCGGCCTCCTTGAGCACTTCCCGGACGCGCGAATCAACGGGCACGGCGAGAAGCGTCTTCCAAACACGCTGAGCATAAGTTTCCGGGGGCTCGAGGCGAACACTGTCCTCTCCGAGCTCCGGGGCGTGGCCGCCTCCGCCGGCGCCGCCTGCCACACTGACCGGGTGGAGGTGTCGAGCGTCCTGGAGGCAATGAGGGTGCCGCTGGAATTCGCCATGGGGACCATACGCTTCTCGGTGGGCCGCTTCACCACCGCCGTGGAGGTGGACCGCGCGCTCGAAGAGATCGCGGGCGTAGTCGGGCGTCTGCAGCCTTCCGCCGCCTGCCCGGCTGCGGGGCCGGAGGGAGGCGAGGTCAGGCTCACGCAGTACACCCACGGGCTCGGCTGCGCATGCAAGATGCGCCCCCAGCTTCTGGAGAAGGTGCTCGAGAGCATGCCCGTACCTACGGATGAGAATATCCTCGTAGGAACCGACACCGCCGACGACGCCGCCGTATACCGCATCGATGAAAAGACCGCGATCGTGCAGACGGTGGACTTCTTCACGCCCATTGTCGACGACCCTTACGATTTCGGCGCCATAGCCGCCGCAAACTCCTTAAGCGACATCTACGCAATGGGCGGGAAGCCCCTCTTCGCGCTGAGCGTGGTCGGCTTTCCCTCAAACAGGCTCCCGCTGAGCGTCCTGGAGGACATCCTGAAAGGGGCTAATGACAAAGCCGGCGAGGCGGGGATAGCCATCATAGGCGGCCACACCGTGGAGGATACAGAGCCCAAGTTCGGGCTCGCAGTGACCGGCATTCTGGACCCGTCGGCCGTCCTTACCAACCGCGGCGCCAGGCCGGGCGACGCGCTGGTGCTGACCAAGCCCATCGGTACGGGCATACTCTCGACCGCCCTCAAGCGGGGTCTCCTGGATGAAGGGCAGGCGGATCTTCTGACCAGGACGATGGCGTCGCTTAACCGTGCCGCGGCGGAGGCCATGATAGAGACGGGCGCCAATGCCTGCACTGATGTGACCGGCTTCGGCCTCATGGGCCATCTCCTGGAGATGATGGCGGGCTCGGGTACGGCGGCCTCGGTCGTGGCCCACCGGGTGCCTCTGCTGCCGGACGTCGTGGGCCTGGCGGCGTCCGGGGTTGTGCCCGGAGGGACAGAGAGCAACCGGGATTACACCGGGCCCCATGTTGAGTTCATGGCTGACGTGCCTGAGACCGCGCGGATACTGCTTAACGACGCCCAGACGTCGGGGGGCCTCCTGATCTCTCTTCCCGCCGACCGCGCCGACGGGCTGGTCGGTCTTCTAAAAGAGCGCGGGGTGCCCGAGGCGGCCGCCATAGGGACCGTGGAAGCCGCGGGGCCCGACTCCGGCGCCGCCAGAATAGTCGTGCGCAACTGATCTGATTCGGGTTTCCCCGGTTCGGCTGCCCCTATTCGGCCCCCCTGATCCGGCGCCCCGGATGGTGGGACTCCAGGTTCAAAGGCCCACTCGCGCGTGACTTTTTTACAAAAATCGCATTTTTGGGGTGGATATTCCCGGGCAAATCTCGTAGAGTATGTATGCAGCTGGTGAAAGTGCGCCGATCAAAGAAGCTCCCCTGAAGTACCAATCCCTGTTTACAGGTGTATTTGACATGCAACCATTTATATATATGAATAGTATAACAATAGGAGGCTTATTCCGGGGAGAACTTACCCAAGCAGGGGGGAGAGTATGAAATCGAAGGTCTCAAGGAGGGACTTCCTTAAGAAGTCTTCCACGGGTGTTGTGGCGGCAGTGGTGATCCCGCATTTCCTTGGGCCGAGCGTGAGCAAGGTCTTTGCCACGCCGGCCGGCGAGGACATGACTCTCGGCGACTATTACGAGCATTTCGGCGTCGACGAGGGCATTATCCGCCAGGTCATGTCGGAAGCCATGTCGCGCGGCGGCGACTACTGCGACGTCTATTTCGAGCACAGCGTCACGAGCTACGTCGGGCTTGAGGACAACGCGGTCAACCGAGCCTACAGCGATATCGACTTCGGCGTCGGTATCAGGACGCTCAAGGGCGACCAGACGGGCTACTCCTTCACCGAGGAGATAACCCCCAAGGCCATGAAGCTGGCTGCGGGCACGGCGGCCAACATCGCGAGTGCGGGCAAGGGCTCGGACCCGGTGCATCTCAAGCTCCACAAGACGCCGAACTACTACCCCATCGAGGAGTCCTGGGAGAGCACCGGCATCGACCAGAAAGTGCCCTATCTCCAGGAGATCGACGAGGAAGCGCTGGCTATGGACCCGGCGCTTATAAAGACGCGCATCTGGTACATCACCAAGTACTCCTACGTACTGATGGCGACCTCCGACGGCCGCGTCGTTTACGATTACCGGCCCATCGGCCAGATCTACCTCAGCACTACCGCCGAGAAGGACGGCCGCCGCGAGCAGAACGGATATGCGATAGGGGGCCGCGTCGGCAGGGAGTACTTCACCAAGGCCAAGAAGGACAACCTCATCAAGACCTCGGTAAGACGCACGATGGAGATGTTCGAAGCCGTGACGCCGGAGCCCGGGGAGATGCCGGTCGTCCTGGCCGCCGGATACTCGGGCATTCTGCTCCATGAGGCCATCGGGCACGGCATGGAGGCAGACTTCAACCGGAAGGAGATCTCGATCTTCTCCGACAAGATGGGCAAACCCGTTGCCGAGGATTTCGTCACCATCATCGACAGCGGCCTGAACATGAACGCGCGCGGGGCGCTCAACGTCGACGATGAGACCAACGCGACGGAGGAGACGCATCTTGTGGAGAACGGCATCCTCAAGAGCTACCTCCATGACCGCATCAGCGCCAACTACTACGGCGTCAAGTCGACGGGGAGCGGCCGGAGGCAGTCGTTCAGGTTCCCGATCCAGCCGAGGATGCGTTGCACTTACATGGCCAACGGGCCTCACACCAGGGAAGAGATCATTGAGAGCGTTGACAAGGGCCTCTACTGCGAGTCCTTCACCAACGGCCAGGTCTATATCGGAGCCGGCGACTTCACTTTCTACGTGAAGTCGGGAAGGATGATAGAAGGCGGCAAACTGACCGCGCCGGTCAAGGACATCAACATCATCGGGAACGGTCCCGAAGTGCTGGCGGACATCCAGATGGTGGCCGACGACCTTGAAATGGCTGAAGGCGGCGGCAACTGCGGCAAGGGCGGGCAGTACGTCCCGGTATCGCTCGGGCTGCCGACCGCGAAGGTCAAGAAGATCACGATTGGCTCGGCCGGTTAAGGGGCCGGTGATGAACGCTATTACAAAATCTGATGTGAGGAAGACGATATGACACAGAAAGAGCGACTTGAGTTAGCCAAGTGGGCCATGAGTTACGCGCTCAAGCATGGCGCGGACCAGACCTCTGTGGGGATATTCAATCAAAGGGAAGTATCAATTGAGTATCGCGACAAGAGGCTGGAGGAACTCAAGGAGTCCACGCAGAACAGCCTCAATATCGATATCTACGCCGACCAGAAGTACTCGTCCCATTCCACCAACGACCTGAGGAAGGACTCGCTCGAGAAGTTCATGGACGAAGCCATCGCGGCTACGAAGTACCTCAGCAAGGACGAGTACCGCTCGCTGGCGGATTCCAAGTACTATCCCAAAGGCGAAGGCCCGGACCTCCAGATATACGACCCGGCCTACCAGAAGGTCGACTCCGGGAAGCGGGTCAAGATGGCTGAGGAGATCGAGGCCGTCGCCATGGATCAGAGCGACAAGATCATCTCGGTGACTTCCTGGTACGAGGATACCTATACGCAGACCTGCAGGGTGAACAGCAATGGCTTCGAGGGAGAGACCGAGAGCACCAACTTCGGCGCCGGCGCAGAGGTCACGGTGAGGGACGGCGACGAGGGCCGCCCCGCCGATTACTTCTGGGCCAGCACGAGATACTTGCAGGACCTCCCGACCACTGATGAGCTGGGCAAGTGGGCCGTGGAGCGCGCGGTGCGTAAGATCGGACAGCGCAAGCTCGACTCGGGCACGTACGACATGGTGCTTGAGAACCGGAACGGGGGGCGCTTCCTTGGTCTCTTCGGATACGCGTTCACGGCACAGGCCATACAGCAGAAGAGCTCCTTCCTGGATGGCAGGCTGGGTGAGAAGATCGGGTCCGATCTATTTACGGTCATAGACGATCCCACCCTCAAGAAAGGGCTGAGCTCGCGTCATTATGACGGCGACGGCATAGCCTCCAAGAAGAGGGTGATGGTCGACAAGGGCGTGCTCAAGCAGTTCTTCATCGATGATTATTACGGGAGGAAGCTGGGCTGGGAGCCCAACGGCGGCCAGACGTCGAATGTCCTGTTCGCATACGGCGACAAGTCCCAGGACGGGCTCGTCAAGGGCGTCGAGAAGGGCATACTGGTCACGGGCTTCATCGGCGGCAATTCCAACCCGGTGACCGGGGATTATTCCATCGGCATCGTCGGGCAGCTCATAGAGAACGGCAAGCTGGTTCACGCCGTCAACGAGATGAATATCGCGGGCAACGCCAACGAGCTATATAACAAACTCGTGGCGATGGGCAATGACCCGTACCCGTATTCGTCGAACCGCACGCCGACTATGCATTTTAAGGACATTACTTTTAGCGGCAAATAGAGTTTCAACCCGGGAGGTTAGATGGCATTACGCGGAAACCGCATGATTAATGGCTTTACGCTCCCGCTGGAGTCTGTTATTAGTACCCTGCGGTCACTAATGGGCCGGTTGGAGAACTTACGGGTTTTTCCCACTAGGCAATCGGGGCTTTCGTACGTAAGGTATGCAAAGTATCCGGGGGGGCGAAAACATGCTGGGGCTTCCGAAGCGGCTTATAATCGCATCATTCTGCGTTTGCCTGATACTGAGCCCTGCCGCGGGCGGCGGGGCGAAAGAGATCGTCAGGGGCGACCCGGGAACCAAACTCGATGAATATCTTAATAGAATAGCGCCGTATGGGTTTTCGGGCGCGGTTCTTGTTGCGCGTGACGGGGAGACCGTTCTCAACAAGGGCTACGGTCTGGCCATGAGGTCGGGCGGCGTGGCGAATACCTCGGAAACGGTGTTTAGTACGGGCTCCATTACGAAGCAGTTCACGGCTGCGGCGATAATGGTGCTCGAGATGCAGGGAAAACTGAATACTGGCGATAAGGTAAGTGAACACCTCGGCGGTGTGCCGCATAACAAGGTCGACATCACCCTTCACCATCTGTTGACACACACCGCCGGGGTTCTTTTTTCCACTGGCGACGATTATACGATAGCACATCGCGACGACACTGTAAAGAAGATACTCGATTCGCCACTCGAGTTCACACCGGGAGAACGCTTCGAGTACTCCAACGCGGGCTATACCCTTCTTGCGGCCATCATCGAGATCGTCTCAGGGCAGCCGTATGAGGAGTTCCTCAGGGAACACCTTTTCGAGCCCGCGGGAATGAAGTTCACAGGTTATCGCCTCCCCGCCTGGGATGAGAGAGTCGTGGCGCACTGCTACGTCGGCGATGCAGACAACGGCACGCCTCTTGAGAAGGACTACCCCTACTGGAACCTCATCGGTAACGGAGGAATCCTCTCGACCACAGGCGACTTGCTCAAATGGCATGAGGCGCTGATGGGGGATGATATCCTCTCGGCCGGGGCCAAGGCCAAGCTCTACACGCCGGAGCTAAACGACTACTCATACGGCTGGGAAGTTCTCGAGACCGACCGCGGCACTCTGATCCAGCACGGCGGTGGGAGCACGCTGGGGAACGCGGCCGAGCTGAGGCGTTATGTGGATGCGGGCGTCGTCACGGTGGTTTTCGCCAACGCTGACGGCGAGGATGTGCTCTTTCACGGCATAAGGGACAAAATCGAGACCCTGGCGTTCGGAGGCGATGTGGACCTGCCCAGGGCCACGATAGAGCTGGAAGAGGGCGAGCTCGACAAGTTCGCGGCAGTCTACGACGTCGAATTCGGCGGTACGTTTACGATAAAGAGAGAGGGGTCGGGTCTGCGCATGACGGCAGCCGGGCACGGGGCCATGAATGTGCTTGCCTTTCCCGAACTTGAAAACCAGACGCTTCTCCACAATGACATCAACGAGCGCTCCTTCATGCTCTTCGACGCCGCCATGAGGGGAGATTACAGCATATTCAGGGCCGAGACGGGCGACCAGGACAAGATAGACAGATTCAGGCAGCTCATCGAGACAAGGCTTGACCGTTACAAGGATCGGACGGGTACCATCCGGCAAGTTCACATCTTCGGCACGCTGCCCGGAGATACTCCCGACGAAGTCGTCACATTCGTGGTCCTAAAGGGTGATGAGGGCGGCGAGCTGGTGTTCGGCCTCCACTGGTCCGGGGGCGCGCTGATCGACATAAGCCCGGCCGCAGGAGTCCCGCCGGTGTCGATGAGGCTGGCTCCGCTATCCCAAACACAGTTCGCGGGTTACAATGTCGGGTGGGGCAAGGGGGTCACCATCGACTTCGATGTCGACAGGCACAACTCTGTGCGGGCGCTCACCATCATGACGGCGAGCGGGGACATCGCGGCTGTCAGACGATAATCGCCTCCTGGTGGATCCGCGGCAGGTCTTGATTGTGAAAACCGCAGCACTGGTGTAACCTCTTTTACAAAACCGAAGCAAACGGCGGGGGTGAAATATGCGTGAACAGCCACATCTTGCCGCTTTCCGGGCGGCAGTCATCCTGCTCCTCCTCTTGGCGGCGGTTGCCGGGCCGGCGGCGCCGTTGCGGGCGTGCACCAGCGTCATTGTGACGGGAGGCGCGACGGCTGATGGATCGGTCATGGTGACCTACACCTGTGATGGCGAGTTTCATCCGCATCTTGGCCGGATCGCGGCCTCGGACCATGAGCCGGGGGATTCCGTGGAGATCACCGACTGGCATGGGAATGTCAGGGGCAAGATCGCCCAGGTGCCGCACACTTACACCGTATTGAATCTCATGAACGAGCATCAGCTCGTAATAGGAGAGACGACATTCGTAGGCAGAGAGGAACTCGTAAATTCCGAGGCCCTGCTCGGCTACTGGGATCTGATCGACCTGGCGCTCGTGAGGGCCCGTACGGCGCGGGAGGCGGTAGAAGTGATGACCACACTGGCGGCAGAGTACGGGTACCGGTCGAGCGGCGAGACCTTCTCAATCGCGGACCCGGAGGAGGCCTGGATAATGGAGATGGTTGGCCCCGGGGAGGGCGGGAGCGGCGCACACTGGGTGGCGCTGCGCGTCCCGGACGGGACCATCTGCGCCCATGCGAATAAGGCCAGGATCGGGGAATTCCCGCTTGACGATCCCGAGAACTGCCTGTACTCGGAGCATGTTATAGACTTCGCGATCGAACGGGGCTACTACGACCCGGCCTCGGGCAAGCCGTTTCTCTTCAATGAGGCCTACTGCCCGTCGGACGCCGGAAACCGCAAGTTCTGCAGCACGCGCGTATGGAGCATCTTCCGCAGGGCGGCCCCGTCTGTGGACTTCCCGCCCGGATACCACCGCTTCGAAGAGGGCGCGGAGCCCTATCCCCTGTGGATCCGACCCGACAGCAAGCTCTCGGTGGCGGATGTGTTCTCGCTCATGCGCGATCACTATGAGGGGACCGAATACGATCTTACCGCCGGGGTGGACGCGGGCAGCTTCGGCTCGCCTTACAGGTGGCGGCCCCTCAAGTTCGAAGTGGACAGCGTCGAGTACGCCTGGGAGAGACAGATCTCCACCCAGCAGACGGGTTTTTCTATGGTATCGCAGTCGCGTTCGTGGCTCCCCGACGGGATCGGAGGCGTACTCTGGTACGGCGTAGACGACACCTATTTCACCTGTTACACCCCGCTTTATATCTGCATGGACGCGCTTCCGCGCTCGTATACGACGGGCAGCATGGAAGAGTTTTCCTGGGATTCGGTCTGGTGGGTCTTCAATCTCGTCAGTAACTACGCCAATCTCAAATACTCCTACATGATCAAGGACATTCAGGCTGTGCAGGGGCGCCTCGAGAAGGCTGCCCTGGCTGTGCAGCCGGCAGTGGAAGAGACGGCACTTGATCTTTACCGCGAAGATCCGGGGATTGCGGAGGATTATCTCACTGACTACTCGGTGACGCATGCTGAGATGGTGGCCGACGAGTGGCGCGACCTCTGCGGGTATTTGATTGCGAAGTACAATGACGGGTATGTCAGGGACGATGAGGGCGAGCCCCAGGAGGTGGGGTACCCGGAGGACTGGCTGAGGGAGGTCGTCGAGTCTCGACCCGCCCATTTCAGACTCGATAGCCGGAGCGATTAACAGCAGTGGCCGGATCCGGCCGGCGGAACAGGGATTCGGAGGAAGCGTGTGGAATCCAGAATAAAGAGCAACTTCGCGAAGAAG
This sequence comes from bacterium, assembly GCA_050125095.1. Lineage (GTDB taxonomy): Bacteria > Arandabacterota > Arandabacteria > Arandabacterales > JALGWA01 > JALGWA01. The sequence goes on from JASFEA010000026.1 coordinate 18,880, forward strand.
TGGGATAGACATTTCCCCGGTGCCGAGCTGCCCCTTGTCTTCTATTATGCCGACGATGCGCCTGAAGAGCCGGTGCACGTGCCGGAGGGCTGGCACTGCCTCATCTGCGACCTGATTGTGGCGCGGCGCGGAGAAGTGCTGTACTACGATGCAGACACAGTCGGATGCGGAGGCGCCAGGAGGTCCCTGGGGTTCAGCGAGCAAGAGATGCCCGACCTGGAGTATTTCCTGTCATGCGGCATCGCCGGCAGGATGGAGGGGGAGCGCTATAAGAGCTCACCCGAAATCGTCAAGAGGCTGATGGCGAACTACCCGCGTTTCAAGGCGCCGGGCAGGTATATCGTGTTCAAACGGTGGGACAAGGTCGCTGCCGGAGACGAGCCGGAGGCAGTCATATTCTTCGCGACTCCCGATGTCCTCTCGGGGCTCTTCACGCTTGCCAATTACGAGGAAGAGGATCCGCACGGAGTCATTGCGCCTTTCGCGTCGGGCTGCGCGTCCATCGTCCACTTCCCCCACCTTGAAGGCCGGTCCGAACACCCGCGGGCGACGCTGGGCATGTTCGACGTGTCCGCCCGGCCGTGCGTGGAGGGCAATATACTGACCATAACCGTTCCCTGGCTCAGGTTCACGCGTATGGTGGACAACATGGACGAGAGCTTCCTGATTACGGGCGCCTGGGACAAGGTGCGCAGGCGAATAAAGGGCAAGTAAGAGCGTAACGACAACCGCACACAACGGAGGGACGGAATGGCGCCAGGCGATCCCGGGGGTGCAGGACATGCGAAGGAAGCAGGCCACGCGAAGGAAGCAGGCCACGCGAAGGAAGCAGGACATACGAATGAAACCATAAGGCTCCTGCTGGGGCGGTCGAGCTCGCGCAAGTTCCTGGATAAGCAGGTGCCGGCCGACATAATGCACACCGTACTCAGCGCGGGCGTACACGCCCCGACAGGCGGGAATCTCCAGCCCTACTCCATAATCAAGATAGAAGACCCTGAGGTCAGGAAGAGGCTGGCCGAGCTCAACCTCAGCCAGCCATATATCGAGGCCGCCCCCGTCAGCCTTCTCTTCTGCATAGACTGGCGAAGGCTCAAGCGCTGGGCCGACCTGGAGGTGGCTCCCTTCGGTGCGACGAGTTCGTTCAGGCACTTCTGGATTTCATTCCAGGACACCGTGATCGCGGCCCAGAACATCTCTACCGCTGCCGACGCCCTCGGCCTGGGATCGGTTTATATAGGCACGGTTTTGGAGTGCTTCCGCGAAATCAGGAACATGTTCGAACTCCCCGATGGGGTGTTCCCCGTCGTTCTCCTCTGTATCGGATACCCCGAGAAGCGCGCCGAGCCCAGGAATAAGCTGCCCGTGGAGGTCGTGGTGCATAACGAGAAGTACCGGGAGATTCCCGATGGAGATCTCCTGGAGGCATATCGCGCCAAGTACAAAGACACCACCTTCGCGGTAAGCGAAGACCTCCTCGGGAAGGTCTCGAGGGCCTGCCGCGCAATCGGCGGCGAGGCGCTGGAGAAAAGGTGCATGGAGAGCATAAGGGCGGCGGGGCACATAAAGATGGCGCAGCGTTATTTCGGGACGCATTATGAGGCCGGTGAGATGGTCGAGGGCAATGATGAGTATCTTAAGATAATGGAGGACTTCGGTTTCGATTGGTTCAAGAAGTTCACTCCCCATGATGAGAGGAAGTGAGCGGCGGAAGCCGCAGGAGGTGGCATAGAGATGTTCAATGACATCCCTGGTCCCGTGCACAAGAGGATGAAGTACCTGGAGGAGCTTGACGCCAGGCATCGAAAACAGGAGATGGATGGCTTCAAGAGGCTCAGGCAGATTCCACCCCAGACGGGCAGGTTTATCGCGCTTCTCTGCGCCGCAGCGCCGGAGGGCGCCTGCCTGGAGATAGGGACGAGCGGCGGGTACTCGGGCATGTGGCTTTCGCTCGCCTGCCGGGCGACAGGCAAACGTCTCACCACATTCGAGGTGGCCGACGCCAAGATCGAGATCGCGACCGAGACATTCAAGGCGGCGGGGCTGGATGATATCGTTAAGATCGTGCCGGGTGACGCGCGAGAGCATATCGGCGATCACGCGGACATCGGTTTCTGCTTCCTCGACGCCGAGAAGGACGCCTATGATGAGTGCTACGAGCTTGTCGTGCCCAACCTGGTCAAGGGTGGGATTCTGGTTGCGGACAACGTCATCAGCCATGAAAAAATCCTCAGACCCTGGGTCGAGAAGATTCTTGCCGATGAGAGAGTGGACGCGCTGGTCGTGCCGATAGGTAGCGGCGAGCTTGTTGTGAGGAAGACATAGAAGGAGGAACCGCGTGGGGTCTGGGCCGGGCTTCGAAGGGATGATATCAAGTTGAAGGCCCTGCGGAGAGGCTTTGCCAGGAGGGTTCTATGAGGAGGATGTGTATTTCACTTGCGTTGCTGGCATGGGCGCTTATCGCGTTTTGTCCGGCCTCGGCCGTGGAGGTGGAGACCCTGCCGCGCGGCCTGGACGAGGTAAGGCATCCCGAATGGAGCTATAATGCCGGCATATATGAGGTCAACGTGAGGCAGTTCTCACCCGGCGGAACCTTCAGGGAGTTCGAGGCCCATCTGCCGAGGCTGCGGGACATGGGCGTCGGTATCCTGTGGTTCATGCCGATTCACCCGATCGGCGAAAAAAACCGCAAGGGCACGCTCGGGAGCTACTACTCGGTAAAAGACTATTACGGCGTGAATCCCGAATTCGGCACGCTCGATGAGTTCAGGGCGCTTGTCGATAAGATCCATGACATGGGTATGTATGTGATCATAGACTGGGTCGCCAACCACTCCGCCTGGGACAACCCGCTCACGGAGGAGCACCCGGACTGGTACACGCGCGATAATTTCGGCAACTTCAAGCCGCCCGTCGCCGACTGGTATGACGTCATTCAACTCGATTACCGTAACTGGGATCTCCGCCGCTACATGATCGACGCGATGAAGTTCTGGGTGGAGGATGTGGGGATCGACGGCTTCAGATGCGACGTCGCCGGCATGGTGCCGCTGGACTTCTGGGAGGCGGCGCGGGCCGAGCTTGAGGCCGTAAAGCCGGTGTTCATGCTCGCCGAGTGGGAGTCGCCGGCCGCGCATCATGCCGCATTCGACATGACCTATTCCTGGGACCTCTCCAACACCATGAACAACATCGGCGGGAACAGGGCGACGGCCGACGCCATCGATGCCTATCTGGGACGCGAGACCCGGGCTTACAAGCGGGACGATTTCCGCATGCTCTTCACGACCAACCACGATGAGAACTCCTGGAACGGAACGGTATTCGAGAGGCTCGGCGGCGGTGTGGAGGCCTTCGCGGCGCTGTCGGCCACGCTTCCGGGCATGCCGCTTGTGTACAGCGGGCAGGAGGCGGGCCTCAACAAGCGGCTCGACTTCTTCGAGAAAGACGAGATCCCCTGGGGCGGGCACCGTTACCGGCAGCTCTACACGACGCTCCTCAAACTCAAGCTGCGTAACCGCGCGCTCTGGAACGGCGAGGCCGGCGGGCTTCTCGAACGCGTGTACACGTCCGCCGACCAGTCGGTGTTCGCATTCGTCCGGAGAAAGCACGGCTACGGGGTTTTCGCCGTTTTCAACCTCTCGGGATTCGACCAGAGCGTCACGCTTTCGGGTGACGCGTATTCGGGCCGGTACCGCGATGTCTTTACAGGTGAAGCGGCGGTCTTCGAAGGCGGAGCCGAGATGGAACTTGACGCCTGGGAATTCCTGCTGTACGAGGCAGTCGCGCCGGAGGGCGGCGGCGACATGTCCGACCTGGCCATGTATATGACGGGCTCCTTCAGCAGCCTGGCCCAGGCGAGGGCGGACTCGGACTATATCGACATACGCCTGGAAGTTGTCCCCGTATGGCCTGACCGCAGTGACGGGCCGTGGCTCTATGTCGAGCAGGCTCTGGCTTCTCGCAAGAGCCGGCCCTACCGGCAGCGCGTATATCATCTTGTGGACAACGGCGACGGGACAATCGGCAGTGAGGTGTATTCAATCGAGGAGCCGCTGCGTTTCGCGGGCGACTGGAGACTTGATGAGCCCCTGGCCGGGCTGTCGCCCGATTCTCTGGCGGTTCGCGAAGGATGTGCCGTAGTCCTGCGGCGCATTTCAGCGAAAACATTCGAAGGCAGTACTGTGGAGAGGGAATGCGAAAGCAGCCTGCGCGGCGCCGTCTTCGCCACATCGGAGGTCAGCGTAACGCGCGAGCGCCTCATGAGCTGGGATAGGGGCTTCGACGCCGAAGGCAACCAGGTATGGGGCGCTACAAAGGGCCCTTATATTTTCGACAGACTCTATTAAAGAGGCCCCCGAGGCCTGCGGGATTGTGCATTTCAAGACCTGACCCCTCAGTTTGCCCCCCGGGCCCCGCGATGATGACAGCACTTGAAAAGCGGTCAAGTCAGTGGTATAATGACTTATTGCAGGTTGTACGGGAGTATCTAGTGGGCGATATGCATGCTGAAAGGGGGTTCCGATGAGGCTTACCGCTATAGCAGTACTGACTCTGCTGCTGGCGTCGTTGCCGGCATACTCCGCTCAGCGCCAGGTGGTGGTGGAGGACTTCACCAACTCCGGCTGAGGCGGCTGCGCAAGTATCAGAGCGGGGATGGACAGCATCTACGCTCTGTACGAGGGGCAGGTTGTCCCTCTGAGGATTCACACCTGGTGGCCGAGCGGTTCTGATTGTTTCTGGCTGTTTAATTCCACGGAGCTGGAGGACCGCATACTGTATTATTACGGCATAGAGCCGTGGCCGAGTTCGCTATACGTGCCGAGCCATCGTTTCGAAGGCAAGTACATCCACGACCGTTTCGACGGCTCGTTTTCGTCTGACCAGGAGTGGTATGACTGGGTCGGCAGCACGCTGGACAGTCTGCTGGCGATCCCCAGCCCGCTCCGAATCGCGAACTTCGACCAGTACCCGATGCTCGATTCGGTATATGTGAGTTTCGACGTTGTTGCGGATGATTCGGTTTATGTCACCGGAGGCCTGAGGATCAACCTTGTGGTTGCCGAGTGGAAGCACCGGTGTCCCTATCCGGTGGGTGCTCATGAGCATGTCGTAAGGGATTACCTGTTTGGTTATCTGGGTACTCCCATCAGCATGCAGGTCGGCGACTCGCTGCACTTCGACTGGGCCTATTACATAGACCCTGAGTACAGAAACGACCGCCTGGTTACCAATATTTATGTTGAGGACGTGTCCCATAACGGCATTCTCCAGGCGCGCAGGGAGGTCATACCCGAGGAGCTCAGCGGCGTAGACGTGGGCGAGCAGATCATACCCGCTTCTATCGAGCCTGCGGTCCCCAATCCTTTCACAACAGAGACGCGCATCGCTTTCAATATGAGCCGGCAGGGCCATGTCCGCCTGTCGGTCTATACGCCTGAGGGCAGGCTCGTTACGGATGTTGTGGATGAGACTATGGGGCCGGGTAGCCACAGCGCTGTATGGAACGGCCGCGACGGTTCTGGCAATGAGATGGGAAGCGGCATCTATTACTATCGTCTCGTGACCGGGGAGACCACTCTCACCGGCAAGATGATACTGCTTCGATAGTGTAACTTAAGGGCGGGTAAGGACTTACGGGTCCAGCCCGCCCTTTTCATATCCACCCTGCCGGCCCCCCGGGAAGAGCCGGAAATCGTGGGCGACATGGTTTCCCGGCGGCCCCAATCTCTTGATTCTGGCTTTCGTAAGTGGTATAATAACCAATAGGAAGGGTGTGGACCGGCCTCTCCGGTGGGTTACGAGTGAACAGGATATGCCTAAGAGGGGGTATGTATGATCTTGCGCATAGTGGCGGTAATGTCGATCCTGGTTGTGGTCGCTCTGCCGGCCTTCGCCGTCCAGCGAGTGGTGGTCTACGAGCAGTTCACCAACTCCGGCTGAGGCGGCTGCACCTCTATCAAGGATAGCGTGGACGTTATCCTTGAGGAGTACGCGGGGCAGGTTGTCCCGATTCGGTATCACGTGTGGTGGCCGAACGGCTCTGACTGTTTCTGGCTGTTCAACCAGCCTGAGGTCACCGACCGCGTGGACTATTACGGTGTTCCTGCGGTTCCCCAGATTCACATCGACGGGCCCGAGTACAATCTTGTAACCTACGATGGACTCCGCGCCAAGTTCGATGAAAGGCTGGCGGTGTCGAGTCCCATCAGGATAGCCAACTTCGTTCAGATGCCCTACCTGGATTCGGTTTATGTGAGTTTTGACGTTATAGCGGATGAAGAGCCCTCAGGCACTGATCTCAGGCTGCGCCTAGCCGTGACCGAGTGGAGGCACCGCTGCCCGTATCCGGTAGGCGCGCATGACCATGTCTTCCGGGATTTCGTGCCGGACGCGGACGGCTATTCTTTCGCGATGCTCCAGGGAGACTCGCTGCATTTCGAATGGGCCTACTATGTGGACCCCGAGTACAGGCTCGACAGGCTTGTAACCAATATCTTCATTCAGAAGGCCGCGAACAAGGGGATTCACCAGGCCTACAGGGAGTACGTACCGGACTACAGCGGCGTGGACGTAGTGGAGAACCCGCTTCCTATCGCGGTGGATCCCAATTACCCGAACCCGTTCAGGACCTCCACCAGGATTACATATCACATAAACCGCGGCGACAACGTCCGGCTATCGGTGTACACGCCGACGGGCCGGCTCGTGAGCCACATCGTCGAGGGCTATGTGGGTCCCGGCTCGCACACCGCGACCTGGGACGGGCGTGACCGTTTTGGCAATGAGATGGCAAGTGGTGTCTTCTATTATCAGCTGGCCACCGGCGAAGGCACGGTGACGGGCAAGATGATGCTGTTGAGATAGGTTTTGTCGAGGCCCGGGGGCCGCGGCGCCTCCGGGCCCAACTTTGGTCTAGTCATACCGGAATCGAGCTGTTATATATGGGAAGGGCAAGGGCTGAACTGATGACACGTAAAAAGAGCCTGACAATCATTGCGGTGATGGTGCTTATCCTGGCCGTGCCGGCAACCGCCGGCAAGACCATGAACGCGCCGGACTTCACGCTCGCCAACCTAAAAGGCAAGGACGTCACACTTTCGGATGTGCTCAGGGAAGGGCCGGTGCTGCTCGATTTCTGGGCTACCTGGTGCAAGCCCTGCGTAAAGGCGTTCCCCGGCCTGCAGGACCTTTACGAGAAGTACGGAGACCGCGGCCTCAGGGTCGTAACCGTGTCGGTCGACAGCCCCAAGTCCCAGGCGCGCGTCGCGCCTCTCATCAACTCCAAACGCTACACCTTCGAAGTGCTTCTCGATACGCAGGGGCGCGTCGCCAAGAGATACAATGTCATGGCGCTTCCCCGCAC
>JASFEA010000027.1:0-25775 GCA_050125095.1 bacterium
CATTCGTTCCTGTATCTGAAGTCTGCCGGCAACCGCGTCCACCGCGCGCAGTATCTTGCTCACCCCGACGAGCTTGCCGTCATCGGGAACATACCCCACGTGCACCTTGCCGATGAAAGGAAGCATGTGATGTTCGCAAACGGAAACGAAGCCGATGTCCTTCACTATCACGATGTCCTGCTCGTAGTCGGTGGTCAGCGGGACCAGATACTTGGCGGGGTCGATGCCCATGCCGGCGAGGATTTCTTCATAGAAACCGGCCACGCGCCGCGGCGTCTCAACCAGGCCATCCCTTCCGGGATCCTCGCCGATCCCTTCGAGGAGAAGTCTTACGGCTTTCTCAACCTTCGCCCGGTCGAACTTCTTACGGCTTTTCTTCGCGGTCCTCTTCTTCGCCGGCACCCGCATCTCCAATCTCGTTGGGCTCGTTTGCCGCTGAACGCGGACCGGCCACCGCTTCCCGGGAAGCAGCCGCATCGCCGCCGCCGGCATCGCCGCCGCCAGCGTCGCCGCCCGGTTCGTCACCCGGTTCGCCTCCGGTCCCCCCGCCGGGTCCGCCACCCGTCCCGCCATCGGCGGCCTTGTCCGGTTTGTTATTCTGCCATTCCCTGGGCGGCCCCAGATCCTCCCCCTTGATTGCCTTCTCTATCTCCTCGCCATCGAGAATCTCACGGTCAAGGAGAGTCGTCGCCAGGGCCTTCAGCTCGTCGATATGTTCTTCGATAAGCCGGGCCGCGCGCTCGCCCGCCTGGTCCACCACACGCCTTACTTCCTTATCGATCAGTATAGCCGTCTGCTCACTGTAATCGCGGTGCTGGGCGATTTCGCGGCCCAGGAATATCTGCTCTTCCTTGCCGCCGAAGTTCAAGGGCCCGAGCTCCTCGCTCATGCCCCAGTCGCAGACCATCTTCCTGGCAATAGTCGTCGATCGATCTATGTCGGCCTTCGCCCCGGTTGTCATGTCCCTGAAGACGGCCCATTCGGCGGAACGTCCGCCGAGGAGCACCGCGATCTGGGCGGTGAGCATTCCCTTGGAGAGATTGTGGCGGTCGTCCACCGGGAGCTGCGCGGTGAGTCCAAGCGCCCGCCCCCTCGGCACGATGGTCACCTTGTGAAGCGGGTCAGCCTCGGGGATGTAGTATGCAACGAGCGCGTGCCCGGCTTCATGATAGGCTATGCGCTCGCGCTCTTCGTCATTAATGAGAAGGCTTCTCCGCTCCGGCCCCCACAGCACCTTGTCCTTGGCCATCTCGAAATCATGCATCGTGACCGTGGACTGGTTGTTCCTCGCCGCGAGCAGCGCCGCCTCATTCACTATATTGGCAAGGTCCGCCCCGGAAAGCCCCGGCGTCCCCCTCGCGATGGTCCTTAGATCGACGTCGCCGTCGAGCGGGATCTTGCGGGTATGCACTTTGAGTATGCCTTCGCGTCCGTTGAGGTCGGGCATGTCCACCACTATCTGGCGGTCGAAACGGCCCGGCCTCAGAAGCGCAGGGTCCAGCACGTCCGGCCGGTTTGTGGCCGCGATGAGAATGACGCCCTCGTTGGACTCGAACCCGTCCATCTCCACAAGCAGCTGGTTCAGGGTCTGCTCGCGCTCGTCATGCCCGCCGCCGAGTCCGGCTCCGCGGTGACGGCCGACTGCGTCGATCTCATCAATGAATATGATGCACGGCGCGTGCTTCTTGCCCTGGTCGAAGAGGTCCCTGACCCTCGAAGCCCCGACGCCCACGAACATCTCGACGAAGTCCGACCCCGATATGGAGAAGAAGGGCACGCCGGCTTCGCCCGAGACAGCCTTGGCGAGCAGCGTCTTCCCGGTGCCCGGCGCCCCCAGGAGAAGCGCGCCCTTGGGTATCTTGCCCCCGAGCTTCTGGAACTTCCTGGGGTCTTTCAGGAACTCTATGATCTCTTCAAGCTCCTGCTTGGCCTCCTCCGCGCCGGCCACGTCGTCGAAGGTCACTTTGGGCCTGTCGGCCATTATGAGTTTGGCCCGGCTCCTCCCGAACGAGAAGGCGCGATTGCCGCCCGCGCTCATCTGCCGCATCAGGAGGACCATGATACCGACGAGGAACAGTATGGGGAGGAACGTCGTCAGAAAGAGCCCGCCCCAGTTGCTCTTGTCCCCTTTGGCCTTGACGACCGTCTCTTTCCTGACCTCCCAGATCTTGTCGGCAAGGTCGGGGTCTTCCGCCAGCAGCCAGACTTTGAATCTCTCGACAGCCCTGTCCTCGTCCCCGATCCTGATGACGACCGGCTCGACGAACTCGCCCTGCACTTCCCTTCCGTCTATGAGCACCGAGGCGATATTACCCTTCTCGATCTGGGTGCTGAACACCTTGAAGTCGATCTCGGGGGCCTCGGGTTCGCGGTTCCAGAGATAGGATACGGCTATAAGGGTTATGAAGAAGAGCACCACCCAGATAAGGCTGCTCCTCATGCCGCCCCTGTACCCGCGTTTCTCCGGGTCGGTGGGAAGCTCGATCTTGTTCTTCTTGCCGGGCTTCTGGCCTCTATTCTCGTCCATTCACATCACCGTTCTTTATTCTACACATCGGGCTTCATTATAGCAATATACGGGAGGTTCCGGTACTTCTGCTGGTAGTCCAGGCCATAGCCGATCACGAAGGCGTCCGGTATGGTAAAACCCACATAGTCTATGGGAACATCGATGCGCCGCTTCTCTTTTTTATCCAGCAGCGTCACGATCTTGAGGCTCTTGGGATGCCGGCCGAGGAGGAGGTGGCGGATATAGTCCAGAGTAAGCCCGCTGTCGACTATGTCCTCGACTATGAGAACGTCCTTGCCTTCGATATTGATGCTGAGGTCCGCCAGAATCCTGACTACGCCGGTGGTGTCCATGCCCCCGTTATAGCTGGATACGGACATGAAGTCGATCTCGTGGAGCACCGTCAATTCTCTCATGAGATCGGACAGGAACAGCACTCCTCCCTTGAGCACGCTGATGAGAATCGGGACCTTGCCTTCGTAGTCCTTACTTATGTCACAGGCAAGCTCTTTGATGCGGCCCTGGATCTCGTCTCCTGAAATGAGCACCTTCTCGATATTGGGCTCTTTCATCCTATTGTCCTCCCGCCTGCCCTTCATCTGGCTGCCGTTCCCTGGAGTATGTGATCTTGACGATCGTGCTCGTCTTATCCGTGACGCGGGCCCTGTCGGCCCGCCTGACGCCCGTTACCCATATTACGCCGTCGGAGTCGCAAACCAGCGGGATCATTGTCCTGCTGCTCACCGGCACTTTTTCGTCTATGAAAACGTCATGGACCTTCTTGCTTCCCTTGAGTCCGAACGGGACGAACTTGTCGCCCTCTCTCCAGTTCCGTGCTTTAAGAGGCAGCGAGAGCTCGTCGAAGTCGAAGTAAGCTGACTCCCCGCTCCGGTAGACGTCGCCGGTACCGGGCTTGTCTTTGAGGATCTCCGTTGTATAAATGTAGCCCGCGCTCTCGACGGCGGTCTCCCCCGGCAAGTCGAGCTGCACCTCATAGGGCTCGTAGAGCGCGAGGTCCCTTCCGATCACTATGCGTTTGAATTCCTTGAGGGCTATGATTCCCGAACCTATATCGATGCGCGAACCCGACCTGGACTTCTCGGCCACGTTGAGAAGCGCGGAAAGCGTGTCGTATGAGATCACCTGCGCCTCCTCCTCCATGGCTCTCAGGATCTTATGAAATGTAAAGAGCTTGACTATCTCCGGATAGGGGCTGAAGACCTCCAGGTTCAATGTGACCCGCCCTTCCTCCGTCTTCACGGCCTCGCGCATGGATTTCTCCACTTCTTCCTTGAAGTACTCGTACACCATCGAGAAGACGCTGGCCGTGCGTGCCAGCGAGTCCACTATGCCCGGATTGAACTCCTTCTCGATCATCGGAATGAGGACGCTTCTCACCCTGTTACGGTCGAAGCGCGTGTCGGCGTTGGACGAGTCAGTGCGGTACGCGATCTTCTTCTTCTCGAGGTACGCAGTTATCTCTTTGCGCTTGGCCTCGATCAGCGGCCGGACTATCCTGCCGTCCATCGCCGGCTTCATGCCGGACAGCCCCGCGATGCCGCTCCCGCGCATGAGGTTTATGAGGACGGTCTCGGCCTGGTCGTTGGCGTTGTGGCCCGTGGCGAGCTTCTTATACCCGGTTTGCTTCATGACCTCGTCGAGAAAGGCGTACCGGGCCTTCCTGGCAGCCGCCTCGACCGACAGGCCCTCGTCTTCGGCCATCTTGCCCACATCCTCGCTCGCCGTAGTGAGAGGTATGGAGAGGCTGCCGCAAAGCTCATCCACGAACTTCATATCCTCTACCGACTCTTCCCCTCTCAGGCCGTGTTCCAGATGTGCGGCGTGAAGCTTGATGCCGTATACGTCCTTGAGGGATTCGAGCATGTGGAGAAGGGCCACGGAGTCGGGTCCTCCGGAGACCGCCACTACAACGCGGTCACCCCGTGAGAACATTCCGTACTTCTCAATGGTCCTGCGGACAGTTCTGGGCAGCATCAGATTGCTCCGGGGCGAGGAGGAGAACTTACATCGATGCCCGAAAAAGCCCTCAATGTCGGATAGCGCCTCGCCAGGTTGGTTGACCCTGTTGCAAACACTGGTGGCGGTGCAGGGATTCGAACCCCGGACACAGAGATTATGATTCTCCTGCTCTGACCAACTGAGCTACACCGCCAACAGAAAGGCTGGGAACGTAACTCCACCCAAGAAAGGCGGGCCGCGGCCCAAGTTAGCATAATACTAAGAGACCGACTTTTCCCTGTCAAGTGCTATGAACCCCGCTCTTAAGGCCTTGACAGGCTGCAAGTTGTGGAGTAGCTTGTGTGTGCTTTTTAAGTATTGAGAGGAGCTGGATGCGCCCGACGGAACGGCTTGATATAGCAGTAGTTACCATGTTTGCGGCGTTTCTTGTCCTGCTCGCCGGGTGCAGCGAAAGGGCCGACTTCAAGGTAACAAACCTCGTGCCCGACTCTCTTCTGGTCTCCGATACCCTCGATGTCGCCCAGGCCGGCTGGTACAACAAGGGCCGGGCGGCGTCGGGCATGTGGCAATCCGAGCGTATGGTAACCGCCAACTGGCATGGCTACCAGTCGAGGTCTTTCCTCAGTCTTTCGCGACCCGACACCGCTTTCGAGCTCCAGTCGGCCGAGCTCTATCTGTACGCCACCCGCATCGAAGGCGACATGGCCTCCTCCACGTTCGAGCTTTACACTCTCGCCGACTCCATTCTGGCAGGCGACATCTACTGGAGCGAAATGCCGCAGCCGGACGAGCTCCTGGCTACGTTCGCTCTTCCGGACCCCGGCCCGGGGGCGATAGTCGAGGACTCCGTGTTCGTGGACATAACTACGGTTGTAGCCGAGTGGATCAGCGGTGAGTCAGACAACTACGGCCTGGTGATGAAACTCGACTCCGAGGGCACGGCGGCCGAGGCAATAGCCGAGTTCGGCACCTCGCAGTCGAGGAACAGGCCGGTGGAGGACGACGAGGGAGATACCACCCTGGTCGACGTCAGGCCTTCGATGCGAGTCGCATACCGCGATACGGCGAATGACGCCGACACCACGTTGTGGTACCTCCCGGCAAATGACACATTCAGCGACACGCTGGTCACGCCCCTCGGGGGTTCGCTGCTGACGGTGGGCAACGGGTTCCCGTCGCGGGCTTTCATAGAGTTCGATCTCGGCGCCATACCGGAAGGGTCGAGGCTTTCGAGAGCCGTGCTCGAGCTCACCGTGTCGGCCGATTCGTCCTCTTTCGACGAGATCTCAGTAATCTGCCATGCCGCTCTTGAGGCATGGAACGGCTTCGATACCGACATAGGCGGACAGGGAGTCGGGACCACGACGCTCAGCCGGGAGGACTTCGAAACCGACGGCGTCATACGAATGGAGATATCCGAGCTCGTCATCCCGCAGGTGGGCGGCGTCGTGGCCAACCACGGCTACGTGATCAAGTCCACCAAGGAGGCATTCGATCTCGACTACGTCAGGTTCCATGCCACGCCTAGGCTGATGGTGTACTACGCCCTGCCACCGGAACCGTGGTACCGGAGGGATTGAGGCATGAAGCGGATCGTCACATGCGCAGCTCTCGTCGCCGCCCTCGCCGTATCCGCAGCCGCGGACTCGGTGTACGACCTCAACGCGATGGGAAGGGACGTGATCCCCTCGACGGGAATCGGTCATTTGCTCGCAGGCGCCTCCATAGCCAATCCCGACATAGTCTCTTCCTATATCACGAGCCCCGCCGCTTCCGCCTTCGCCGAGAGGGTGGTGGTCACGGTGGGCGTTGTCCACCATACAGTGAGCTCGAGCTACACCGAGCAGTCACTTGCAGCCCTGGGATCTACATATAAATACGAAGGCGCCGGCAGCCAGCCCCTGAGCCTGAGCAGCGCCAATACCGTGTTCCCGGTAGCGACCGCCGTCGTGCCGCTGCGCGTCGTCAAAATCTTCTCGGGCTATTTCGTTGAGAAGATGGGCCGGGCGCAGCTTACGGCGGAGGGCACGGCATACGGCAACATCTCATTCAACGCTCTCTATGACAAGGAATCATCAGTGTTTTCAATCCCGCTGTTCCTGTCGGCGGCTTACAAGAAAAGGCTGGCCGTGTCAGGCGGCATCGTGTTCTCCTACCTCGATTCGCGCGAGACCAGGGAGATAGACTACAGGTCTGAAGTGAATGAGGACATTGTCGATGCCGTGGACATGTACGCGGCGGGAACATCATGGGCGATCGGAGCCCTGCTGGATTTCGACCACGTTCGGCTGGGAGGCAGCTACCGGACGGGGGCCGATATGAGCGGAAAAGAGGAGTACAGCACGGATGTGTCCGACATCTGGAAGTCGCGAGACGTGGACATCTCCGCCCCGGGCTGTTTCAAGATCGGCGCCTCGGTTGTCACGAAATCCCTCGCTTTCGAGCTGGACTACGAGACAAGCCCCTGGTCCAAGCTCAAGCTGGGAGATGAGTACATCTCGATGAACGAGATATACCGCTACTCGCTGGGAATCTCATACACGGGAACCTACGTGTGGAACGCCCGGGATTATCCCCTCCTGCTCGGGTACTACAGGCAGCCCCTGGACCGGCCAACGGATGAGGTTCCCGAGACAATGGAAAACGGGTATCTGGCGGGAACATCCATTGACATTGCAGACGGCCGGGCGAGCGTAATCCTCGGCCTAGAATACATTACACGAGAGACTGACGGTGTGCCGGAGCTCCACGAAGAGTCCTTCGGGTTCTATATCTCCATCGCGGCCAAGGAGGTATGGAGGAGGGCGCTCAATCGCTAGGCCCGCCGGGCTATCCGGTTCGGCACCGGGAGTCTCCTGCAGAAATACTCCGGGCGCCGACGTCTAAGACGATAACCAGCCCCTGGAACAAGGAGGTCACGCTGATGACGCGCAATAGGACTCTCTCCATAGCCATGCTGCTAGCGGCCCTTTTCCTTCTCCTCCCTCAGGCGGCGGGGGCGCAGCAAGAACCATTCAAGTGGTACGGCGTCGGCGGCGAGGTCAATGGGTCCAGAAGATGGCTGGGAAGGATAGGTATCACCGAGAACGTCGGGGCAGAGGTGCTCTTCGGGCTCAACTGGGAGTCGGAGGGGCATTCCGACTACACCGTCGGCGCGGGGGTGATCTATGACTACGCCCCCACATCGGAGATCACGCCCTATACCATGTGCCGCATAATCGCCAACAGGTGGGACAATGACGAGTCCAAGACCAGCCTGGGCTTCGAGGTGGGCGGCGGCGTTGAATACGTAATAAAGAGGCGTATCGGGCTGAGCGCCGAGCTCAATTTCAACTTCAGTTTCGACCCGTCCAGAATCATGACGACCACGCTCCTGAGGGCCTATTTCTACCTGTAGGAGCCGCCAGAGACCTTCATTTCTGAACACTTAAGGTCTTACCCCATCTGGCCGAAGTACATACTAGGTACTCAACAGGAGTATTATGCCGAGCCTTCAATGATGGTGAAGAATAACCACAGAAGATTGTCGAGAAAGAGGCATCCTTTCCCTCTTTCGCTATTCGCGGGGACGAAGATCGGTATCCAGGGGAAGTTCGTTGTCCTGGTCACCGCGGTTCTCGCCGCTGTAGTCACCGCTCTGTCGTGGTTCTTCATTCATCACGAGGGCTCCGTCATCACCGACGCGCTCTCGAAGCGCGCCGAGGCATTCGTGGGCAATCTCGCCTACAACAGCAAGTACGGCGTCCTCGTGCGCGACGAGGAACTGCTTAACAGCCTCGCCTCCGGTATCGCCATGGAAGAAGACGTGGTCTATGCCATGGTGCTCGACAAGGACGGCACAATACTGGGCCACAGCGACCCCTCGGTCGTCGGGCAGAAAATGAACGTCCCGCCCGATCTCGGCGGAGCAGTGTCGCACACCGGACTGAAGGTGCCGGCAGTCAAGGACGAGGGCGACATAATCCACTTCGTGGCGACCGTCGAGATCGTGAAGCAGACCCATACGAGAGAGGATCTGCTCCTGGGCGAAATCGAGGAGCCCATGTCCGGGCCCGGCGGCGGCGAAGGCGAATACATAGAGGAACTGGGCAAGGCGCTGGTCGGCGTATCCCTCGCCGGCATCGAACAGATGATGGCCCGGGTCAGGGCTATTGTCATGATAATGGGCGCCGTCATCGGCCTGGCTTCGGTATTCGCGGTCTATCTCATGACCCGCGCCGTAGTGGTTCCGGTTAAGAGACTGGTCAGCGCCACCGAGAAGATAGCCGCCGGAGATCTCAGCCATACGGTAGAGACCGGGGGCGGTGACGAAGTGGCCGAGCTTGCGAGCTCATTCAACAAGATGGTCATCGATCTGAGGAGCTCACATGAAGAGCTGGAGAACTACAGCCGCCACCTCGAAGAAAAGGTCCTGGAACGCACGGCGGATCTCGAGGAGGCGAACACCACGCTGCGTGAAACGCAGGCCCAGCTGATTCAAGCGAGCAAGATGGCGGCCATGGGCCAGTTCGGGGCCGGCGTGGCGCACGAGCTCAACCAGCCGCTGGCCGGCATCAGCGGATACACCGACCTCCTGCTTCTCAAGATGGAGGAAGACTCGCCGCAGTGGAGATACGCCAAGAAGATCGAAGACCAGGTCACTAGGATGACCAAGATCATAAACAACCTGCGGACTTTCGCGCGGCAATCCAAGTTCGAGTACGCCGAAGTCGACATTAATCAGCCCATAGACGACGCCCTTATGCTCCTGGGCGAGCAGCTCAGGTCGCATAATATCAAGGTAAGGCGGGACCTCACGGCGAATCTCCCCAGGGTATACGCCGACGCCAACCAGCTGGAGCAGGTGTTCCTGAACCTCATCTCCAACGCCAAGGACGCCATGGACATACAGCGGGCCGGGACTCTCACAATACACTCAGCCGCGGATCCCGAGACTGATTTCGTGGAGGTCTACATCGCCGACACCGGCATCGGCATGGATAGCAACGTCATAAACGATATATTCAATCCCTTCTTTACAACCAAGGATGTCGGCAAGGGAACCGGGCTCGGTCTTTCGATCAGCCTGGGAATAATAGAAGACCATGGCGGGAAGATCGAGGTACACAGCAGTCACGGCAAGGGAACCGTTTTCCGCGTCGCCCTGCCCAAGATGCAGGCTTTGCCCTGCTGGGAGCTGGTCGACTGCAAGAACATATGCGGCATCGAGAAAACCGAATGCCCGGCGTATAAGAACAATAAGGGCCATGCGTGCTGGGAGGAAATCGCCAAGCGCCTGCGAAGGAAGGGCGACCCGATGCCCCCGGATTGCAAGAACTGCCCCGTTTACGGAAAGAAGAGCATGAAACCGCTGAATGAGTCATGGAATCTGGAAGGAGCTATCGTCGGATGAGCAAGAAGATCCTCGTGGTCGATGACCAGGAAATCGTGCGCGACTTCTTCAAGGATGTAGCAGAGTGTCTCGGCGAAGAAGTCGAGACAGCCGAGGACGGCGACGTGGCAATCGACATCTGCAGGAACCGCCACTTCGACATAACCTTCGTCGACATGAGAATGCCGCATATGAACGGTCTAGACACATGCAAGGCCATCCTCAGCCTTGACCCCCACGCCAGAGTAGTAGTCATGACCGGGTATACGGAGGAGCAGATGATAGACGAGGCGCTGCATTCGGGCGCCATCGCCAAGATATACAAGCCATTCGACATCGATATGGTCGTAAGGCTCATTCGCGGGTCGCGCAACAAAGATGAAGGGCAGCAAAGTGCCGATGGCGACGGCGAGACGGCCGGAGATGACGGCGGCGTTCAGGAATCAAAGCCCTAGGTGTTTACGCCCCGGTTCCGTGGTTCTACCCATGACCCCTTATCCAAGACCCCATATCAAAGACCACGGGCCCATGATCCCGCGCTCATGACGCAATTTCATTTTGACATCCTCACGCGCCATTCTATAATCGACCTACACTAAACCGTCTACAAACGCGAAGGGAGGCTGGACACCAGTGGCAGAAAAGGAATACTGGCCGTCACGTACGTCTTTCGTGCTTGCAGCAATCGGGTCCGCAATCGGGCTCGGTAACGTTTGGCGTTTCCCGTACATCTGCTACACAAACGGCGGCGGGGCCTTCATCATCCCGTATCTCGTCGCCCTGCTTACCGCGGGCATCCCGCTCATGATCCTCGAGATGGGCCTGGGCCACAAGTTCTCGGCCTCGGCGCCCCTCGCCCTCAAGCGGGTCGGGAAGAACTGGCAGTGGCTGGGCTGGCTGGCCTGCGGCGTCGGCTTCATGATCGTGGCTTACTATACGGTCATCATGGGATGGTGCGTCAACTACCTCGGCTATTCCTTCAACCTCGCCTGGGGCCAGAATACGGAGTCGTTCTTCTATGACACCTTCTTGCAGCGATCGGAGAACCTGAAGGACGTCTTTTCGTTCAACAGCCCGGTACTGCTAGGACTGCTCATATCCTGGGTGCTTATTCTCCTCTGCATATGGAAGGGCGCCAAGAGCGTGGGCAAGGTGGTATTCCTTACCGTGCCCCTCCCCTGGCTGTGCCTGGTGATATTCGTAATAAAGGGGCTCACGCTCCCGGGAGCCGAGGAGGGAATCGCGTTCTACCTCACCCCGGACTTCCAGGCCCTCGCAAACCCCAGGGTCTGGCTTGCCGCCTACGGGCAGGTCTTCTTCTCCCTGACCGTCGGTTTCGGCGTCATGATAGCCTACGCCAGCTTCCTTCCGAAGAGATCGGACATTGTAAACAACGCCTTCATCGTATCGCTGGCCAACAACGGAACCGCGTTCCTGGGGGGCTTCGCCGTTTTCAGCACCCTCGGGTATTACGCCCATCAGACGGGTGTCCCGGTGGAGAGCGTCGTGGACAGTGGATTCGGCCTCGCCTTCATAACGTATCCGAGCATCATAAACCACCTCGGGCGCTTCGCTCCCGCGATGGGCGTCATATTCTTCGTCATGCTCCTGACGCTGGCCATCGACTCGGCCTTCTCGCTGGTTGAGGGCGTCGCGGCGGGAATCATGGATAAATGGAACGCGAGGCGGCTCAGGGTCAATTTCGGCGTGGTCCTCGTCGCGCTTATCATCGGCCTCACGTATACAACCCGCGCCGGGTATTACTGGCTCGACATGGTCGATCACTTCATGAACAGCTTCGGTCTCATAATCGTCTGCCTGCTCCAGTGCATTGCAGTGGGTTATTTCTACGGAACCCGCAAGCTGCGGGAGTACGTCAATTCCCAATCCGAGGTCTCCATCGGAATATGGTGGGACCTCATGATTATGTTCGTGACGCCCGCCGCGCTCATATATTTCCTGAAAGTGGAGATCCAGGACAGGCTCGCAGGCCCCTACGGCGCGCCGCTCATGGACAGATGGGCCGAGGTCATCGGGGGCTGGGCCGTAATGGCGGTACTGGCCATAGTAGCCGTAGCTCTTATGAGGGCCAGGGGAAGGGAGAGTGCATAGATGTTGGCTGCGATTCTCGGCAAATTGCCCGCTTCGGCAATCGCGATGCTCATAATCGCCTGTGCCGTTCTCTACGGCGGCCTGGCCGTATGCATAGTGCTGGCGAAGAAGCGGGAACCGTAAAAGAGAGAGCGTGAAAGGGGGGCGGGGGCTAGTCGAAAGGAGAAGGGCCCCGGTCCTTCATCTTCTTCATCTCCTCTTCCATCCTGGATATCTTCTCCTTCTGCTTCTTCTCAATCTCATCGGCGTTCAGCATTCTCTTGGTCGCCTCGTACTCGTCCCGTTTCTTCCGCATGAAGGTGTCAAGCTCGTCTGTTATGGTCGGACCTGAAGCCTCGCGGGGGAGATCCTCCAGTTTGGCGTAATCCGCGACCTCGACGCGGATCTCGAAGGGGTTTTCGACCACCTTGAGAATGCCTTCGTCCCCCAGAGTGACGACCAGGGTCCTGACGAAATCGGGGGGCAGACCAAGGAGCTCGGCGATGTGCTCCGGCGTAGGGGGCTTGGCGGCCTTATGGGTAAGCACCCTCGTCGCCGCCACTACAAGATGTCCGTCTTCATATGAAGGTCTCATATTCAGAGTGAATACCACAACAGTGCGGGCCGGTCAAGAGGATGAGTGATAACGCGTCCGTACGGTGGAGTGCGGGCCGGTCAAGAGGATGGGTGATACTGCTTCCGGATGGCCGGGGTCGGCCGGATCAGACACCTTTGCCCCTGCAGGCCTTCACGCAGATCCCGCAGATCTTGGAGCCGATATTCTTGGCCTTGGTGACCCGGGCTATGGTCGCGATACAGCGGGCAAGGTCGAAGTCCTCGGGCCGCTTGCCTATGGCGCCGCCCGGACAGGCCTTGACGCATTCCATACAGGGATCGCAGTTCCCCTCGATCGGGCTGTCGCAGGGAAGCACGATATCGGTGAGTACGGTGGAGTATCTGACCCTCGCGCCATGGGTGGGGTTGACGAGCAGGTTGTTTCTGCCTATGTACCCGAGGCCGGCATGTCGGGCAACCGCTCTGTGCGATATGTGTCCGAGGTTATTGTCCCAGTCCACGATCTGTGATGCCGGCACGGGAAATACCCTGTTGCCGCTTTCCTGCAGGTACGCCGCTATCTTGAGGCCGATGCGGTCCAGAATGAGGTTCACCTGGCGGTAGTGATACTGGTAGGTCCGGGTGGGGCAGTCCTTTATTCCGTCGAGCACGACGTCGCTCAGCCGGTAGCCGAAGCTGATGCCGGTTCTCAGCCCCTCAAGGGACACCTCCCCCGAGACGTCCTCAACGTCGCCGACATCGGCGACCCCGAACAGCACGGCGCCCTCGTCGCGGGCGATCCGTTCGATAGCGGTACGATTTCCGTCACCGTCATTCATATGACATTAACCGTAGCTCGGCGGTTTGTAGTTGGGAGCCTCCTTGGTGATTGTGACATCATGCGGGTGGCTCTCGATAAGTCCCGAATGCGTGATCTTGATAAACCTCGATCTCGTGCGCAGCGCCTCTATGTCGGCCGCCCCGCAGTAACCCATACCCGACTTAAGCCCCCCGACCAGCTGGAATACGGTCTGTGCCAGCGGCCCCCTGTAGGGGACCCTTCCCTCGATGCCCTCGGGGACGAGCTTGCGGGCTTCGACATTCTCCTGGAAGTACCTGTCGCCGCTGCCCGCCCTCATCGCGCTTATGGAGCCCATGGCGCGGTAAACCTTGTAACTTCGCCCTTCGAGCAAAACGGTCTCGCCGGGACTCTCCTCCGTGCCGGCGAAGAGGCCGCCAACCATTACTGAATGCGCGCCCGCCGCGATGGCTTTGACTATGTCGCCGGAGTATTTGATGCCGCCGTCGGCCACCAGCGGAAGTCCGAGGTCGTCGCAGGCCTCGCGGCAGTTCATTATGGCCGTGATTTGGGGCACGCCCACTCCCGCAACGACACGTGTGGTGCAGATCGAGCCCGGGCCTATCCCCACCTTTATGGCGTCGGCGCCCGCCGCCGCCAGATCTCTCGTGGCCTCGGGCGATACCACGTTGCCGGCGATGACGTCGGTTTCGGGATGGGCCGCCTTGATCTTCTCGACGGTTTCAATCACGCCGGCCGAATGCCCGTGTGCGCTGTCAACCACGATCACATCGACTCCGGCCTCAACCAGGGCCTCCACTCTCCTGTAGGTGTCAGTGGACACCCCGACGGCGGCGCCGGCCCTCAAGCGCCCCTTCTCGTCCTTGCAGGCATCGGGGTACTTGGCTTTCTTCTTGATGTCCTTGACCGTGATGAGGCCCTTGAGCATGAAGTCTCTGTCGACAACGGGCAGCTTCTCGATTCGATGGTTGTGCAATACCTGCTTGGCCTCCTCAAGTGTCGTTCCCTCCGGAACCGTGACGAGGTCTCCGGTAGTCATTATCTTCGCAACAGGCATGTCCGTTTTCTCAAGGAAGCGGAGATCGCGGTTGGTGAGAATGCCGACGAGTTTGCCGTTCTCGTCGGTGATGGGGACTCCGGAGATCCTGAACTGCATCATCATGTTGAGGGCCTGTTGCACAGTAGCATCAGGACGCAGAGTAATCGGCTTGGAAATCATGCCGCTCTCGGAACGTTTGACGCGGTCCACGTGCGAGGCCTGCTCCTTCACGGGCAGGTTCTTGTGGATGATGGCGATTCCCCCCTCGCGTGCGAGAGCTATCCCCAGGCGCCCCTCGCTGACGGTGTCCATAGCGGCGCTCACTATGGGTATTTTGAGGTTTATGTTCCTGGTGAGCCTGGTCTCTGTGTTTACTTCGGAGGGCAGAACCTCTGAACGCTGAGGGACTAGCAGCACATCGTCGAAGGTAAGGCCTTCACCGTCAATCCTGTCCTTCATCCTGGGCATCTCCATGTTCACCCGTGAGCGGCACGAAGCTCACCGGGGTTACTCTGTCTATGGTTATGTCATCACCTTCTTTCCGGACCTTTATGAGATACTGGAACCCGGCCGGGCCAACCGGTATGATCATGATTCCCCCGTCTCCCAACTGCTCGATGAGAGGATCGGGGATCTCCTCCGGCGCGCACGTTACGATTATTCTGTCATACGGCGAGTAGTCCTTGAGGCCCCAGAACCCGTCTCCGAGCACGACCCTGACGTTGTCGTACTTGAGCTCCTTGAGCCGCTTCTCGGCCGCCTTGGCGAGTGGCTCTATGATCTCAACCGTGTATACCTCCTTGGCCAGCTCGGCCAGGATCGCCGCCTGATAACCCGACCCCGTCCCCACCTCAAGGACCCTGTCGGTGCTCTTTATCTCGAGCTCCTGCGTCATGAGGGCGACGATAAAGGGGGAACTGATAGTCTGGCCGTAGCCGATCGGGACCGGGAGGTTGTAATAGGAGTAGTGCATATGCTCTTCGGGAATGAACAGGTGGCGCGGTACTTTTATCATGGCATTTATGACGCGCTGGTCGTCTATGCCCCGGCCGACGATCTCCCTCTCCACCATGCGCTTGCGGGCCTCGCCGTAGTTTACTATTTTGCTCCGCTCGCAGGACGATGCGGCGAGCGCGACGCCGGCACAGAGAAGCAGGGGTAGGGCCGCGCGGTGAGCGCGGAGCGCACGAGGTACATGCCTAATCCACATGCGTTACGTCCTTATCGCCGATGTCCTTGAGATTCATCAGGTGGCTTATGTCGTTGAAGGTCACGAGCCTTCTCAGACCATCCTTCACCTCCACTATGGTGACGGAGGCGTTCTTGACCGTCACACACCAGACATCTACCGGCTTTATATTGAGGACGACGGTGACATAAGTCGAGATGACGCCGCCATGGCCGACGACGAGCACATTGCCGTCGGGGTCGTTCTTTTCTATAGTCCGCAGGGCCTTCTTAACCCTCCTGACGAAGGCCTTGAAATCCTCCCCGCCGGGGATGGGTATGCGGTCCGGGCGAACCGCCCATCTGTCGAACTTCTCCCCGTATTGCCTCCTTATCTGTGCCAGCGTCTTGCCTTCCCACTTGCCCAGATTTATCTCGCGGAGATCATCGTCGACTTGAATATCGGCTTTCTTGCCGACTATACAATGAGCAGTCTCCATCGCCCGCTTCAAGGGGCTCGAAAAGACTTCGTCGAAGGCGAGCTCCTTGAATCGCTTGCCTACGAGCTTGGCTTCGCGCTTGCCGTAGGAACTCAGAGGGGGATCCTTCTGCCCCTGGATCTTCTTCGTGCTGTTCCAGGTAGACTCCGCATGTCTCACAAGAAAGATGAGCATTGTCACGCCTCCGCAAGGCAGATCAGCAGCTCGGCCATCGAAACGACATCCATGAGGTTATGCCGAATCACCCCCACCAGCCTTCTTGCATCGTCAGTATGCACGAAATCATGATAAATGCAAGGAACTTCCCAGCCCGGCACGTCGCCGCTTCTCCGCCTCCCGAGTATATGCCGCTCGAGCGTCGTGAGCCTGCAGTTGGGCAGGCTGTCCCGCCACATTCTGCGCGCATGGTAAAGAATGTCCAGATGCTCGGGGTCGAAGGCCAGGTCCAGACGGTGGTACTTGGCCCTCTCCCTGAGGTACGGAATATCGAAAGATTTGCCGTTGAAGGTTACGCAGATATCGAACCCCTCTATCAGCCGGTCGAGCATTCCCACCAGCGCCCTCTCTTCCGAGTAATCGCGGGCCAGGAGCTGCGCGCAGGCCAGAACGCCGTCCTTTTCGAACATGGCGCCCGCGAGGAAGAGGGGCGTCGAGGAGAAGCCGGTCGTCTCAAGGTCAAGGAATACATAGCGCGGCCCGGAATCGCATTTCGCCAGTCGCGAAACCGCTTCCCTCAGGTCGCCGGGGTCGACCAGCCCGCCGACATCTCGCTCTATCAGGAGGCAGCGGCCCAGGTCGCATTCGACTTCCCTTGCACCGTCGATATCCCCCACGGCAAGCGGAGCGTCATCGGGCGCCGCCCTGAAGCCATCCCCGCCCTGACCCCGGCCCCTGCCCGGGCAACGGCTGCTGCCGCGCGACCGCCTGTCCGGCGCGCCTTCTCTCAGCGCGAGTTTGAGAGCGGCTATTCGGTCCCGGATGTCCCTGTCAGTCTCTCTCAAGAATCTCCTTAAGGATGAGTCTTGCAGTCTCCTTGTCGGGGATGGGATAGCCATGCCCGCCGTCAGGGTCCTGGTGCTGGGGTGGCCTGAAGACGGGCAGACCTACGCATGACGGGCACCCGCCTTCGCAGGGGCAATCGTCGATAACCCCGAGTGCAGCCCGGAGGATGTCAGGCAGAAGACCATAGGCCTTCTCGCTGAAACCGAGGCCGCCCTTGAACCTGTCGTACAGGAATATGGCCGGCTTCCCGGTATTGCTCGATTCGACAAGGCCTCCTATGTCCTGGCGGTCGCACATCACGAAAAGCGGAAGGATGTTGATGAGCACGTTCTTGACGCCCACCAGTCCTTCGACCAGATTCTTCCCCCTTCGCTTGACAACGCCCACTACTTCAGGTTCAGGATACATATAAACCGAGACTGTCTCAAGGTGCTGCGTGGGCAGGTCGAGAGTGCCGTAGCCTATCGAATCCATGCTGTAGAATTTGATCTTCTTGAAAGCCGTCGTGGTCCAGCTAACCGTGGCGTCTCCGTAGAAGAACCTCAGCCCGCTTGAGGACCCGGACTTATTTTCCTTGATGACGCGGATGGACGAGTCGATTATGGGCTGCGTGTAATAATCGACCTCCGCGCGCTCGACATATGCTACCTTGCCCTCAAGGTCAAGCCGGCGCACGATATACGTACGGCCGTCATGGAGATAGATGCCCTCCGGATACACCAGCTCCGGCGCGCTGATGGAGTCGACGACGCCGATTACCTTCTCCGTGTCCGTGGCCTCGACTATGGTGAAGGTGTCGTCCGAAATGGTCCTGAGGTTGACACCGGCCGCCGGGAATTCGGTCGTGGCCCAGTAAGTGCTTCCGTCTATCGTCTTGACCTTCTTCACGTCTTCAAGTACCCCGAGTATGGTGCCCAGCAGGCCACCGAAGTAGATCTCGTCATCCTCGGTAAGCGGCAGCTCGAAGGCGGCGCAGCTCAGGTGGCCAGCAAGTATGTACGGGTTCTCCGGACCTATCACCGCGTTTTCCGGCGTCTGGCCGAAGAAGTAGCCCGGACTCCGCATGAGGTACTGGTCTATGGGATCGTTATAGGCGACGAACACGACCAGTGACTCGTCGGTCTTGCGCCCAGCCCTGCCGGCCTGCTGCCAGGTGGAGGCTATGGTGCCCGGGAAGCCCACTATAATAGAGGCGTCAAGGCTTCCCACATCTATGCCGAGCTCGAGCGCGTTGGTGCTCGCCACTCCAAGCAGGCGGCCCGAAAAGAGGGCCTTCTCGATCTCCCGCCTCTCCTCCGGAAGGTACCCCGCCCGGTACGCGCTTATCTTGTCGACAAGATGGGGGTTCCGCCTGGCAAGAGCCTCCCGCACGTACCTCAGTATGAGCTCGGCCACGACCCGCGCCTTGGTGAAGGTGATGGTCTGCACGTTGGACTCCACGAGCTTGACCATTATCTCATGGGCCTCGACGTTGGAGCTCTTCCGCTCAATCTTGTGGTTGTCCAGGAACGGGGGATTCCACAGAACGAATTTCTTGGGCCCGCTCGGCGAGCCGTCGCCGGAGACGACTTCGACGGCGTCCCCGATGAGGTTCTCCGCCAGCTCGCCGGGGTTGGCGATGGTTGCCGAGCAGAGAATAAATACTGGATCGGCACCATAGTGCTTGAGTATGCGCCTCAGCCGCCTGAGCACATTGGCGACGTTGGATCCGAAGATACCCCTGTAGGTGTGCATCTCGTCGATAACGACATACTTGAGATTGCCGAAGAAACGGCTCCATCGCGAGTGATACGGCATTATGCCCTGGTTGAGCATATCGGGATTCGTCATTATCACATTTGCGTCCTGCCTGAGCTTCCGCCTGGCGTACTGGGGAGTGTCCCCGTCGTAGGTTCCCGGCCTAACCGCGCTGTCCTGCCCCGGAAGAAGCAGAACGAGGTCGCCTAACGCCCTCAGCTGGTCCTGGGCCAGCGCCTTCGTTGGAAACATATAAAGGGCGGTCGACGCGGAGTCATCAAGCAGGGTTTCGAGAACGGGTAAGTTGTAGCACAGAGTCTTACCGCTGGCCGTGGAGGTAACGACGGCGACATTCCGGCCTTCGCGTATGAGGTCGATAGCATGGGCCTGGTGGGAGTAGAGCCTGTCGATCCCCAGAGATGCGAGCGCCTTACGGATAGACGCCCCTATCGGAGCCGCAGTTTCCCTGAACTCGGCTTCGCGCGGAGGGATGTCTGAAATATGTACTATCTGTCCCCTGTAACCTGCGGAAGCCACAATCTCTTTGAGAAAGCGGCTTATCCCGGATTCTTGCTGCCTGGGACTGCTTTCCATCGGCCCCTCACCTGCTGATGCCCGCGCCCCTTCTTATTGCCTTCTCCCCGAACTTGTCCCGTATGGAATCCATGGTGCTGATGAAGAGGTCGTATTTCCTGTCCAGGTTGAAAATGGGTTCCGAGCATGCTTCGCCTTTCTTCGTAAGCCCCGACACGCTTACGCCCAACAACCTGAGCGCTTCCCCGCTGTGGTTTTCTATAAAGAGGCGCCTGGCCACACGGTATATGAGGTCATCCCTGTCGACCCGATGTTCGATCTTGCGCTGGCGAGTGATGGTCCGGAAATCCTTGTCCCTTATCTTGACGGTTATCGTATCTCCCACGTAACCCTCCAGCCTCATTCTTCTCGCGACCTTCTCAGAAAGCCACAGAAGCGTGGCCAGCAGGCGGTCGCGGTCTTCGACATCATCGGGCAGAGTATATTCATGTCCCATGGACCTGGGGGCCGGGCCCTCGTAGTAGGGGACCACCGGACTGTTGTCTATCCCGTTCGCGACCTTAATGATTTCCCCCCCGTAAACGCCGAAGAGAGCCTTGAGTTTGCTCTCAGGATATGCCGCAAGCTCCCGGATTCTGTTTATTCCCAGGCGCTTCAGTTTCTCGGCGGTCTTATCCCCCACGCCCCAAAGGGCCGATACCGGCCCTTCCCCGAACACCTTGAGAAAATCTCCCTCCCTGATCAAAGTAAGGCCGTCAGGCTTGTCGACTCCGGAAGCCATCTTCGCGACATACTTGTTTGTGGAGATGCCGATTGAACCGGTGAGCCCGAACCTGCTTCTGATTCTATTCTTTATCTTTCTCGCCAGCAGGACCGCTTCGTTGAGCTCGACACCTTCAAACTCCATAAAAGCTTCGTCCACGCTGAATGGCTCGATAATCGATGTAAACTCCTTGAGAAGTTTCAGGATCTGCACGGACGTGTAAACGTACTTCTGGTGATTCCCCCCTATATATATGCCGTGGGGGCAAAGATTCTTCGCCTTCCCAACCGGCATTCCCGATTTGACGCCGTACTTCCTTGCCTCATAGGATGCGGTCGATACAACGCTCCGGGCATGAACATCGCCGCAAATGATAACCGGCTTTCCCTTAAGCTTCGGGTTGGTCACTTCCTCGACCTGTGAGAAGAAGGCATCCATGTCTATGTGAAGAATCACTCTGGACATCAGTATTTTCTCACTATGGCTTCGAGCGTTCCCAGGACGGCGACCCTCCTCCCGTCTGCACCGGAAAGCATGATGTCCCTGTACCTCTTGTTCTCCGGTTTTAGAATGACCCTGTTCCCCTTTTTGACAAGCCTCTTGAGGGTAACCTCGTCGTCGATCAGGGCGATCACAATCTCCCCGCTTGGAGGGTCAGGGTTCCTCCTGACGATCGCAATGTCCCCGTCATTTATGCCGGCTCCTATCATGCTGTCACCGTGGACCTTCACCGCAAAGACGTCCTTGCCCCTGACAAGGCGTTCATCAACCAGAATGCTGCCCTCATAATTCTCCTCTCCAAAAGATGGACCGCCGGCCGGCACCCGTCCAAGGACGGGAATTCTCCTTGCTTCTCCTTCACGCTCATGTAGCGACAGGCTAATGCCTCTTGAGGTGTTTGCAATGCGGCTTATGAGCCCGTCCTCCTCAAGCTTGTTCAGGAAGTACCGGACTCCATTCGTGGACGAGATGTTGAACCTGGCCCCGATTTCCCTTATGGTGGGAGGCCTGCCCCCGCTGGTTATCTCGTCCCTGATGAATTCATAAATCGCCCTCTTCCGCTCCATTGCTAACCTCCACAACCACCTTACTGCACATATGTGCAGTAGTCAAGAAAAACATGGGGTCGGACATGGGGTCAGGTCTCGGAATGCACACTAAGACCTATTCTTTGAGAGCGATTTCCCTAACTGACATGCGGTAATCCCTGAACCAACGCCGGATTTCGCCGGATGAAACCTTCTTCAGCTTCATCATCCGCTTGCGCTGGCCCAACACCCGGGGCAGCCCCTTGAAAGCAGAGAAATAAGCCTTAATCACCGCCCAGTAAAGCCTGGACTGAGAATATTCCTTTGTGAACCTGCCGGCCGCCCCCTTGCCTGATAGGGCTCCGTAGAACTGGTAGATATATCTCACCAGCGAGTAGAAGGGGCTCGCCATTGCGCGGCCCGCGGGGAAGTATTTCCAGACGATCCATATCCTGTTTCTCTCGACAAGATAGACTTTGGCCGGAGAATACACGCCTGTGGTCATTGAGTAATGGTGATAGACGATAGCTCCGGGTACGAAAATGCACCCCCAGCCCGCAAGCCGTCCCCTGATTCCGATATCCGTATCGTCGCCGTACGCGAAGTGATGCTCGTCGAAGAGACCGATCTCTTCGAACATGGCCTTCTTATAGAGAGCGGCGCAACCGCTGGGGAAAAACACGTCAGTCTTATCATCGTACTGGCCCTCGTCCGGCTCGAGACGGCCCCTGCCACGATTCAGGCCGTCCGGATAGAAGAGGTGCCCGGTAGTGTCTATTACGTTCCTGTCGTCGAAGAACAGGGTCTTACTCGCCAACATGCCGACCTCGGCATTCGCGTCCGCCGCGTTCACCAGCTCTTCGAGCCACCGGGGATGGGCTTCAGTGTCATTGTTGAGAAGAGCGATATACTCACCTTCCGACGCTTCAATACCCTGGTTGGATGCGCGAGCGAAACCGGCGTTTTCCGAGTTCTCGATTATTTTAGCGACCCACCCGAAGTTATCTTTGACGAAGTCCACCGAGCGGTCATCGCTGGCGTTGTCCACCAGAACAACCTCAAAATCCCGGAAAGACTGTCTTTCAAGAGAAGTAAGACAATCACCCAGCAGGTTCCTGCCGTTGAGATTCGGGATTACCACCGAAACCAGCGGCCTGCTCTCTTTGGGTACTGATTCATCAGCCACTTATGCACCTTGACCTTTTTAGTAGAATGTACGGGCCTCAAGTAGTATAAGTCACATGCAGAGAATAGCAAAATTAAAACGCGAGAGAGGATGGCACATGACGCGGAGGACAAGAAACGCGCTTATTCTGACAGTCCTGGCGATTTCACTTTCAATAAGGCTCGGGGCGGTAATTAGAATAGGCAATCCCCAGGACGTGCCGCGGTCTCTGGCCGAGAGCGACGCGCCGACCTATTTCAAGCTGGCAGACAACCTGCTCGACGGCACGGGCTACAGGTACTCGGCGGCCGAGCCGCCGACGGCAAGGCGTACGCCGGGCTATCCGCTGTTCATCGCCTCCGTTTTCAAGATATGCGGCAGGAATTTCAATGCCGTCAGAGTGGCGCAGTGCATGCTTGATATGATAAGCACTTTTTTGGTGTTCGCCTTATGTCTGCTGATATTCGGGAGCCCGCTGGCGGGAATACTGGCCGCGCTGGCTTATGCCGTTTATCCACCGGTCATAATAATAGTCACGCATATCATGTCCGAGACCCTGTTTACATTTCTGCTACTCCTATTCGCCGTCACCTGCATTCTGGGAATCAGGTCGAGGCAACGCGCCCTCTTTGCTGTTTCGGGGATATTCCTCGGCCTTGCGACCCTGACCAGGCCGGGTGCGCTCCCGCTTCCGTTCGTCCTGCTCTTGGCAGCGGCCATATGGAAACGGGACCTCATCAGGGGTTTCCTGATACTTGTGGTGGCGTTTTCATTCACCATGCTGCCCTGGGGACTGCGCAACGAGCGGGACATGGGCAAATTCATTCCAACGAGCACGCTCGTTGGCGGCAATCTCTATAAGGGAAATCACTTGCCGACACAGGGCGCTTACTTCATGTCCACCGACAGCCTGCTTACCGATGACATCCGGGCCCGGATCGCGGGCACAACCGAGGTACAGAGGGACAGCATTCTGCAGGCGGAAGCTATCAGGATGATAAAGTCGCATAAGACAGCTACCCTGGCGCTGGCGGCCAAGAAGATCCCGCGGCTCTGGCTCAACCTCGGATACGGAAGGAAACCATCCAGGAAGAGCTACGCTATCGCCGGGCTCCATGGCATCTTCCTCGTGCTGGGTTTCGTCGGACTGATCAGGGCGCCGGCGGCCAGGCGCTATCTCAACATCGTGCCCGTCACGACCATCGTATTGTCTACCGTGCTCTACCTGGCGGTTGCCGCCGAGGTCAGGTTTGTATTTCCGCTGATACCGCTGCTCCTGCCGTACACGGCATACGGTCTGGTCTCGGTCCTCAAGAGGGGAGAGTACGGCGCGGCCTGATCATTGCGCGGTGAAGAAGGGGATTATCCTGCCGTGTCCAAGGAGCTGCTTCCTGCAATATACGGTGTCTTGATAGACACAGTGTTCAAAAGGTGAATGAATAGCGAGGATTCCTTCGGCCTGTCCCAGTATGAGGTAGCCACCCGGGGCCATGCTCTCATAGAACTGGATAATGACCCTCTGCACGATTTCCGGCTGCAGGAACAGGAGAACGTCGCGGCACACGATGATGTCCATGTCGCTTATGCCGGCCCGTTTCCACGTCGGGAGGTCATCTATGAGATTGTGCGTCGCGAAACGGACGCGGTCCCTGATCCGGCGTTTGAGTTCATAATCACCATTCGTCCCCGTGAAATAGCCCGCCTCCCTATCATCAAGCTCTTCCACCGAACCGGCGCAGTATATACCCTTCGTGGCTTTGGCTATGGCGCTTGAGTTGATGTCCGTACCCACTATGTACGCCCCTTCGGCGAACCTTCGAAAATACATGTCGAGAAGGATGGCCGTGGAGTAGGTTTCTTCCCCTGTAGCGCATCCCGCGTCCCAGATTCGCACCGACCTGTCCGCGCCTACTCTCTGAAGAATCTCGGGGACTATAAGCTCCTTCAGCAGGTCGAAATGCTCACGAGATCTGAAAAACGCCGTGTCCGACGGCATGACGTCCGGGATGACGGCGGCAAGTTCCGCGCGCAGGCTCTCGGGATTGTCGAGTATGGCGGCATACTCCGCCTCCGTTTTCAAGTCCAGTGCCGCCATACGGCGCGCCACCGCTTTCTCTATCGACTCCCTGTGAGTGTCATCTACGCGCAGGCCCGTCGTAACCGACAACATCCGGCAAAACTCTTCCATCTTTTCAGGTGATTTACGATTCAACTCCGCACCCCCATACGAAATACGCGGCCTCCATACCCGACCTCACCTCTTCAGGGGCAATACAACCGGCAGGGGAACTGCTGAGCAGGGGAGCACAGCTCGGGCCCAGTTATACTATATCCTCATATGGCAGAGATGTGACCTAGTAAACTGGCCAGCACCAGTCCTTGTACTGCTTTACCTTTCCCTTCGCTATGTCGAAGTACAGGTCCCGGACCTTGGTAGTTATCGGGCCTATCTTACCGGTCCCGACGGGTCGACCGTCCACTTCTATGACGGCGGCGACCTGAACGCCAGTGCCGCAGAAGAACACCTCATCGGCAATGTAGAGCTCGCTGCGGTCGATCTGCCTCTCGACGGTCTCCAGATCAAACTGCTCCTTCGCTATCTGCATCACCGTGTCACGCGTAATTCCCTCGAGTATGTTTTCCGAGGGAGCCGGGGTTATGAGCTTGCCCCGGCGGACCAGGAAGATGTTCTCTGCGCTGCCTTCCGACACGTGGCCGTCATTAGTCAGGACTATTGCCTCATCAAAGCCCCGCTCCATGACCTCCGTCTTGGAGAGCGCCGAATTGATATAGACCCCGGTGATCTTGGCGCGTGCGGGAGCGACGTTGTCATCCAGCCGCCGCCAGGATGACACGGCGACCCTCGCGCCCTCTTCCTTCTCTATATACCTGCCGAACGGAACGGAGAAAAGACAGAAGCCGTCCTCCAGACCGTGGAGTTTGACACCGATGCCCTCCGATGCCTTATAGGCCACCGGCCTGATATATGCATCTTCCTTATAGCCTTCTTTCCTCAGAAGCTCCGA
Source organism: bacterium (assembly GCA_050125095.1). GTDB lineage: Bacteria > Arandabacterota > Arandabacteria > Arandabacterales > JALGWA01 > JALGWA01. Next base: position 25,288 of record JASFEA010000027.1, read on the forward strand.
CGTCAGGTTGCAGAGATCCTCCACAGTGTGGGGAAGCTCGATCTTCAAAATGCGGCAGGACTTGTGGAACCTCTCATAGTGTTCAGGCATACGGAACACATAGAGCTGACCGTCCGAATCGTTCCAGTACGCTCGTATCCCCTCGAATGCGCCGGTCCCGTAGTTAAATGCATGGGTCATGATGCTTATCTTTGCGTCCTCTATCGGCACGAACTTGCCTTCAAAGAAAGCGTGCTTGGGCATAACTTCCTCCTATCTTGACAACGTCTCAAATGGGAAAATGTTTCGGACAGCCCCACCAACTATACAGGGACGAATGGACATTAGCAACAGGATAAACCCGGCGCGCGGGGGCGGGGCGGCACGAATCCCGGCATAATGGGTCGCCACCCGCGCCTAAAAGCAACCGGGGCTCTCAGGACGAGAGCCCCGGTATGATGTCAACCAGAGGTCAACGCTACCTTACGATAAGCATCTTCTTGGTGGCG
>JASFEA010000028.1:0-25432 GCA_050125095.1 bacterium
CGGGCTCGAGTGGGTGAAGTTCACAAGCCCGGCGGAGGGCTGGGCCGGGGGTTACGGCGGCACTATACTCCACACCACCGACGCCGGGGAGACCTGGGTGAGCCAGAAGCGGAACCTGCCGCCCGAGGCCATTACTCTCCTTAGAAACGTGTTCGGCACGCTCGAAGGCACGACTTCGGACGAAGAGGTCATCGTATGCGGCCACTTCGACTCGGTTTCCGAAGACCCCATGAACCGCGCGCCCGGGGCGGACGACAATGCGACGGGCACGGCCGGGGTGGTGGAGGCCGCGCGCGTCCTCTCGCGCCACCGCTTCGAGAAGACCATCAGGTTCATTTGCTTCTCCGGGGAGGAAATCGGCCTCCAGGGGAGCGGTGCCTATGCGCCCGAGGCCCGCGTTCGCGGCGACGACATAGCCGGCGTCATCAATCTCGATATGATCGGCTACATTGACGAGGCGCCCGAGGACATAGACCTCATAGGCAATGCCGCTTCGGAGTGGCTGGTCGATTTCACGGCCGCCTGCGCGGAAACTTATGTGCCGGGTCTCCCGGCGAAGAAGATAATAGACCCGACTTATCTTGCGAGCGACCACGCCTCGTTCTGGAACTCGGGCTACAGGGCGCTTCTCGCGATTGAGGACGGGGACATAGGTTATCCCTATTATCACACCACCGCCGACACGCTGGGCAATGTCACCATGTCGCTGGTGGAGAACACCACAAAGATGGCCCTGGCGGCGCTTGCGCAGGCGGCGGTTCCCGACACCACGGCGCTGCGGCCGGAGCGGGAACCCGCACCGGAGGCCGTGGCCGGGCGGGCGGCCGGGGCAGAGAGCAGCCCGGGCGACGCCGTTAGCGTATGGCCCAATCCCGTGAGTGAAACTGCGAGCGTTTGCTTCAGCCTGGTGCCGGGCGGACGTGTCGACGCCGCCGTCTATGACGTGGGCGGCCGCCTCATAAGGCGGCTTGCAGGTTCGCATTTCGCCGCCGGCCCGCATGAGGTCGTCTGGGACGGGAGGGATGAGAGCGGCCGGAAGGTCTCGGCCGGCATATACTTCGTGAGGATTGACGCCGGGAACCGCAGGTTCTCCTCCAGGGTAGTACTCCTCAGGTAGGGGCGGACGCCACTGGCGGACGCTGCCGGTACACGCTGCCGGTAGCCGCTGCTGGCGCAAGACCCGGTCAGGTGCTGTGGGCAGGCGTTGCGGGCGCGGGAGCCTGCTTCCTTATATATTGACACAGCCCCTTTCTGAATCCTAACTTGAGTTAGAATTCAAAGCAGGGTGGGATTATGTTTCCGATCAGGGACGACGTACCATCGAGAACTTATCCATACGCGACGCTGGGGCTTATCATCCTCAACACCTTCATATTCATCCTTCAATTCGGGCACAGGATGAGCGACCCCGCCGGCGCCGCCGGCGCCATAGCCTCATTCGGCATGGTCCCCGCGCGCGTCGCGGAGGGAAGGCTCTGGCCATTCCTGACGTCAATGTTCATGCACGGGGGCTGGTTTCACCTCATCGGCAACATGTGGTACCTGTGGATATTCGGCGACAATGTCGAGGACAGGCTCGGGCATGCCAAGTATATTGTCTTCTACATCGCATGCGGCCTGCTGGGCAATTTGGGCCACTTCCTCTCGAGCCCCGGCTCGGCGGTGCCGGCCGTTGGCGCCAGCGGCGCCATAGCCGGGGTCCTCGGCGCCTATCTCATTTCCTATCCGATGGCCCGCGTGCTCGTCGTGATTCCGCTTTTCGTGTTTCTGCATCTGATGAGTGTCCCGGCGATGTTGGTGCTGGGATTCTGGTTCATAATACAGCTGGCGAGCGGGGCCATATCGCTCGGACAATCGGGAGCCCATGGAGGCGTCGCCTGGTGGGCTCACATAGGAGGTTTTCTCGCGGGCATCGCGCTACTCAATGTCATGAGGCCGCGGCCCAGGGTGCTATACAGGCGCTGAGCGCTTGCTGTTGAGAGATAAGTCGCGAAGACATAAGTAACACATGTACAGGTCATAGAAACATAACTCGCAGAGGCGAGCGTATCCGCCGGCAGTCGAGGAGGGTGGAGGATGAGACTCGACAGATTCACCATTAAAGCCCAGGAAGCCATTGAAGGCGCCCAGAAGGTTGCCACGGACAAGTCCAACCAGGAGATAACGCCCGAGCACCTCATGGCCGCGCTTCTCGAGCAGACCGAGGGAGTCATAGTGCCCCTCCTTAAGAAGGTGGGCGCCAACCCGGAGACCATCGCCGTGGACTTAGGCGGCGAGATAGACAAGCTCCCCAAGGTCTACGGGGCCGAGTCGGGCTCGCATATGTCGCAGACGCTGCGCAAGGTCTTCGACAACTCATTTAAGGAGATGGAGCGGCTCAAGGACGAGTACGTATCGAGCGAGCATCTCTTGATCGGCATAATCGATACGCCCTGCCCGGCCTCTGAAGTGTTAAAGCGCAGCGGCGTCACAAGGGACAACATCTACCAGGCGCTTCAAGAAGTGAGGGGCGGCCAGCGGGTCACCGACCAGAACCCCGAGGACAAGTACCAGGCTCTGGAACGTTTCGGGCGCGATCTCGTTGCCCTCGCCAGGCAGGGTAAGCTAGATCCCGTAATCGGCAGGGACGATGAGATAAGGCGCGTCATCCAGGTCTTATCCAGGCGCACAAAGAATAACCCCGTACTCATAGGCGAGCCCGGCGTGGGCAAGACGGCCATCGTGGAGGGCCTCGCCCAGAGGCTCGTCTCGGGCGACATCCCGGAGACCTTAAAAGACAAGCAGCTCATCGGGCTGGACATAGGCGCCCTGGTCGCGGGCGCCAAGTTCAGGGGCGAGTTCGAGGAGCGCCTCAAGGCCGTGCTCGGCGAGATAGAGAAAGCCGGCGGCAGCATCATCCTGTTTATCGACGAGCTCCATACGCTCGTGGGGGCCGGGGCGGCCGAGGGCGCTGTGGACGCCTCCAATATGCTGAAGCCCGCGCTCGCGCGCGGCGAGCTCAGGGCCATCGGCGCCACCACCATCGACGAGTACCGCAAGCACATAGAAAAGGACGCCGCCCTGGAGCGCAGGTTCCAGCCGGTCACCGTGGGCGAGCCCTCCGTGGAAGACACCATCGCCATCTTGAGGGGGCTTAAGGAGCGTTATGAAGTTCATCACGGCGTCAAGATAAAGGACACGGCGCTGGTGGCGGCAGCCGTGCTCTCGCATCGCTATATCACCGACAGGTTCCTTCCGGACAAGGCCATAGACCTTATAGACGAGTCGGCCTCACGCCTCAGGATCGAGATCGACTCCATGCCCACCGAGATAGACGAGATAGAGCGCCGCATCATGCAGCTGGCGATCGAGAAGCAGGCGCTCTCCAAGGAGAAAGACAAGGCCTCCAGGGAGAGGCTCGGCAAAGTCGAAGAGGAGATGGCCAACCTCTCGGAGAAGAGCGAGGGCATGAAGGCGCACTGGCATGCCGAGAAGGAGGCCATCGAGCGCATCCGCAAGATCAAGGAAGACATAGAGAAGGCGCGGCTTGAGGAGGAGACGGCCGAGCGCTCGGGCAACTTGGACCGCGTCGCCGAGATAAGGTACAAGGACATGGTCGAGCTTAAGGGCGCGCTCGATAAGGAAAGCGCGCGCCTCCAGGAACTCCAGAAGGACAGGGCCATGCTAAAGGAGGAGGTCGACGAGGAAGACATCGGCGAGATCGTCTCCAAGTGGACGGGCATACCCGTCGCCAGGATGATGGAGGGCGAGGTCGAGAAGCTCGTCAAGATGGAAGAGCGGCTCAGGCTCAGGGTCGTCGGCCAGGACGACGCCATCGAGGCCGTCTCCAATGCCGTGAGGCGCGCGAGGGCGGGCCTGCAGGACCCCGACCGGCCGATCGGCTCCTTCATATTCCTGGGGCCCACCGGAGTGGGGAAGACGGAGCTCGCGCGGGCTCTTGCCGAGTTTCTCTTCGATGACGAGCGGGCCATGGTGCGCGTCGACATGTCGGAGTTCATGGAGCGCCATTCGGTGGCGCGGCTTATCGGTGCGCCGCCCGGCTACGTCGGTTATGAGGAGGGCGGCTACCTCACGGAGGCCATCCGCAGGAAACCCTACTCGGTAATTCTCTTCGACGAGATAGAGAAGGCGCATCAGGACGTCTTCAACCTGCTCCTCCAGATCTTAGACGACGGCCGCCTCACCGACGGCAAGGGCCGCACGGTGGACTTTAAGAACACCGTCATCATCATGACGTCCAACATCGGAAGCCAGTACATCCGCGACCTTCAGGGCGACGATGAGGAGATCAAGAAGCGCGTCATGGAGGCGCTAAGGTCCCACTTCAGGCCCGAGTTCTTAAACCGTGTGGACGAGACCATACTCTTTAACAGCCTCGGCCTCGAGGAGATAAAGAAGATCGTGGACCTCCAGGTCGAACGCCTCAGGAAGCGCCTCACCGAGAAGCATATCGAAATAAGCCTCACCGATGCCGCCAAGGAGTACATCGCGAGGGAGGGATTCGACCCGGCATACGGCGCGCGGCCCTTGAGGCGGGCCATCGAGCGCGACATCCAGAACCCGCTTGCCTTGAGGCTCTTAGAGGGCGAGTTCCCCGAAGGGAGCCGGGTCAAGGTGGATCTCGACGCCAAGTCAGGCGGCCTCAAGTTCAAGAAGTCCTGAGCCCCTGGCTCCGTGGGAACCCGGGCCTCAGCCGGGCGTTAAATCACAATGAGAAGGGGCTCATTATACCCCTCGATGCGCCCGGACTGGAATCGCGCCCCGTTGACCCTCGTCTAATAGTACGGGGGTATGGTATATTCCCGGCGAAGATATGAAAAAACAAAAGACAAGAACATACCTACTGATCTCCATAGCGGTGCATATTCTGCTGCTCTTCATATGGGTCGGCACGGAGTCCTATCTGGAGAGGAGGGACCTGAGGGTCCAGGTCGAGGGGAAGGAGGAAGACCCCTGGGTCTTCGAAATCATCGAGACGCCCGATTTCCTGAAGGACGAGAAACCCGAAAGGCCGACCAATCTGGTTTCCGACAAGAGCACCCGCGCCGCCGACGAAAATCCCATGACCACGAGGAGCCTGGACATCCCCTACTCGCCCGGCGAATTCATGTTCAAGACCAATGAGCAGCGCGCAAGCGAGGCGTCCCGGGCCGCGGCGGCGGAGAGAGTTCCCGAGGCCGACCTGGGAGAGGTCGAGACCGTCGACCTCATGGGAGAAGGCGACCAGGACCGCCACTATCAGATACCGGCCCGCTCGGTGGCTTTCCGGAACCTCACGGCGAGTCTCGAACGAAGGGGCGGCGTGAGTTTCAATACATACGAGTGGGAGTTCGCGCCCTATATGCTGGCCATGAAACGGAGGGTCGAGCGGAACCTCCATCCGCCGTACGCCTTCACGCATATGGGAATGGTGAGCGGCGTGAACATACTGCGCTTCACGGTCTTAAGGGACGGCACCGTCCGCGACCTCACCATACTCGGAAGCGATGCCCACTTCTGCCTGGACCGGACTAGCGTGAGGGCGATCGAACTCTCCATGCCGTTTATGCCGCTCCCCGACGACTTCCCGGAGGACGTTCTGGAAGTGACCGCGCAGTTCTCATACATCCTGCGGTAGTACGGGAAGCGCTCGCTGCCCCGCAACGGCCGGTATGTCGCGTTCATGTGCGTGGCGTTTCTATGCGTTTATAGATAGCCGAAGCCTTTGAGGCGGGCCTTGACCTCCTCGCCCGCCTCGGCATAGGACTCGATATCACGGTTCCGGGTCTTGAGAATCTCCCTGTAGCCTGCGACCTTGTCGGCGCTCGGCTCACCCACATCGTTCGTATACAGGTTATCCTTCAAGATGAACTCGAAGTCCTCGTTGCGGTCGAAGAGATAGACCTCTCCGCCTTCATGCACGCCGCAGAAGCCTACCTTGGCGTAAGAGGTCGAGATGAGGTTCCGGGTCTTGCCGGCGATGTTCCGGTCGCGGAGACCGAACTTGCCCAGCATCATCTGGTAGAAGTCCTCGTGGTCGATGAGCGTCGAGTCCACGACGCCGCCCCCGAGCCTGCGGTTATGCCTTATGGCGAAGACCTCGAACTGCTCGAAGCAGAACCCGGTGGAGTGATGCCAGAGCGGGTTCTCGGACAGGCCCCAGTTGCCATCGAAGGCCTTCTTGCCGCATTGCGAGAAGCATTCGCCATGGTCGGAGTTGACAAGAATCTCGAGGCCCGGGTAGCGCTCCAGCACCACGTCCACGAGCTGCCGCATGAAGTCGTCCACCAGGAGGCACTCGTTGTAGTACATCTTCTCGACGATGTCGAGGTCCTCCATGGTGAGCGGGAAGTGCTGCTCGCGCCAGAGCTTCATCTTCTGGCCCATGATGCTCGACTCTTCCTCGTCTATGAAGTCGTAGCGGCGCTTGAGCCCGTAGTGCTCGGACGTGTAGGGGTAGTGATGGAAGTAGTCGTGCATGAGAAATGTGTGGAAGAAGACCATGTCGCTTTCCTTGAGGCGGTTGGCGATCATGTTGATCATGCCGTCGAGCTTGCGCGTATCGTAGGTGGAGGCGAAGTAGCGCTGGCTCCTGTACTGGAATATGTCGGATTCGGCGAGCACTCCGCAGCAGATGAGGCTGGGCCTCACCTCGGCCTCGACGAAGCGGTCGAAGATGAGGTCGGTCGGCTGGCCGGGATAGAGCCTGTAGCCCCAGAAGTTATGGGAGACGGTGGGCTCGCCCGTGAACATGGATGCATACGACGGAATAGTCCAGTTGCAGCTCGCGATATAATTGTCGTAATAGACCGAGTTGTCCTTAAGCGAGGTCATGAAGGGCGAGATGGGGATGCCCCGCACCACCTTGCCTATGTTATCTCTCCTGTAGGTGTCGAGTGAGACCACGAGCAACTTGTCCATGTTCTCCCGCCTTTCCGCCTCGTTCCGCTGCGTTCGTATGTGCAAATATGGCCGTGCTTTATCCACTCAGCGCTTGTCACGATTGATATCGGCAAAATAAGGCGAGTCTTGACACGTAATGGCAGCGGCGCTTTCGTTGACACGGGGCCTCTAAGTGTAGTATAATAGGAATACCAGAAGGCGGGGCAGCAATGCTGCCCCTATTTTGTGACATTAGGTTGAGCTTGGAATGGAGGCCCCGGAATGCGCCGTTTTACGTCTCTTCTCATCGTTCTTATTCTTGTTGTTCTCGCCTCAACCGCTTTCGCCGCCATCGGCGAGAAGTCTCTCGTCCGCGTCTACTTCGACAGCCCCGAGCACCGAAGCGCGGTGCTTAAGGAGTTCGACGACGTGGCCGGGCGTGCCAACAGCCGCTTCGCCGATATCGTGGTGCCCGGGGATAAGATGGCCGAGCTCATGGCTCTCGCCCCCAAATACGAGATCCTCATAGCCGATATTGACCAGCTCATGCGGGACCGCGGCGTGCTGGATGTGGGAAGCGCATATCACACGTATGAAGAAGTGAACGCCGAGATGGACAGCATCGCGGCGCTCTATCCGAGCATATGCCAGGTCGACTCGGTCGGCGACACCTGGGAGGGGAGGACCATATACGGCATCAAGGTATCCGACAATGTCGCGACAACCGAGGACGAGCCGCGAGTGCTCTATATCGGTATGCATCACGCGCGAGAGATAATCACCACCGAGATACCGCTTTACATACTCTTCCACCTCGTAGATAACTACGGTTCCGACCCCAGGATCACAGACCTTGTGAACAACCGCGAGTTCTACATCATCCCGTGCCTCAATCCCGACGGCCGCGAGTACGTGGAGCACACGGGCGACTGGCGCAAGAACCGCAGGAACAACGGCGACGGCACCTACGGCGTCGACCTCAATCGGAACTACGGCTACATGTGGGGCTATGACGACAGCGGCTCCAGCCCCAATACGGGCGATGAGACTTACCGCGGCCCCTACGGCTTCTCCGAGCCCGAGACCCAGGCCATCAAGAACCTGTGCGAGGCGATTCAGTTCTCCACCGGCATCTCATATCATTCCCATGGCGACCTCATCATATATCCGTACGGTTATGACTACGTCGTAAACGACGAGGCCGACGTCTTCCAGCGGCTCGCGGACAGCATGGCCACGTTCAACAACTACCACGCCGGCCCCATAACCGATCTCTACCCGGCCAACGGCGGCACCGACGACTGGATGTGGGGCGAACGCGGCACCAAGGACAAGGTCTATTTCCTCACTGTAGAGGTGGGGGACGAGTTCTATCCGTCAGAGTCGGAGATACTGACGCTGTGCTCGGAGAACCTGGGCCCGGCCCTGGTGTTCGCCGACTACGCGGATGAGCCCAGGCGCGTGCTCCCGCCCGTTGTGCCAAGTCTGGACCCCATGTCGGACAGCAATGACGGCAACTATACCGTGTCCTGGTCGACGCCGAGTCCGGACACCCTGAATCCCGCGGTCAAGTACGCGCTCACAGAGCGCATCGGCCCGAGCCGCATACTGGACGACTGCGAGGGCGACTGGGCGCATTGGATCAAAGATCTGTGGCAGCTCAGAAACGAAAGGTATCACAGCGCCGTTACGAGCTTCTATGGAGGCCGCTCGAACGACCGCAACTCGACCTTCATGTACAAGTACGGCATGGACGTCGAGCCGACCGACACGCTCACGTTCTGGACCTGGTATGAAATCGAGGAGAACTGGGACTACGCGTACGTGGAAGTCTCCACGGACGGCGGCACCACCTTCCGGTCCATACCCGGCAACATCACCACGACCTATAATCCCAACGGCCAGAACGCCGGCCACGGAATCACAGGCGACTCCAATGGCTGGGTCGAGGCATTCTTCCCGCTCGGAGCGATGGCCGACACTACGACAATCGTACGTTTCCGCTATAAGACCGATGGCTACGTGCTCGAACAGGGCATCTACGTGGATGACATCTTCCCGGTCCAGGAGTTCGACTCGTCCGCGGTCCTGAGCGACGTCATCACCAATGAGTACTACGACGTCACCGGCCAGGATGTGGGCACGTTCTACTATGAAGTGAGCGCCTGCGATGCCGAGGAACAGTGGAGCATGCTGAGCCAGAGGGAAGATATAGAAGTGCTGGCCTCGGGCGTACCCCGGAACGGCGAAGAGCCGGAGTTCGAGGCCTTCAGGAACCCGGTGCGCATAGGCCAGACGGTCAGGTTCGCGGCCGCCGCGGCCGCCAAGGACCGCGTCTTTGTTGTGGACGTCATGGGGCGCATGGTCGCCGACCTTGACGTTCCCGAGTCGGGCGCGGAGTGGGACCTCAGGGACGCTAGCGGCAACTACGTATCGCCGGGCATCTACTTCGTAAGATACGCTTCAGGCAGGGCGCCTGCCGCCAAGCTGGTGGTACTGAAGTAGCAGCCCCGGAGTAGCGGGACTGACGCAACGGTGCCCGAGCAACTGTGCTGGAATAGCGGGACTGACGTGACTGTCCTGAAGCAACTGTGCTGGAATAGCAGCACCCGAATAAAAGGACCTGCGAGTAGCATCGCAGGTCCTTGAGTTAGTATCTGATTGATAGCGACTCTATTTAGCCGCATACGGCAGCCCGGCCGGCTGAGGCGATACTAGTCGCCCAGCACCTCGTTTACCGCGGCCTGCAGTTTCGCGGGCTCTATGGGCTTCTCAACGTACACGGCGGGCTTTTCGCCCATGTACTTGCCCATTTCATCCGCCGAGAATCCGAGCCCCACCTTCTCCTTAATGCCGGTCAGCATGATCACCGGCGTGGCCTTGAGTTCGTCGTCCTGCTTGATGATGCCGAATACCTGGAAGCCGTCCTTGCCCGGCATCTGAACGTCCAGAATGACCAGGTCGGGCTTCTCCCGACGCATCTTCTCGATACCACTGTCGCCATCGTGGGCGAAGACGACCTGGTGCCCCATGGTCTCAAGGATCTCCTTGGCGAAATCGACGGCATCTGGCTCATCGTCGATCAGCAGCACTTTCTTGGGCATACTTCATACCTCCTTGGGTCCAACTGTATCATGGTTCAGTGGCTGGTTTAGACCCTGATTATGGGCTCTCGGGCGCCGGGTGTCAACAATATATTTGGCCGTACAGAGACGTTGCAGAGGCCCCGGAAAAGGTGTAGCATCGGATATGCTTGCGTTTGGGCACGAGATCGGCCGCCCGGCCCATACCGCCGGGCCGTCTTGAGGGAGGGCAGCGACTTGGTAAGCATAGTGGTAACCAGCGAGGGACAGCAAATCCACAAGGTCAAGGCGAGTCAGGACACGTATATCCTCGGCCGCCACGACTCCTGCGATATTATGCTCGAGGACAAGACCATATCGAGGAAGCATGCCCGGCTCGAGATCAAGGACGATGAGGCGTTTGTCGAGGACCTGGGCTCGAGGAACGGGACATACGTGAACGGCCAGAAGGTCTCCCGAAAGCAGGTGGCGTCAGGCGACAGCATAGTCATAGGCAAGTTCACCATTACCTTAGAGGGGCTGGCGACCAGCACTGAGAAGCAGGGTGGGCCGGGCTCGTCGGACGGTGGGCGGGATGACTCGGGGCGGGCCGAATCCCGGCGAGCAGACTCGGGCGGTGCCACTATCCTGACGTCTCTGGACGCCAGCAAGATCGGCCGCGGCCAGGACATCAAGGACGGCGAAGTCGACCCCGGGGCGGCCACCGAACGCCTCTCGACGCTATACGAGCTCGGCCAGAAGCTCTGCGGCCGGCTCGGGACCTCGGATATCGCCGGCACCTTCCTCGACATGCTGCTCCGCGTGTTCGATAAGGCCGACCGCGCCGTAGTGCTCGTGGAGGACAGGATGAGCCGGGAGCTCATGCCCATAGCCGCACTCGACCGCAAGGGCGAGCCCGGTGAGATAAAGCTCTCGTCGACGGTTGTGAACTCGGTCTTAAAGGACAAGTGCGCCGTGCTTTGCACGGATACGACTGCGGATGAAAGGTTTGCCGAGTCACGCAGCCTCCAGGACCTGAGGATACAGTCCATCATGTGCGTGCCCCTGCTGGCGGCCGACACCGTGATAGGCATGGTGGAGGTGAGCTCGGCCAAGGGAGGCATAACCTTCAGCGAGGAGGACCTCCGGCTCCTGACGGGGCTGTCATCGGAAGTGAGCATCGCGCTTGAGAACGCCCGCCTCTACGACCAGGTGGAGCAGTCCAAGCGCCTCGCGGCCATAGGCCAGACCGTATCGGGCGTGGCCCATTGCGTAAAGAATGTCTTGAACGGCATAGACGGCGGGCTCTTCATAGCAAGGAATGCGCTCGAATCCAATAACTCGGAGAAGCTCGAGAAGGGCTGGGAGATGCTCGACCGGAACGCAGGCTTCTTAAAGACCCTCGTGCTGGACATGCTCGACTACTCAAAGCACCGTGAGCCAGAGTACGAGGAAGTGGAACTCGCCGCCTACATGGAGGACCTGAGGTCCTTCGTGGCCGACAGGGCGTCGGCCATGAAGGTCGAACTCGCGTTTGAGACCGATGAGAGCCTTAAAGTCGTGAAACTCGATGTGAGGCAGTCCAAGCGCGCCTTCTTAAACATCATCGGAAACGCCATAGAGGCCACCCCCGAGGGCGGAAGGGTGGAGGTATCGGCCAGGAGGAAGTCGGGCTCCGAGTTCGACCTAATAATCTCCGATACTGGAACGGGCATACCCGAAGACAAGATAGACACCATATTCGAGCCCTTCTTCTCGACCAAGGGCTCCAAGGGGACCGGCCTCGGGCTTCCCGTGACCAAGAAGATAATCGAAGAGCACCGGGGCACCATAGAGATAGAGTCAAAAGAGGGCGAGGGCACCACCTTCACCATCACCCTCCCCACTGGGGTCAGGTCTTGAAATGCACAATCTCCTGGGGTCAGGTCTGACTTTGCACAACCCCCCGGGCTCCCTCGTCACGGCCCCAAACGGCGCATTTTTTCTGCTTTTCAACCCCGCGGATTTCTGTTAGGTTTTCTCTTGGACACCCGCATCAGCAGCACCATATTTGACCAGGTTTATACCCGAAATACACTCGTCTAAGCACTTCTAAGGGAGGGAGTTATGGCGGGAATCGTAGGCTACGGGGCGTACGCTCCGCGTTACAGAATCAAAGTCGAGGAAATCGCCAAAGTCTGGGGCGCGGACGCCCCCAGCTACAAGCGCGGCCTCATGCTCAGGGAGAAATCCGTGCCCGCCGCCGACCAGGACGTGATAACCATGTCGGTGGAGGCGGCCCGGAACGCTGTCAAGAGGGCCAAAATCGACCCCAAGAAGATCGGCGCCATATACATAGGCTCCGAGTCGCACCCATACGCGGTCAAGCCCTCGGGCACCGTGGTCGCGGAGGCCATCGGGGCCACGCCCGAGATCCACTGCGCCGACTTCGAGTTCGCCTGCAAGGCCGGCTCGGAGGGCATGTTCGTGGCCTTAAGCCTCATAGACGCGGGCACCATGGACTACGCCCTCGCCATAGGTGCCGACACCTCGCAGGGAGCCCCCGGCGACGCCCTCGAGTACTCGGCCTCGGCGGGAGCGGCGGCCTACATCATGGGAAAGACCGACACCGTGGCCGACTGCGAGCACACTTATGCATTCATGACCGACACGCCCGACTTCTGGCGCCGCGAGTACATGCACTACCCGCGCCACGCCGGGCGCTTTACGGGCGCGCCCGCCTATTTCAAGCACGTAACGGGCTGCGCCAGGGGCATTATGGAGAAGTCCGGCACCAAGCCCGCCGACTTCAATTACGCCATCTTCCACCAGCCCAACGGCAAGTTCCCCTCGACGGTGGCCAAGAAGCTCGGCTTTAGACCTGAGCAGATTGAGCCCGGGCTCCTCTGCCCCAGGCTCGGCAACACTTATTCGGGCTCCTCGCCCATGGGCCTTTCGGCAACTCTGGACGTCGCCAAGCCGGGCGACCTCATTCTCATGTGTTCATACGGTTCGGGCGCGGGAAGCGACGGCTTCATATTCCGCGTCACCGATCGCATAAAGGAGGTCCAGGACCTGGCCTTCAAGGTCACCGACTACCTGGACAAGCACAAGTTCTACCTGCAGTACGGCGAGTACGCCAAGCTCCGCAGGAAGATACGCAAAGGCGAATAACTGAATATACAGAGTGAGGGATAGGGTTATGAGAGACGTTGCAGTAATCGGAGTCGGAATGATCAAGTGGGGCGAGCTCTGGGACAAGTCGCTCCGCGATTTATACGTCGAGGCGGCCCTGAAGGCCATAGACGACGCCGGGGTGGACAAGATTGACGCCCTCTACGCCGGCTGCATGTCCTCCGGCCTCTTCGTGGGCCAGGAGCACATCGGCGCGCTCGTCGCCGACTATCTCGGGATGGCGCCCATACCGGGGACGCGCGTCGAGTCGGCATGCGCCTCGGGCGGGCTTGCCATGAGGTGCGGCTTGATGGACGTGGCCTCGGGCATGAATGACATCGTGCTCGTGGGCGGGGTCGAGAAGATGACCGACGTCGACGGCGGCGGCGCCACCTTCGCGCTAGCAACGGCGGCCGACCAGGAGTATGAGGTCTATAACGGCGTCACGTTCCCCGGCCTCTACGCCATGATGGCGCGCGCCCATATGGAGCGCCACGGCACGACGCGCAAGCACCTCTCCATGGTCTCGGTCAAGAACCATGCGAACGGCGCCAAGAACGAGAACGCCCAGTACCGCATGAACCTCACCACCGACCAGGTCGAAGGCTCGGTCATGGTCGCGGACCCCCTGACCATATTAGACTGCTCCCCTATTACCGACGGCGCGGCGGCTGCGATTATCTGCCCGCTCGATATGGCCGAGAAGATCGCCAAGAAGGCCGTGATCAAGGTCACGGGCTCGGGGCACGCGACAGATATGATGGCGCTTCACCAGAGGAAGGACATCACATGGCTCTCGGCCGTCGAGAAGGCCGGCCAGGATGCTTACAAGATGGCGGGCGCAAAGCCCGGCGACATCGATCTCGTCGAGGTTCACGACTGCTTCACCATAGCCGAGATCATGACTATCGAGGCCCTCGGATTTGCAGAGAAGGGCAAGGGCGGCAAGCTCACCGAGGCCGGCGAGACGGCCATCGGCGGCAGGATCCCGGTGAACACTTCGGGCGGCCTCAAGTCCAAGGGCCACCCGGTGGGGGCCACCGGCGTCGCCCAGATAGTAGAGGTCGTGGAGCAGCTCCGCGGCGAGAGCGGCGAGAGACAGGTCAAGGGTGCGAAGCGCGGCATGACCCAGAACATGGGGGGGACCGGCGCGAGCTCCGTTTGCCATATTCTGGAGGTAGCATAAATGTCAACTTCAGCCAGATACTGGAGAGAGATACCACAGCGTTACCGCTACGAGGCCGCCAAGTGCAAGGGCTGCGGCGAGGTTCACTTCCCGCCGCGCCTCATCTGCCCGGGCTGCAAGGGTCGGACCTTCGAGACCGTCGTGCTCTCAGATAAGGGCAAGGTCGAGACCTTCACCGTGATCCGCGTGGCCCCCTGCGAGTACACCGACGAGGCGCCTTACCCCATAGGCATCATCGAGCTGGATGACGGCGTCAAGGTGCAGTGCCAGATTGCGGACTGCCCCATCGAAGACCTCAAGACGGGCATGCCCGTCCGAATCGAGTTCAGGAAGGTGAAGGAAGAGGGGGAGGCAGGCATACTCTGTTACGGCTTCAAGGCCGTGCCGGCAGGAGACTAGCGAACGTGACTGACTACGGATCTTATGAGACGGTAGAAGTCAGGCTCAAGGACAAGGTCCTCTGGATCGCCTTAAACAGGCCCGACGTGAGGAACGCCTTCAATGAGGTCATGATAGCCGACCTATTGGCCGTTCTTGCCAAGGCAAAGCAAGACAACGGCATCCGGCTTGTGGTGCTCACCGGAAACGGCAAGGCCTTCTGCGCGGGCGCCGACCTTCACTGGATGAAGAAGATGAAGGACTTCACCGTCGAGGAGAACTACAAGGACGCCCTCGAGCTCGCCGAGCTCATGTATAACCTCTATATGCTGCCCAAGCCCACCATAGCGAGGGTGAACGGGGCGTCCATCGGCGGGAGTAACGGCCTCGTGGCCGCATGCGACATCGTGGTGGCCTCCCACCGGGCCGAGTTCAGCCTGAGCGAGGTCAAGATAGGTCTCGTGCCGGCCTGCATCGGGCCCTATCTCATGAAGAAGGTGGGCGAGAGGTCGTGCCGCGAGCTCTTCACCACGGGCGAGCGAATCTCGGCCGACAAGGCCATGCGGCTCGGGCTTGTAAACGACGTCGTGACGCATGGCAATCTTACGCGCCGCGTGGAGGAGTACGCCTCCAATCTCATAACGAGCGGGCCCCACGCCCTGGCAGTGGCCAAGGACTTGATCAGCAATCTTGCCGAGATGCCGCTTGAGGAGGCCAAGGAATACACGGCCAGGGTCATAGCCGAGCTCCGCGTGGGAGATGAGGCCCAGGAGGGCATGACGGCTTTCCTGGAGAAGCGCAAGCCGGGCTGGATGACGTAGCTATGAGCCATGGCTGGATGCCTTAAAGAGCAGAGCAACGGAAGGGCGCGAGTCTGCATCTAATTTGTGTATGGTTAAGTGCGGCTTCACTTCAGGCCTTTTGATCACCTAAGGAGGATTTATATGAGCCCGAGCGAAATCAATGTTGGAGACATGGCACCCGGTTTCAACCTCAAGGACCAGGACGGCAACGACCACAGCCTGGGCGACTACAAGGGCAAGAAGATCATTCTGAGCTTCCATCCCCTGGCATGGACCGGTCTCTGCACCACTCAGATGCAGCAGCTCGACAGTAAGTTCGACAAAATCGCCAAGCAGGGCGGTGTGGGCTTCGGCCTCAGCATCGACAGCACCTTCTGCAAGCACGCTTGGTGCAAGGACATGGGCGTTGAGAAGACACGCCTCCTCTCGGACTTTTGGCCGCATGGCGGATACGCCGCCGAGCTGGGCCTCTTCAGGGAGGTAGAGGGCACCGCAAAGCGCGCCGTGGTGATCCTGGGCACGGACGGCAAGGTGGCCTGGAAGAAGGTATACCCTGTCTCTCAACTCCCCGACATCGAAGAGATAATGAGCGAGTTCGAGAAGGCCTGATGCTTCTCCGGGCTTGGAATCCAAAACCAGTCAGATACTCCGCCGAATAGGTGCAATACCCGGCAAGGAGGCATGATGAACGCAATCAGGATAATCCTGACACTGTTGGCATTGCTTATTGTTGCACCGGGCACACAGTCCGTTTCAGCAGAGGAACCTGCGGATGCGATCTACTTCGGAGGCCCTATTGTTACCATGATACGCGATGGTGATCGCGTTGAAGCTATTGCCGTCGGTAAGGGGAGAATCCTGGCGACGGGCAGCCGCGAAGATATCATGGCCCTCAAGGGGCCGGAGACGAAGCTGGTCGACCTTGACGGCAACTGCCTGATGCCCGGCTTCATCGATCCCCATTCGCATGTCGCCCTGCAGTCGGCCAAGTTCTCCACCGTGAACCTGGATCCTTATCCCATCGGCGATGTGAAGAATATCGCCGATATTCAGCAGAAACTGAAGGCGGACATCCGGGAGAAAAACTTGGAGCCGGGCAAATGGGTCTTCGGCTGGGGATATGATGACACCGGGCTCGAGGAAATGCGTCATCCCAACCGGGATGACCTGGATCGAGTCTCTACGGAGCACCCCATTCTGCTTGTTCACATCAGCTCGCACCTTGCCGCCTGCAACAGCAAGGCCCTGGAAGTGGTTGGAATAACCGCCGACACGCCGGACCCGCCCGGCGGCGTGTTTCAGCGGAGGCAAGGCAGCAATGAGCCCAATGGCGTCATGGAAGAGACCGCGTGGATGGTCTTCGTGACGGAGGTCCCGGCCCCCTCCATGGAGAAGTCCCTGGAAATGCTCAAAGCCGGCCTGGAGTACTATGCGGCCGCGGGGATAACAACGGCATGTGAAGGGGCCACCACGCCCGGCATTATGAAGATGCTGCGCGCCCTGGAGCAGGAGGGCGAACTGCCTATCGACGTTGTGTCCTATCCCGTCTACAAGGCAGCCTCCGATGAAGTCGTCGAGGATGTGGCCGGAAACCGTTGGAGTTGGGGCCGCTTTCGTCCGGGGGGAATCAAGCTGATCATCGACGGGTCCATTCAGGGATACACGGCCTATCTTTCCGAGCCCTATTACAAGCAGGTCGAGGGGGATACGCACGAAGCGAGCGCCTGCGACCACGAAGCCGTAGACAGGCTGTTGCTGAAGAGCCAAACGGCGGCGGAGCCCGGGACTGAAGCCCACGACCACGGGGATTCGGGAAATCGCGGATATGCTAGCATGACCCCCGAGGATGTTGTCCGGTGGGTGCGCATTTGTGACGAAAAGGACATTCCGATTCACGCCCACTGCAACGGGGATGCCGCGCTGGACATTTTTCTTGAGGCGCTGAATGAGGTTCGCGGGGATCGTCCGCGGCCCGACCTCAGAAACGTGATCATACACTCTCAAGTCATGAGGGACGAGCAGCTCAACTCGGCGGTCTCTCACGGCCTTACACCTTCATTCTTTCCCATCCATGTGGTCTTCTGGGGCGACCGCCATCGCGACATCTTTCTGGGGCCCGAGCGTGCGGCCCGCATCGACCCGGCCCGTTCGGCCCTCGACCGCGGGTTGAGAATCACACTGCATCACGATGCCCCGATTGCCGGCATCGGCATGCTGCCCGTGGCCTCGGCGGCCGTTAATCGCCTCACAACGAGCGGCAAACTGCTCGGCCCGGATGAGCGGATCACCCCATACGAGGCATTGCGGGCAATTACGAAAGACGCCGCCTGGCAGTATTTTGAAGAGCACCGGAAGGGCACACTCGAACCCGGAAAGCTGGCGGATATGGTTATTCTCGATGGAGATCCGCTCGAAATCGACCCCGGCGAGCTCGGGAACATCGAAGTCCTTGAGACAATAAAAGAAGGGCAGACCGTGTTCAGGGCCAACTAGGTCTATAGGAGGGCGTCATGGAGGACTTCTCAATCCTCATAGGCGGCAAGGCGGGAGACGGCATTCGCCAGATCGGCGGTCTTGTTGCCGGCCTCCTCGGGAAACTTGGCTATCACGTCTTCTTCTGGGATGACTACCCATCCCTCATAAGAGGCGGCCACAACTTCAGCCTCATAAGGGCCTGCCGCTGCATGATCCAGGCCAACACCAGCGATGTCGACCTTATCGTCGCCCTGAATGAAGACACCATCAAGAACCACAGTTGGCGCCTCAAGCCCAAGGGCAAGGTTGTATACGATGCCGACGCCTTCGAGGCCGAAGGCACAGGCATGAAGTTTACGAGCATCGTAAAAGACGCGGGCGGCAAGCCCATCATGCGCAACACGGCCGCCTTCGCCGTGATCGGCAGGATGCTGGGTCTCGAGTGGAGCGTCCTGGAGGAACTGGTAAATACCTCCTTTAAGAAGGAGACCGAGACCAACCTCGCCATTGCCAAGGCCGCATACGAGCAGGCCGGCGAGGCGACGCTTAATATCGAGACCGGCCCGGCCGAGCCGCTTCCCCTGATGACAGGCAATGAAGCCATCGCGCTCGGCGCCGTGGCCGCAGGCCTCGACCTCTATATCGCCTACCCCATGACGCCTTCTACGAGCATACTTCACTTCCTCGCTGCCCATGAGGAGGAGCTCGGGATTGTCACCTATCATCCCGAGAACGAGATTGCAGCGGCTGTGACCGCCATCGGCGGCGCCTACGCCGGCGCAAGGACCATGGTCGGCTCCGCAGGGGGCGGCTTCGCGCTAATGGCGGAGGCCGTGAGCCTTGCCGCCCAGAGTGAAGCGCCCGTGGTTTTCGTTGTAAGCCAGCGGCCGGGCCCGAGCACAGGCGTTCCCACATACACCACTCAGGGTGACCTCAACTTTGTCCTCTCGGCAGGTCACGGGGAGTTCCTGCGCTTTGTAGTAGCGCCCGGCGATGTCAACGAGGCCTATGAGCTCACCGGCCTTGCCATGAACATGGCATGGAAATACCAGATACCGGCGTTTGTGCTCACCGACAAGTGCCTGAGCGAAAGCACATACTGCTTCGAGACGGGAGATCCGGGATTCAAGGAAGTGAAGAATGAAAATGGCTCGCTATGGGACGGCAAGGGCGAGTACAAGCGGTATCTGGATACAGATAATGGCGTCTCGCCCCTCGCATTTCCGGGTAGAGCCGGAGCCATCGTCAAGGGCACGAGCTACGAGCACGACGAGGCCGGCATCACCACCGAGCTCCCCGAAGCCATCGTGGCCATGCAGGATAAGCGCATGAAGAAGAGCTCTGGGCTCATAGAGGATGTCAACAACCCCGAAGCGGTTAAGACCTACGGCAAGCCAGACTCGGACGTTGCCCTGCTCACCTGGGGCTCCACCAAGGGAGCGTGTGTGGAGGTTGCAGAGAACCTGGGGCTCAAGGTAGTCCAGCCCGTTATCCTGGAGCCCTTCCCGACAGAGGCGCTTGAGGCGGCTCTAAAGGGATCTAAGAAAGTGATTGGCGTCGAGGTCAACGTCACCGGCTGCCTGGCCGACCTGGCATCATGCCACGGAATCGAGGTTCATGAGAAGATCCTCAAATACGACGGGAGGCACTTCACCGTGGACGAGCTTCAGAAGAGGGTGGAGGGGGTGATGAAATGAGCGAGATCAACCTTAATACCTACGCCGAGAACACCTGGTGCAAGGGCTGCGGCAACTTCGGCATTCTCACTGCCGCACAGGGGGCCATAAAGAAACTCGTCGCCGAAGGCTACCCTCTCGAGAAAATCGCCATCGCCTCCGGCATCGGCTGCTCATCCAAGATAGTGGATTACATAAACGTCAACTCCTTCTACTCCATTCACGGCAGAGTTCCGCCCACCGTTACGGGCATCAAGCTCGCCAACAAAGACCTCTCAGTCATCGGCTTTACAGGCGACGGTGACGGCTACGGCGAGGGTCTCGCGCATATCATCATGTCGGCCAAGCGCAACATCGACGTCACCATGGTGATTCACAATAACCGGGTCTACGGCCTCACCACGGGCCAGTTCACCCCCACGAGCCCGACAGGCTTTCCCGGGAAATCCACGCCACGCGGGAGCGTCGAGCACCCCTTGAATCCCTTGGAGCTCATGTTGGCG
This sequence comes from bacterium, assembly GCA_050125095.1. GTDB lineage: Bacteria > Arandabacterota > Arandabacteria > Arandabacterales > JALGWA01 > JALGWA01. Next base: position 20,098 of record JASFEA010000028.1, read on the forward strand.
GCGGGCGCTACGTTTGTGGCGAGGGGATACTCGGTCAAAGCCGACCTTCTCGCCGACCTCATCGTCCAGGGCGTGAAACACAAGGGCTTCGCCTTCATCGATGTCCTTCAGCCCTGCTTCACTTTCTTCAACACCTTCAAATTCTATAACAACAAGGTGTATGAGCTCGAAGGACATGACCCCTCAAACCTCGAGGCGGCCCGTACGCGCGCCCGGGAGTGGAACTATGACATGGAAGCCGAGAAGATCCCCATCGGGCTCTTCTACAAGGTGGAGCGGCCATCATACGACGAGCAGGTCCTTAGGGGCCTAGTTCTCGCACAGGAGAGGGATAGGTCCGACATCCCGGCATTCATAAGGTCGCATATGTGACGCAGCGCCAAGCCGGACTGCGGCTCACGTCCCCTCTCATATGCTGTTTTCTTGCAGGCGTAGTTGTCTGTCAGATTCCAGCCTGGAACATTCCGAGGGAGATGAGCGTCCTTCCATATAGACGAATTAGTGCGGCGTTCCTCATTGTCTTACGTGCAGCGAGAACAGGGAGGGATCAGAATGTATAGTCGGAGGAGTAATCTGCTTGTGATCAAGGGCCTGGCCTGTGCAGTTCTCGCGCTGGCGCTCCTCATGCCTTGTGAGGTTCGGGCATGTTCCACATTCAAGCTTCAGAAGGGGGGCGGGCTTGTCTACGGCCACAACCTCAATCAGGGGGACATAGGCGTACCCGGCATGATATTCATCAACAAGAGGGGCACATTCAAGCTGGGGACCACCTGGAGCCAACTCGCCACCAGGGAGCAGTCGAGACCGTCCTCTCATTCATGGATTTCACGATATGGCTCGGTCACCTTCGATGCCATCGGCCGGGACCTGGCCGACGGGGGCATGAATGAGGTGGGTCTCTACATCTGGGAGATGAATGAGGACGGCGACTATATCAGGAATGACAGCCTGCCCAGGCTCTATGAACTCAACTGGATGCAGTACATCCTGGACAACTACTCCACGGTGGACGAAGCCATACGCTGCGCCCATGAGATCGAGGTGGAGGGACCGGGAAAGCACTTCTTTGTCGGGGATGCCAGCGGGGACTGCGCCGCGGTGGCCTTCATCGACAGCCAGGTGGTCGTTAACCGGGGACATAATATGCCCGTCCCGGGGCTCTTCAACACGCCCTACGCCAGGGAGCTTGAGGTCTTGAAGTACTACAAGGGCTTCGGGGGGCTCTATGAGCCCGACCTCGGGGACCTCCGGGTGCCCCGCTTCGTCAAGGCCGCCGTGATGGTAAGAGACTACGACCCCGCCCAGAACATAGTGGATTACGGCTTCGCCATGCTGGATTCGCTTACCGTATACGATGTGCCGGAGTGGTCCATCATATTCGATGTAAGAGACCGGCGAGTGTACTTCAAGACCAGGTTGAACCCGGAGATAAAGACCTTCTCCATGAATGAGGTGGACTTCTCCAACAACGGGCCCGTCCTCATTCTCAATATGGACGTGGCCGAGGGTGGGGACGTCCTGGACCGGTTCCACCCGTACACCAACAAAGACATGCGGCATTTCATCGAGACATTCCTGCTCCCCATTATTCCCGAAGGCATGATCGCCAAGGGGGGAATAACGGTAGATGAATATGTGGAGAGAACCGCCACTCACACCGATGCCGCCGCTCTGGCAGAAAACCAGTTTTTCGCAGGTGTGTGGAAGAACAAGCCCGAGGACCCGGAGAAGGAAATGACCATCACCGTGAGACTCGTCGCGAGAGGCGATGCTGTGACCGGCGGGATCTCATTCTCGGAGACGGCCGATGATTTCTACCCGCTGGACCACCTTCATATGATAGGAAACGACATCAGGTTCACCTTCGAGACGGGCGGCAAGAGAAACAAGTTCCTGGAAATCCACGGGCATATCGATGGAGACGAGATGCAAGTCTCCCTTCTCGGCATGGAGGATTACTTCGGGGACGATTTGCTCGTGAGAGAGGGCGGGCGGCTGAGCGGGAGCGGGAAATAGCCGGACGGGATCGGAGGCGGGGCTCCGGAAAAACCGGGGCAGTTCCACTACTAGATTTCGTCTGCCGTGAGTGGCCTTGGCTGCTTTCCATCTATGTCTTTGAAACCATATGCTCGTGCAAGCGACGCTGCGACCAGGACCTGACCTGTCTTCTGCATCAGATCCGGATCAGAAGCCAGAGCGGCGATAACCCGCCCGATGAACCGCGGCGATTCGGAATTGGATAGATCGAAGTATTCGGACGCCTTCATCACGCTTTCTGTACGAACTAACCCGGGATAGAGACTCACAACGGCCACATTGTGTTCACGCAACTCGTAAGCCATGCAGGATGCCATCCGGTCGTCTGCCGATTTGGCTACTCCATATACGACACCCTTGTCGTCGCGTTGCGCTGCAAAGAATGAGATGTTGACGATCAATCCGGATCCTTGCGCAATCATTAAGGGCGCAGCAAAGACACTGGCGATGTAATGTGCTCTCACGCCTGACTGAAACGACTTATCCCAGCGAGATAGAGGCGCAGACCAGAACCCTTCCTCTTTCCAAAACTCCGTACCATCATTGAAATGCTCATACCCGCCCCAGACATTATTGACCAGGACATCCAGACGTTTCTGCTCGTTTTGAATAGTCTCAAAAACGTGTCTCACTTCTTCGTCATTGTTATGGTCGCACCGAATCGCAGTGCATTTCCCACCCAGCGCAGCTACTTCTTCCGCAGTCTGATAAATTGTCCCCGGTAGTCTTGTGACCGCTTTGCCCTCTTCTGTCGTTCGGCCAGTTATGTATACAGTGGCCCCGGCCTCGCCCAACCCAAGGGCAACGCCCTTGCCGATTCCCCGACTGGCTCCGGTCACGAGAGCTACCTTACCGGTTATATCTTTCATGGAGAAACCTCGCTCCGAGTATGATCGATTCCCCTTCAATTGACTACCGATTACTGTATCAGGCCGGGTGCTGGTTAGGCTGCCTCTTCTCCCGACGGCTGCTTGGGTTCTAACCTCGTTCTCTCGGTTGACATAGCTAAGAGACCTAGCACTGACGTGGCCAGGGCGCCTAGCCGGCGTGGTCGGCCGATATCCAAGCTCTTCATAGGCGTCCAGTATCTTGCCGGGAGTTCCATTCCGGGGTACACACAGTCGATAGAAACTTCTCGACTGCCGCCTCTGTGGGGAGCAGTCTTCGGTACAGAAGGTGCGGGTCCCGGTGGAGCTGGCCTCAGGGCTCCGATCCAGCCACTCGTTAGAAGGCGCATGCCAACTAGAAGTGGCGGCGGGAGAAATCATCCTGCAACTGCTGAACCGTACACTTATCGCTCACGTGTACCAAAGAGAGCCCGGAGTCGACCCCACGTGATGCAGTTCGTGTGATATGTGGGAACTGACGCGGATCCGCCGAATAGCTCAATGTTATCCATACCTTCGACATCGTCTGCCCCCCAAACTAGCTCAATGCGGATCCGCAGATTGGTTACGTTGTTAAGGAGGTCTTGCCAGGTACCTGAGATAAGGGTCCAGGAACTCTGATTGAGAGGCACAACAATCTGGTTCCATCCACTGACGCCTGATGGAGCACTTCCGATGAATTGAGCATAGCCTCCCGGACCACTCAGCCGCACCTCATACGGCAAGATTTCTACAAGTTGATGGATGACAATGATCCTATGCTCAAAACAGAGAGTCCCGTCATCGGCTAGTGACGACCAGTCCCCCAAAAACGGGAGTGGGGCAGAGAGGAATCCGCCGTCGCCACCGATGTCGGAGAATCGGGCGTAGCCCCCGGGTCGCAGCTCGTCGCTGGCCCAGCGAAGGTCTCCCTCGGCCGGGCCGCCTTCCGCGTCAACGAGATGCCAGCCCTCAAGAGTGGACCCGTCGAAATGTGTGGACGCAACCGGCTGAGCGAGGGATACCGCGGTCGCGGCAATAACGAATGCGACTGTCAGGAGCGAGCATCTGAGCATGGTGTACCTCCGTAGTATCTGAGCCTTCTAACGGCCGGTGATCAACGGGTCCCCACGTGAATCGCCGTGTTAGCCGCCCTCAGTCAACATAATGAAGAATCTCTTATCTCCTCACTTCGTCTATCTGACTACTGGTCATGACGATCCTTCTAACTAACCCTTGAACTGCTGCCGTTTCCATTCAAACCCGCGTGCTCCGTTCTCAACGACTACAGCAGAATCATGAGGTTGTCAAGGCGAATGGCCATATGATCAGCCTTAGGCCGTTGTGGCCCAGCGCCGGACGTCTAGCACGAGGTCGAAGTAGCCGGGTCCGTTAGAGACTTGCCATTGTAGAATAATCGACAACGCCAGATTCAGATTGTCCCGCCCGACAGCAGAGTTTAGCCGCCTTGGCGGCTGGTGCCCGCCCCTGTGCCGCGGACGCGCTTTGAGGTAGAGGTGCGCCTCTGAATATGGTAAGATATGGTCGGCATAGTTGGTGGAGCTAAGCAATGAGACACTTGCCCCAATCTTTCTCGTGGATAGCGGTTTTGCTCGTCTGTATTGTGCTTTCCTGTGGTCCGGAGGCCCAGAGGTGTACCGAGCCCGAGCTCGATGACCATCCTATCGCCTACATCTTCAGGGACTTCTTCTGCCCGTATCCGGCATGCAGCCAACTCGCGGCCGCTTACTGGTACTTCGAGTGCAGCGCGGGGAGCTGCAGGTACCTGGGCTCTTGGATTCCGTCTGAGCATGGGGACCCGCCCGAATGGTCCGAAATCGTCAGGGAGGCCGAGCAGCGTTACGATGACTGGGATTGGGGTTGTGCAGATACCCTCTGGGCCCCATGCAGTGATCCTGGCAGCACTCCCCGGGAGGACGAGGAGGCAGAGGAAGCGAGTATATGGCTCTCCGGCAGTCTGGTCGCGCCGCAGGAAGCCTATGACAGGGTGGTCCACGACCTGGTCGCCATCAGGTCCCGCTACGGGGACGGTATCCCCCGACTCCGGGACATCCACTTTGCGCCGTATCTTAACAGCAGCGCCATCTATGTCGAGCTGATGCCCGAGGCGGCCTTGCGCCTCAAGGAAGGCCGCTTCCATGACCTCGACTCATTGAACGCGCACTTCAATCTGAGTGAGATTAAAACCTACGAGGGCGGCACATGCGGGCCCTCATTCTCGTACATCTTCCGCGGTCGGTATAACACCGAGAAGCTCAGCCAGATTTACAAGGACACGCCCTCGGTCATTTGGGCGGAATCGGGACTTGCTGACCTGCCTGGGCTCCCTCCGGATATACTGACGGTGATTCCCTGGCCGGTCGAATGAGTCCAGGCCGCCCCCAATATTGAACTCACCGTGGGCGCTCGGC
>JASFEA010000029.1:0-24899 GCA_050125095.1 bacterium
CCCTTCTCGCGAAGGTTATCGACCACCTGTTTGGCCGTGCCCGTGGTCGAGCCCAGCGCGATGACGATGCGCTCCGCGTCATCGGTCCTGTACGCCTCGGCCAGGTGGAATTCCCGCCCGCTTATCCTGGTGTACTCCTCGCCCACCTGCCTGATGACCTCATGGGCCCTCTGCATTGCCAGGATCTGAGGCACCTTGTGTTCGAAGTAGTAGTCGTGGAAATCGAGCGGGCCGAAAGTTTTGGCGTGCTTAAGATCCAGGAGATTGTGCACGGGCTTGTGCTCGCCGACGAAGTCCTGGACGGCCTTGTCGGCCAGAACCTCCACCGGCTCGAGCGTATGGCTCAAGATGAAACCGTCCAGGCAGACCATGACAGGGAGCTTGACGTCGGCATGCTCGGCGATGCGGACCGCCTGCACCACGTTGTCATAAGCCTCCTGCGAGGTCTCCGAGTGGAGCTGGATCCACCCCGAGTCGCGCGCGCCCATGGAGTCCGAATGGTCGCAGTGGATGTTAATGGGACCGCTCAGCGCGCGGTTCACGACGGCCATCACAAGCGGGCACCGGGTGGAAGCCGCGATGTAGAGGATCTCCCACATGAGGGCGAGCCCGTTCGCCGATGTCGCGGTCATCACCCTCGCGCCCGCGGCCGACGCTCCCACCGAAGCGCTCATTGCGCTGTGTTCGGACTCGACCAGCACGAACTCGGTCTTTACTCGCCCGTCGTAAACGTAGTCCGCGAATTTGTGCATTAGCTCCGTCTGGGGCGTGATGGGGTAGGCCGCAACGACGTCAGGGTTGATCTGCCCCATCGCTGCTGCGACGGCATCGTTCCCCGTCAGAGCCATCATCGTTCTGCTCTCATTGATCATTGCGCTACTCCTTATCCTCGATATCCGATTCTCTGACCATTTCGATGGCGTTCGCCTTCGGGGGACACACGGCGGCGCAGATGCCGCATCCCTTGCAGTGCTCGAGGTCGATGTCGACGACCTTGCCGTCTTCGACGACGATGGCCGAGTCGGGACAGTATATCCAGCACTGAAGGCAGTGGATGCATTTGTCATCGTCTCTTATCGGTCTGAAGGTGCGCCACGAGCCGGTCTCATAACAGGCCGCGTTCCCGGCGTCCTCAATCAGCCCACCGATCGCGAGATCTTTCCAGCCCTTCTCTTTCATTTTGCTTCCTTTACCTCCTCGTAGGCACGCTTGAGAGCCTTGACATTGCCCGCCACCATCTTGTCGGAGAGCTTGCCTTTGAACTTCTTGGTGAGGATGGCGGACATCTTGTCGATCTCCGCGAGGTCGGTCACCTTGAGCAGCGCTCCGATCATCGGCGTATTAGGAATGGGCCTCCCCATCTCCTCCAGCGCGATCCCGGTCGCGTCCACCGTGAAGACCCTGTTGCCGTCCACGCCCAGCTCCGCCTTGATCGCCTCCGGGCTCTCATGCGAGTTTACGATAAGCACGCTATCGGGTTTCAGTCCTGCCGTGATCGAGCCCGTCGCGATAAGCGTCGGGTCGAGAACAATCACTATGTCCGGCGCCTGAACGCCCGAGTGAACGCGGACCGGTTCATCGCTTATCCTGTTGTAGCCCCTTATCGGGGCGCCCATTCTCTCGGGGCCGTAGTCCGGAAAGCCCTGGGCGAACTTGCCCTGCTGGATCATCGATTCAGCGAGCATGAACGCGCCCGTCTTGGCACCCTGGCCGCCCCGGCCGTGCCATCTAATTTCCAGAGTGTTACCCATAATCCCCTCCTGACGCTTCTACTTGACTTTGGACCTTCCCTGGATCGCTCTCGCGAGCGTCACCTGGTCGGCGAGGTCGAGGTCGCTCCCCATGGGAACGCCCCTAGCTATCGTCGACGCTTCAACGCCTATCTCGTTCAGCACGCCCGCAACGTAATTGCATGTCGCCTCACCCTCGACATTTGGATTGGTGGCGATTATGACCTCGGTGACGCCGAGCCTCTTCACCCGCTCGACGAGCTTGTCCACCGTCAGGTCCTCGGGACCAATACCGTCCAGGGGAGACAGGCGGCCGTGCAGAACATGATAGAGCCCGCGATACTCTCCGGTTTTTTCTATCGCCATGACGTTGCCCGGCTCTTCGACAACGCAGATTACATGCCTGTCGCGCCGCTCACTGGTGCAGATGGCGCAACGGTCTTGCTCGGTGAGCGCGCCGCACTCCGAGCAGTGCCTGACCCTCTTTCTCATGTCGACTATGGCGTCGGCAAGCGCGTTGACTTCGTCGAGCGGGGTCTTGACAAGGTGAAGCGCCAGCCGCTGGGCGGTCTTCCTCCCTATCGTGGGGAGCTTGGTAAGCTCTTCAATAGCGCGCTCTATTCTATCGGAACTGCCCTGCAAGTCGTCCTCCTAGAAGAGACCCGGCACGCCCAGGCCGCCAGTGAGCTTCGAGATCTCGCCGGCCATGAGATCCTGGGATCTCTTTCTGGCCTCGTTCACGGCGGCGACTATGAGGTCCTCGAGCATCTCCACGTCGTCCTTGCTCACGACCTCCGGGTCTATCTTGATGCTCAGTATGTCCTGCTTCCCGTTCGCCACGACCGTCACCATTCCCCCGCCCGCTGACGCCTCCACGGTCCTGTCAGCCATCTCTTCCTGCATCTTCTGGATCCGGTCCTGCAGCTTCTGCGCCTGGCGCATGAAATCTCCCATTCCCTTTCCCAATGAATTCACCCCCTGTGAGGATATTTACTGAGACTCCCCGTCCTTAGGCTGCCTGATACCGCGCACCCTGCCGCCGAGTTTATCTATAATGGCCCTTACAACGGGTTCTCGCGCAGCGATCTCGTTATAGTCCCGGGCCCCGGCGCCGCGGCTTCGGCCCAGTTTCACTTTGGTCTTTATCACTACCGATGTATTGGTAAGCTTCTCCACCGCGTCTGTCAATATCTGCAGATTCTTGCCTTTGCGCACCTGGTCTTCGTGGAATTTGTTGTCGAATTCGAGCATGAGCACGCCGGATTCCGGGCTCGAGAGCTCGCCGAGCTCCAGCACCGAAGCCAGCGACGCCTTCGTGTTCCTCAAGCTCTCGACCACGTTCTTCCAGGCCCCCGCCACCCCGCCTGCCGCCTTCGGGCGGTTTCGGGCCGCATCGGGAGCGGCCGTCTCGGCAGGGCTGGCCGACCCGCCAGGCTTCCGGCCCCGCTTCGCCGGCGCCTTAGGCGGCGGGGAAGCCTCATCCGGCGTATGCGCCCCGGCCGGCGAGGGTCCGGAAGTCGCCCGGAGACCCGGTCCGCCGCCGGTCTTCATCTTCTCAACCGTTGCGATTACGTCCTTGATATTCACGAGCGAACCGGTACTCGCCATGCGTAGCAGAACCGCCTCCAGGATGTATCGCTTATGCGTCGCGCGCCTTATCGACGTTTCGCTCTTGGTGAGCATGGTCAGCATGGTAAGCAGGTGTTCGGTCGACAGTTTTGACGCCGACTTGACGGTCGCCTCGCGCACCTTATCGACAAGCGACATGAGCTCGCGCGACTCGGGGTCTATGGACGCGACGAGCATGAATCTCACCTGCTCCATCACGGCCGAGGCCAGGTCGCCGGGATCTATCCCGCCGTCCATGGCTTCCCCCACACGCTCCATTACCGCGCGCCTGTCGCCGGCGGCTATGGCGTCAACCAGCTTCACGACCATTTCGCTCCCCCTGAGTCCGACTATGGGAGCTATCTCGGCCTCGGTCGCCTTGCCTCCGCTGAACGCAAGAACCTGCTCGAGCAGGCTCTCGGCGTCTCGCATGCTTCCCTCCGCGCGCCTTGAGATAACCTGCAGCGCGCTCTCCTCGCATGCATAACCGTCGGTCTTGCAGATGTCTCTCAGGCGGGCCGATATCTCGGCCGAGCCTATGCGCCTGAAGTCGAACCTCTGGCAGCGCGAGACTATGGTGTCGGGCACCTTGAGCGGCTGGGTGGTCGCGAATACGAAAACGACATGAGGAGGCGGCTCTTCCAGGGTCTTCAAGAGCGCGTTGAACGCCTCCTGGGTGAGCATATGCACCTCGTCTATGATGTAGACCTTCTTCTTCCCGCCCACCGGCGCGTAACGCACGCTCTCCCTGAGGTTCCTGATCTCGTCGATGCCGCGGTTGGACGCGCCGTCGATCTCGATAACATCCATGCTGGTGCCATGGCCGATTTCCATGCAGGCCGGGCACTTGCCGCAGGGCTCAAGCGTGGGCGCTTTCTCGCAGTTGAGGGCTTTGGCGAGAATCCGCGCGACCGTTGTTTTGCCGACGCCCCTGGGGCCGGTGAAAAGGTACGCATGCGCCACGCGGTCGCCCTTTATGGCGTTCTTCAGTGTCCGCGTCACGTGTTCCTGCCCGATCACTCCATCGAACGTGCTCGGACGCCACTTCCTTGCGATTACCAGGTAGGATTCTTCGCTCTCAGGCAACTCGCGACTCCGTTGAATGCGGGCTCCTATGACTCCTTTGAGAACCCAGGCCGCGCACCCTCCGTCGACCCAGCTCCCCGGGCGCCTGCCGAGCAGCCAGCTCCAACCAGGTGCCCCTGCGGCACATGAAGGTCCCTGCTTACCGCTGCTACCTTCCGGTCCTGACGGGATTCGCAAGTTTTCATTGCGCAGGACCTGACTTTCAACACCGCTTACTCAGCCGCTTTCCCAAAAAGACAGGACCTCAGAAGGGAGTTCAATCCCGCTATAGCGGGTTGCGGGTTACAGGGCACCGCTACCTCCCCATCTAGCACGACCTGGGATCCGGCCTCCCCTCACAGGGAAGCCACGCCAGCAACTTACCACCAAAACGCGCCGTGGTCAAGCTCTGGGGTCAGGTCAGGGGTCAGGTCTTGAAATGCACAATCCGGCGCCCCGCAGGGCCCGGAGCTCACTTCCCCTCATAGTACCCGAGCGCCTCCGGCATGAGTCTCTCGAGGTCGTCTATGCGGGTCTGGCTGCTGGGGTGGGTGGAAAGCCACTCCGGGGGCTCCTGGCCGGCGTAATGCTCCTGCATCTTCTTCCAGAATCGCACCGCGGCCCGGGGGTCATAGCCGGCTTTGGCCATATAGACAAGGCCTATATGGTCGGCTTCGCTTTCATGCTTGCGGCTGTAGGGCAGGATATAGGCCAGGGTGGCCCCCACACCGTAGGCCACCTGGGCCATTACCATGGTCTCTTCCCGGTTGTTCTTGAGGGCCTCGCTGAGCGCAATGCCTCCGAGCTGGTACATCAGGAGCTGGGTCATCCGCTCACCGCCGTGCCGCGCCGTGGCATGTGCGATCTCATGGGCCATTACGGTCGCTATTTCATTCTCGTCCCCGGCTAGCTCCATTATGCCCGTGTAGAAAGCGACCTTTCCGCCCGGCAGGCAGAACGCGTTCACTATGCTGTCATTCTCGATGAGGTTGAACTCCCAGTCGTAGTCATCTTCACCCGTAACATCGGCTATTCTCCGGCCGATGGTGCGAAGCTGCGCGACCGCTTCCCCGTCATCCGAGAGAGTGGAAGTCTCGAGGATCTCGGCATAGCCATCGGCACCCAGCTGCATCTCCTGGGCCTCGGTGACGAGCAGGAACTGCCTGCGCCCGGTGACGGGCGCCTTCGCGCATGCCAGGACAACGCAGGCGACGACGATCAGCCAGGCCGACAATCGCAACAGGCGCATACGCCCATTACCTCCTCCCTTTCTCCTATCACAAATATGTTCACACCCGCCGGTGCCTGCCGTCAAGTGCATTCGGGAATCCCCGCGCCGTTCGAAAACGATTGAACTCTCCGGCGATAATTGGTACCGGTTGGAAGGAACATGAGCTGAGGAGTCACCCAGACAGTATCGCGAATAGAAAAAAGTCCTCTCCCAACCCGGAAGGAGACCCGCGATGGCAATTTCCTTCATGTGTCCAGCCTGCGGCGCGGAACTCGTGCTGAGCGCGGCAAGGCCGGGCCACAGCGCAACGTGCACATCCTGTGGCGCCGGAATCACGGTTCCCGCGGACGCGCGCCAGCTCACGCCCGGGGAGGCAAGGAAAGCCATTGGCAGACAGGCGCCCATGGACGATGAGGAATACCCACCTGAGATCCTGAGCTGCCGCTTCAACTTCGGTGCCTTCCTGATGACTCCCATATGGCTGCTCCTGCACAGACGGTACCTGGCTGGAGGGCTTCTCATTCTGCTCCATGCGGTGACCAACATCGTGGGAGGCATGGTGCCTCTACTAGGTCTTCTGAGAGCTGCTCTGTCCATCGCCGTGTCCGTCTACTTCGGTATCAAGGGCTACAGGATAGCATGGCGGGACCGCGGTTATTACGACGCCGTGGAGGACGTCAGACGGCGGGAGCGCAGGTGGGCCATACTGGGAATAGTGATAGCCGCCGTTTTCTGGACGATTCAGATTCTTGTAGCCGTCTGAGCCGGGCCGCCGGCATCGGGGCTTGATAAAGAGAACTGCGGGCCCGCAGGCCCGCAGCGTCTATGGTGGAGATGAGCGGATTCGAACCGCCGGCCTCTGCCTTGCGAAGGCAGCGCTCTCCCAGCTGAGCTACATCCCCTTTTCCACTTTTATAATTCCCGGGGAACTCGTCCCCTTCAACACGGTAACGTCGGACAACATCCTCCCGACGATATTCACCGGGCTCGCCGGTATTATGGCCTCCCCCTTGCTGGCCGGCGTCGGACCGTAAAAAAGGCAGAGGGCGTTGCCGGGCGGCCAGTAGCCGACATCGCCGATATCCACCTGGCTCTTAGCGTCTTCTGGCTCTGCGCCGACCGGTATCCTGAAGTAGATCTCGTCACCCCAGGTCTGCCCCGCCCCTTCGAAAGGCAATGCCTCCCAGATGGCCGCAGCCGTATCCGAGTCGTTGAGCTCGGCATCGAGCCGGTGCTCGCCGACCTGGATGACTATCTTCTTCATATGCATACTTCTATATGAATGGGAACGCAAAGTCAAGCCCGGTGACTTAAGAGCGGCGGCTTCGACTCCGCGCGCGGCGGAGCGCTATGCCGTTGGCCAGATAAACCAGAAGGACGACGACGGCGGCTGATGCGATAACTGTCGGCCGCGGCCCCGCCATACTCCTGACCGCGAGGTCGCGCACCCCGCCTGCAAGGCCTGCAAGCCCCACCGCCAGGGATCCGATACCGACGAACACCACGAGTGCTATGGTCGGAAGTAGCACGCCGCATATGGCGATAACCCAGTCCTCTAGCGCCGACTCCTTCGTGGGGCTCCGCCACGCCTCAATGCGGCTCATGACTCTGTGGGGGAGATCACGGATCTCAGGTATGGCCCGGCCGTCACCCAGCCCCGCGTAGAGATCCCGGTACTCCTCAAAGCGCGCGCGGCAATCCGCGCACTCCGCGAGGTGGCTTTCCAGAACCCGCGCTTCGGCTCCGGAGATGCCGTCCAGATACTCCTGTATGTCGTCGGCGCTCGGGTGCTTCAATCCTCCAGATCCCCCCTTGAATAAGTCGAAGCCAGCCTTCCGCGCAACTGCTTCCTCGCGCGGAAGAGGTAGGATTTAACTGTTCCACCAGGGAGTCCCATGGCCTCCCCTATCTCATCATAAGTCATTCCCTCGAGGTGGAACAGGGTTAGCGCGGTTCTGTAGTTGACCGGCAGAGCGCCGATCTCGCGCTCCAGTATCTCAGCGACGCCGGCCCTGTGGGCGGCCGCATCCGGCGCGGGCGTCGATGACGGGAACGAGTCCACCCCGCCCATCTCCGGCAGATCATCATCGAGAAGCGACGGGCGTTTCTTCTCCATGAAGTTCAGGCATGTCGTGTATGCTATTCGGGCGATCCACGTGGACATCCTGGACCTGAACTCGAACCCATGTAGGTTCTCATACACCTTCAGGAACACGTCCTGGGCCACATCCTCCCTGTCTGACTCGCTCCGCACCATTCTCGATACAATATGAGTGACCATGCGGCCGTACTCCTCGATAATTACGCCGAAAGCGGCCCTGTCGCCTCCCAGTACCCTCCGTACAAGCGACCTTTCATTCTCCAATTGAGTATCCCATTCGCCCTCATCAAGCTAGACAGGCCTTGTGCCGGAATGTTGCAACAATACGGCCCCTGGCCTGTCAGATGATAGCGGGAATCAGAACAGGTGTCGAGATCAGTCGCATAAGGAGGAAGGCATGCTGGACCTAATCGGCGTTATCGCCCTCATGTTCTTCATTCTCGCACTCATAAGGATGATCATGGCCCACAGGCTCAGGAACAAGATCCTCTCCAAGGAGCCGCCGCCAGACGTGACGGCCAGGATCCTCCAACCCGAGTCAGCGCGTTCGAGGGCTCTTGCCTCGCTCAAATGGGCCCTGGTGCTCATCGGCGTCGGCCTGGGAGTGGGCTTCGGCCAGTTCGCGCCGAGCCACATGAAGGACAATATGACTCTGGCCGGGATCTTTGTATTCGCAGGGCTGGGTTACCTCATTTACTACCTGATCGCGCTGAGGGCCGCAGAGGGGGAGTGAGCGACGGGACGGTGCTGTTAAGAATTGGCGGAGAGAGAGGGATTCGAACCCTCGGGACGGAAAACCGCCCACGTGATTTCCAGTCACGCCGATTCAGCCGCTCTCGCATCTCTCCGCGGCATATGTGGTCGCTGCCCGCGCGGGGATCAGGCTGCTGCGCACTTCAAGACATGTGCACAGAGACCTGGACCCTTCGTATTGTGCGCGGGCCGGGGTCAGACCCCTGTGCATTTTAAGACCTGACCCCTGCATTTATATGGCGGAGAGAGAGGGATTCGAACCCCCGGGGCAGTTGCCTGCCCAACGGTTTTCGAGACCGCCCCATTCGACCGCTCTGGCATCTCTCCGCGCTATTCGCTTTTCCCGTCGGCCTCCCGGAGTTTGACAAAGAACTCCTGAAGCAGCCCCCTGCACTCTTCCTCCAGAATGCCTCCGCTAATAATAACTTCGCGGTCTGTATATTTCAACCCGCCAAGGCTGACCGCGCCCCCGCAGGCCCCGCTCCTTATGTCTTTCGCCCCGTAGACGACCCTGGAGACCCTGGACATGAAAGCGGCCCCAAGGCACATCATGCAGGGTTCGACCGTGACGTAGAGCGTCGCGCCCTCCAGCCGCCAGTCTCCCAGGTTCTCGGACGCCGCCCCTATCGCGATTACCTCCGCATGGGCGGTGGCGTCCTTGAGACGCTCGACCCGGTTGTAACCGCGCCCCAGCACCTGCTCCCCGGCAACCACGACGGCGCCGATAGGCACCTCGTCCTCTTCCAGCGCCCTCCGCCCCTCCCGCAGGGCCTCCCGCATATACTTGACGTCGGTTTCATAGTCCATATGGGCAGAAGTTAGCAGACGGGATTTGCCGCGTCAAGAAGGGCCGCGGCCGCCCTATCTTATCATGATCACCTTGCGGGAAGTCATGGCGCCGTCGACCGACACGGCCAGGAAGTAGACGCCGGCCGCCACCCGGGTTCCTCTTTCGCCGGTACCGTCCCAGCTGACCTGATAATAGCCCGGCGCCATCATTCTGTCTGTCAGCCGCTTGACCACCCGGCCCTCAACATTGTAAACCGATACGTCCACGGCCCGCATTTCTTCAGCGGGCACCGGCCAGGATGCGTCGTCCGAATGCGAGGCCCTTCTGGGGAGTCCGAATGCGAGCCGGACGTCGCGCTTCACGGGATTGGGGAAAGGCACACCCACCACCAGGCCCCCCGGAGTGCGTCTGTAGCCGTTACCGCTTACCGGCCCGACGAAGGTCTCCAGGCCGTAACCGTCCACGATTCCCAGAGTGTAATAATAGTTCCTCGCTTCCGCTATCAAAGTGTCGGCGTAGACGAAAGTCGTGTCCTCAGCGAGCTCGAAATCGACTTGTACATGCGTAAGGTCGCCCTCGGGAACCGGCCGCCCGTCGGGATAGCGGTAGAGACGGTAGCATATCTGGTCGTCGAACTCGCGGACATTCAAGAGCACCCTTATGGCGCCGTCCTGCGAAAGCGCGTCGAACCTGCTGACCTCCGCCACGCGCCTGATGCCGCCGAACCTGAGGCCCCGTATCTCGGTGTAGGCCCCCCTCCCGTCTATCCAAACCACTGAAGAGTCTGTGACAGCCGGCAGGGTCTGGGCGGCCACCTGCCTTGTGACTGGGAATTCCTCCCGCTCGGCCAGCCTGTAGCCGTAGATGTCCCAGTTGCCGTTCCGGTTGTCCTGCCAGACTACGAAGTCGCCGCTTACCGCCGGGTTGACCTGCAGGCCGTCGACGGCCGCCACCGCAACCTTCTCTCCCCCGGGCAGTTCCAGCATGTAGATGTCGCCGCCGTCCCAGCCGCGATCCTCCCACACGACCACGTCTCCCCATATGCGGGGATTCATCTGGTCGCCCGGGTCCGTGCATACCGGAATCACCGTGCCGGCCCCGATGTCGTAGGCGTAGATGTCGAAGCCGCCTTCCGACCTCTCATGCCATACCGCGTATTCGTCCGACACATCGGGACTTCCCGCGTCCCGGCCGGGCGCCGCGATCGTCCTCACCGTGTCCTGCCCCGCCCGGCACTTGACGGCGGGGCCGGCGGCCGCATGAGACACCCAGACTATGTTGTCGCCCCATACTGCCGGCTCATCCTCGTCGTCCGCGCCGGTGCTCACGACGAATGCCAGGCTGTCCAGCAGATCATAGCCCACGATGTCGCCGCCGGAGGAGTACACGATGCTCTTCCAGGCGATGTCCACGTCATGTCCCCAGTCCTCAAACGCCATGCCAAATGGCGTATCGGATCCTACCGAGAACACGCAATCGCACCAGGGCGAGTAGCCGGCTATGTTGGATCTCGAGATCTCGACGCTCGTCGCGGGCGGGACGCCCGGAATCCCGAACACCTCGCCCTGTATCCCGGACTTGACGTCGAAGTGGGTCACGTTGTTGTCCTGATGGTACTCCAGCACGTCACCGGCCCTGTCCGCGACGCACCAGATCCTGCGATAGTCGTCATGGAAGGGGCCGACATGGTACTTCACCTCCAGGGACATCTTTCCATTTATTACCAGGGAGTCCATCTCGAAACTCGCGAAACACGTCGAGTCCGATACGACACTGTCATAAAAGGCCAGCACGAAAGAGCGCGCCACGTCCTCTCCGGTGTTCTCAAGCACCGCCCGGACCCTGAGCGAGTCGCCTATGGTCGCCGG
Organism: bacterium; assembly: GCA_050125095.1. GTDB lineage: Bacteria > Arandabacterota > Arandabacteria > Arandabacterales > JALGWA01 > JALGWA01. The sequence continues at coordinate 11,147 of JASFEA010000029.1, forward strand.
AAGGTCGCCGACGCCGGCAATATCGGTCGAGAGGTCGGGCACGGAGAGATAGAAGCGCTTCGAAGCCGCGTTGTTGAGATCGAATCTCTCGACCACCCTGTCGTCGCGGTCGACCACCACGTATATCATGCGCGAGAATTCCCCGCCCGGCACCTGCCAGGGCACGGTCAGCAGCGTATCCGTCTTATAGGCCAGGTTGTCTATCCGGAAATTATGAATGAGAAGTGAATCCTCCAGGCCGTCGCGGTAGATGCCTACATCGAAGTCCGCGGCGTCGACATGACCCACGTTCCTGACCAGCACGCTGATGTCGATCCGCTCGCGTTCCCTGGGTTTGAGCGGTTCGAACTTCATGTCGTCAACCGAGACCGCGACGTCGGGAAGGGGCTCGTTGCCCTTCGGAACGAAGCCGTAGTAGCCTGTATTCCAGATGTCGCCTCTGGCCTTGGGCCAGTCCATCTTGCCCGCCGCCTTTGCGCCCACGAAGCGCCATACCTGCACCACTCCGGTGGTCGTGGCGAACACGAGCTCCACGTTGCCGTCGCCGTCAAGGTCCGAGATGGCAGGCGACGCCCAGACCTTGCCCTCGATCCCCACCGGGAATCCCTCGAGCGAGCCCTGGGCCCCGAAGGCCTGCACCTCGGCGATCCCGGTGCCCTGGTGCGCCACCGTCCCCGCGAGAGCCTCCAGCCTTCCGTTGCCGTTGAGGTCGCCGAAAGCCGGCTCGCAGTTCTGGAACGGGTAGCCGGCCTGCGCCTCAATAGCGTGGCACTCCTCGCCGTCCGCCTCCCACGCGATTATGGTCCCGCAGGAAGTCGATACGGCGACCTCCGGCAGGCCGTCGTTATCGATGTCAGCCGGTATGGGCGCGCTCAGCGACGAGCAGTTATAGGCCCAGCGCGGCCAGTCGGGCCACACATGCCCACCGGCGCCTACGACATAGATGGAGTTCGACCACAGACCCGATACTATTATCTCGATGCCGCCGTCGCCGTTGAGATCGGCCAGCGCGGGGGAGCCCCTGCCGCATCCGTTTCCGACGAAGACCGGCCAGCCATCATGCGGCGTCCCGTCACCATTGAGGACATGAAGGTCGCCCCCATACGTGCCCGCAACCACATCCGGTACGTGGTCGCCGTTTACGTCGCCAGCGGCGGGGGACATCCACACGCCGCCGCCGCCCAGCATCACGGGCCACCCGGGCACCCCCGTCCCGTCCTCGTTCCAGGCGTAAAGGCGGCCGTCCATCGAGCCGCATATGATCTCGACCATGCCGTCATCGTCAATGTCCGCAAGGACGGGCGAACTTCTCACCGCGCCGCCGGTGGCCTGCGGCCACCCCGGCGTGAGGCCTCCGTCCGTCTCTATCGAGTAGACGCGGCCGTCCTGCGAGCCGATTATCACCTCCGGCGCCCCGTCAATGTCTATGTCGCAGACGGCCGCCGAGGCGGTGACCCTGCCGTCCGTATCAAAAGGCCAGCCGGGGAAGAGCGTGCCGTCCGATCTCCAGACATAGACTTTCCTGTCATAGCAGCCCAATATGATCTCTTTGAGCCCGTCGCCGTCGAGGTCATATGTGACCGGGGAAGAGTAAATGATATCGCCCAGCGAATTGGGCCAGCCCGCCAGCACTCTGATCGGGACTCCGAGCACGAAGCTCTCCATGGAAGAGAACGTATCGGCCCCGAAGCCGGCCTCGATGAGAACGTCGAAATGTATATCGTGCGGCTCGGGGATGTTGTCCTTTATGTCGAGGACAAACGGAATGAATTCCGATAGGGTCGAGTCGCCGAGCACCGGGAGGCTCATGACCGGGTTAACGATGGTCACATAGGGATCAAGGGTGGTAAGCGTGGCCACCAGATCGGCGCAGCCGATGCCGTAATTCACGAGCCGGACGTTGAGAGTCAGGGTCTCGCCCGGGTCGGGCTCTTCGTCGCCGTCTCCGGAGGAGTCGTCGACCAGGTGATCTTCATAGAGAATAACCGGCGAGTTGACTTCGATCTCGAAGGTCATGACGTCGCCGGGATCGCTTATGTCCCTGATGCTTACCTGTGTCGGCATGCCCTCGTAGGAGTAGTTGTCGGGCACGGTCTGCCACGAGAACTCGCGATTGTCCGCCGTCCCGGGATAGGGGTCGCCGCCGTCCGACCCGAAGCCCCAGCTCCGGACCTTCTCGAGGTCGAACTCCCCGTCCGCCTGCTCGAGCGAAATGAGATGCCTGCCCTCTCCGGAATTGTCATCCACCCGCTCGTCCACATGGTAGATGTAAAGACCCTCGCCGAACAGCGAGAGCCAGGAGTCATAAGATTTGGCCCTGCGGTTCTCCACCATGAAATACTGCGGCCCCGGCTGGCCGTCATTCCAGAGGATCAGGGCCTGCGGCTGGTCCTCTATACACGCCAGGGCGTAGGATTCGACGTTCGAGCCCACGACCACGGGCTCGATGAAGCCCAGCTTCATCCTCGACCATGCATCCAGCCCCACCGGGCGCGAACCGTCGCCGCCGCCCCATGAACCGTAAGCCATGAGAGAGGCCATGCCAAGGCCGAAGGAACTCAAGGTTATATCATAAAGGTCCGGAAGTCCCAGGAGGTGCCCGAGCTCATGCGCGAAGAGACCCATCCTGGCGTCCTCGGGCTCCGTGGCGTAGTTGATCACGTACACGCCGTCCAGCGCGCGCGGGCGGATTCTGCCCGCGTGCGAATGAATATCCCCGGGGTCGAGCGTCCACTCATATCCCCTGCCCGCGTGCACGACGAGCAGGAAATCCACGACGCCGTCGTCATCACCGGAATCGGGGATGCCGTCGGGCCCGTCATTGTCGTATCGAGAATAGTCTATGGCGGCATCCGCCGCGTCCACGGCGTCTTCAATCATCTTCTGGGTGTTCGTGGGATAGCCGCCCATGCCCCTGCGGTTGTCCGCATAATAGGACAGGGGCTCCGGGACGTCGAACCAGGCGTATATGTCCCCCTCAACGTCCATCTTGCCGAATGAATTGGCGAGGAAGTACGAACGCATGCTGCCCGGGTTTTCCGAGGAAAACAGCATGTCTCGGAACCACTCCACGCTGTGCGTAAGCGTGTCCGACCTTATGTCCTCGAAATTAACGAGTATGACGAGGCAGTTGATGGTGTCCTGCGCCAGGGCTGCGGGCGCCTTGAGGATTTGCGGGCCTTCAAACTCCAGCGTCTGCGCGGCCTCGTCCAGCCGGCCCTCTTCGACGAGTTTCTCAATGAGATCCGGCCGCACGGGGACTGAGCTCGCGGTGCCAGCCGCAGACAACAGGGCCGCAAACGCCAGTGCCAGGATGTAGTACTTCATACCATCCCCTCGGTTCTCAGGGGTTGTTCATACCTCTTACTTCTTCGATCTTATCCCTCAGTTCTTTAGATGACGGCAGATATTTGAGGGCGCGTTCAAAAAACCGAGCGGCCTCCGCGTAACGCCCCTGAGCTTCGTAACCCAGGCCCACGACATAGAGCGCTTCAGGATTGCGGGGATTCAGGCTCAGCGCGGCCCTGCCGAGTGAGATCCCCCGGTCCGCTTCCCCGAGTTCAACCAGCATCCTGGCAACCGAGACCATGGCCGCCTCGTCGTCCCGGCACAAGTCGGACGCGCGCACCAGGGTCCGCGCGGCTTCTTCGCGCCGCCCCAGGTTGTACTGGCAGAGACCCAGATTGTATAAGGCAATGCAGAGGCCGGGATCGGCCTCAAGCGCTTTCTCGAAGTAATCCGCCGCCTGCTCGAAGTCCTCCCCGCGCGCGAGGGCGATCCCCAGCGACACGTAGGCAAACGGCCTGTAGTTGGGGTTCAGGGCCATGGCACGGCCCATGTACTCGCGCGCCTCCACCCACATTCCCATATTGGCGTAGGCCCGTCCGGCGTGGTAATAGGGTCTGGCGTCGGAAGGCGTCATCTCCATGGCCTCTTTATAAAGCTCCAGCGCCTCGTCGTAATCCCCGGCGGCTTCGTACAGCGCGCCTTCATTCACGATATGCGTGGGAAGGTAGTCCTGGTCATCGACGCCCAGGAAAGCCGAGGTCGACACGGCGAAGAGCACCGCGGCCGCCGCGACCATTGCGGCCAGGGCAAAGTACTTCCGTTCAACCGCCGCATGCACCATGGCGTAGACGGCGTATCCGCCCAGCATCGCCATGAAGGGAACCGCCGGGAGCCTGTATCTCCATATCACGAAAAACCCGACCGCGAGCGCGCCCCAGGCAAGCAGGCCGGCTGCAGGAACCAGGGCGTACCGCACGCGCCTCACAAGCGAGACCACGAGGCCCACGAGGCCCAGGGGCATCACCACGGCATAGGTCAGGAGAGGCAGTTTGAGAACATTCGTGCTTCTCTCGGTGAAGCGCTGCACCGGCTTTATGTCGCTTCGTTCATAAGCGTTGAGGAAGTAGTAGGTCTTTCTTAGCATCAGCCCGGCCCAGCGCGGGAAGTCGCCGCGTATCTCCGCCAGCGTCATCCGCATGTAGTAGTCAGATAGTTCGCTGTCGGGAAGTTCCCTTCCCATCCGCTCACGGGCAGCCACCCTCGAGCCCTCTATGATGCTGTCCTCTCCCGGGTCAATGGCGACCCCGTAGATATATGAGGTGGGCGGAGCCATGGGCGTCTTGCCGTCGGCGAAAGAGGCGTTTCCTATATACAGGTTCACGGCCCCCTGCGGGGAGAAGATGAACAACTTGTTATATGCCATGTAGTTCCTTACACCCAGCAACATAAGAAACCCCGCGAATACTATAGCCACGGTCGAGGCAAGACGTAACCCTCTTTTTGTGCGCTTGAGGAAGGCCAGAACGGCGATCATGACAAGCGCAAAGGGGAAGATGTCGGGCCGCGTGTAAAAGCCGGCGCCCAGGAAGACGCCCGCCAGGGCCGCGTCCCTGTAACGCATGTCATACAGGCATTTGAGAAGGAACCATACCGCGAGGAGCATGAAGAACATGAAGAAGGTGGTGGGCAGTATCTCGCCGTCCGAGTAAATGGCCATGCGATAGAAGGCGAGGGCGAAACCCGCCGCGGCGCCGACCGCCCTGCCGAAGAGCTTTCTCCCCATTAGAAACACCAGGCCGCAGGACATCGCGCCGATTAAGGCCTGGATGATGAGCGGCGCCGCGAAAGACTCGCCGAAGACTCTGTAGCAGAGGGCGATGAAATACACGTAGAGCGGAACCCTGAAGGACGCGCTGGCGGCGATATGGTCGCCGGCGAGAACGTCCAGGGCCTTGGTGTGATACCAGGCCGAATCCAGGACGGGGTGGCTGAGGTAAATGGAGTCAGCGATGTCGACGAGGTAGGCCAGCCTGATTACAAGAGCTGCCAGAACGATGGCGGCCAGCAGGTAGCGATCCGACCTCGAGTAGTCTCCCATAACGTCCTTCCACCGCCTGCCCGCTGACCGGCAAACCGTCATGTCCGGCTATTCTTCTTCCGCGGCCGCCTCCTCCGGGCACCTGTCGAACAGGGAGTCGTGGGTCGCGTTTGTCCACGGCCTGATGACCACGTCGTTCTGAAGCCGCGGGTTGGGGCAGTTGCTGCCCCAGTAGTTATGGGATGCGACGCAGACCTCGCGCCTGTCGGTAAAGAGGGCGCCGTCGATCTGCAGGCCCTCATTGTAGACGTCATACGAATTGCTGATGATGTCGTTGGCCGTGGTCAGGGACCCTCCGATTACCGGATACGAATGACCCAGCACCAGTATGCCGCGCCCGTTTGACTTGATGAGATTCCTGGCGATCACCGGGGCGGAGCTTATGAGCGAAATGCCGTTGGGATTTCTCACGATCTCATTCTCGAGTATTTCCGGGTTCGCCTCATCCATGTGAATGCCGCGATTGCATCCGCTGAACTTGTTCCCCTTGACAAAAGCATTGCTCCTGTAAAGGCCCAGGCCGTCCCAGGAGTCGAGGAAGATATTGTCGGTAATGACGGGCGCCCCCGACGAACAGACAACGCATGCGTTAGAGCCCCTGCCCTGGAAAGTGAATCCCGAGACAAGCGTCTCCATGTCGCAGTCATTGAGGAGGAGAATATGCCATCTCCGGTTCCACAGAGTCGTGGAGTCCTTGCCTGCCGCCGATATAACGGTGACGCCGCTCCTCACTCTTTCCTGCACGCGGTACTTGCCCGGGTACACCAGTACCGTGTCGCCGTAGTAGGCGTTACGCAGCGCCATGCGCATGTCCGGCTCGTCCTGCGGCACCCTTATGGTCTTCGAAAAGCAGGTTACCTGAAACAGCAGCAAGAAAGCGATTACAGCTGCGGCGAATTTCATCTGAATTCCCTCCACTCGCAATGGCTGGCGCGCCCGGCAGGAGTCGAACCCGCAACCTCGTGGTCCGTAGCCACGCGCTCTATCCAATTGAGCTACAGGCGCGCCATGCTCATCCGCTCGATTGTGCTACGACTCCGGTCCTTCACCTCTCCGGCGCCGCCCACCGGCCGAACCGGGAGGGCGCCAAGTTCTCTGTCTCTCGATTGAACAACACAATGCGCGTTTGGTTCGCTATTTATTCAAGTGGCGGAGAGGGAGGGATTCGAACCCTCGGAGAGGATTGTGTCCTCTCAACCGCTTAGCAGGCGGCTCGTTTCAGCCATCTCACGCACCTCTCCGCGCCCAAGACATATTCAGTTGGCGGAGGGAGTAGGATTCGAACCCACGGACCTTTCGGTCAACGGTTTTCAAGACCGCCGCCTTCGACCACTCGGCCATCCCTCCGCGGATACCTACTCCAGAGGAGGGGGTTATAGTTACTCCCCCTCAAGCTCCTGCTGTTCCTTAATGAGTTCCCTGCGCTCTATGAGCTTCTGCTGCCGCGCGATCTCCTTGGTGGCGTACGAGGACCAAGTCGCGTCGCCCGTGTTGACGGCCTTCTGGAACCATCTGATGGCCTCTTCATAATTGGTCTTCTTCTCATAGGCCTTGCCCTTCACGCAGAAAGCAGCGGCGCTGTTGGGGTCGGCCGCGAGTGCACGGTCGGCGGCGGCTATGGCGTCGTTATAGCGCCCTGAGGTGTTATACATATCTCCGAGGTACGTCAGGAGGTTCACCATATCGGGCCTGATCTCGAGCGCCTTCTCGGTGTGCCCGATGGCCTGGTCATTCATACCCATATCCATGTAAGCCTGCGCCGCGCTTATCCTCAGCTGCACATCGTCCGGAGCCTGGGCAATGGCGCTCTCGTAGTAGTCGGCCGACGCGGTGAAGTTCCCCACTTTGCTGTAAAGGAACCCGAGCGGCTTGAGTATGTTATTGTCGTCGGGACTGAGCTCGAGCGCCCTCTCATAAAGTGGAATCGCGTCCGCATAGAGCTCGTTAACGTAAAGGAGATTCCCCAGCGTCAGGATATTGGTGGTATCATTCGGCCTGAGTTCAATGGCTTTCCTGTAGGACTCTATGGCCTCGGCCAGCATTCCCTGCTTTTCGTAGGTAGAGCCCAGGTTGACGTAGTAGTCGGGATTGTCGGGATTGAGCTCGTTCGCGATCATGTAGTTCTGGATCGCCAGATCAAACTCCCCCAGAACCCTGTAGGCATAGGCAAGCGAAGCGTACGCCGACGCGTCATTCGGAGCCAGTTCGACCGACCTCTTGTAAGCGTTAATCGACTCATCCAGCCTGCCCTGCTCGAGATATATGTACCCGAGACTCCTGTAGGCCTTCTCGTAGTCGGGGTCCATCTCAAGAACCTTCTTGAACTCCCTCTGGGCGTCTACGTACATCTCGTTCTTGAGGTACTCCGCCCCGATATAGTAATGCTTGTCGATTTCGCTCATATCGGGTGTGTCTTGCTTGGCGGGCGTGGCCGGCTGCTCAGTGGTGGCGGTCTGGCCACCACAACCCAGAATCAAGCCTAAAGCAAGCAGAACAAGGGAAATGGTTAGTAACCTGCCGAACATCGGTGCCGCTCTCCTTTCTGGAAACTACTGCTGAATGGGATTTGCCAAGAGACGATAACAAAATCCTCCCGGGGTGTCAATCGCTTTAGGGCGTCGCTTCACTTGGACGAAACGACCTTCACGACACGGCCGCTCTCTGAAAAAGTGATTCTCACGACGCGCTCGATATCGCGCCCCTCAACTGTTATGGTCTGCCGGAAAGTGGCGATGAACACCCTGCCCTCGGGCCTGGGTCCGCCCTTGGCCGCAGAGGACGGCCTCAGCATACCGATCTTCTTCGCAACCGCCTCGCCGGAAGCACCGGCCTGTTCGGAGACATCCGGCCGGACCCCTTCCAGCTCCGGGAATCGCTCGCGGGCTATCTTCACAATAGAAGCCAGCACTTCCTCCGAGACCATATCCGGGCTCCTGTCTTCCGATCCTCTACCTTTATATATACCAACTGTCGGGTCGCCGAAAAGGTTAAATTCGAGGAGGGTCTTCCTGTCATCGCCGTCCAGATAGCCCTGACGGTTCAGCATCTCGGCCGCGAAGTCCACCTTTGCTTCGCGCAGAGCCCGGCCGGCGGTCTCGCCGGCAACCAGGCGCGTGAAGAAGAAATAGGCGAGGAGATCGGCCTCTGTCAGCCTCTCGTCGGGCGACCCGTAGGCAATGGCGCTCGACCCTATGAAGGCCGCGACGCCCACGCTCAGGAAACCCATGGCCACGGAGTCTTCCGGGGTCTTCCCGTCCACGAGCCCGCCATAGCAGGCCTCGCTGAGCACGATGGCGTTTGCCGGAGCGGCCTCCGCCACTGTCTCCGGGCTCAGCACCCTGGGATACGACAGCCCGTCCTGGCCGTACCAGTACTTCTCCTCCCTGGACCCGTGGACGTTGAAATAGATCATGGCCTCGCGCTCGAGCCACTCCGGCTCGAAGGTCGAGATGTCCACCGGCGGTGACGTTCGAAGGCCGCCGGCAGCTAAGGCGCCGTATACACGGGTGGATTCCATCTTCCACTCGAGCGCCGAAAGGCCGAAATGGGCGTTGCGCCCGGGTCCCTTCCACTCTCCCGACGCCGCCGCCTCGAGATAGGCAAGCAGGCCCCCGGCCGGCGCGGCCCCCAGCGGGATGCGCGCGACCGCCCTGTCCGGGAGCAGGAAGTCATCGACCGCGTCCTCATCACCGGCGGCCTTCTCGCCGCCTCCGGCCGCGGCCGCATAGGGGACGTCGGTAGGGAACTCCCGGTCAGAATCGGCTGCCGGGTTCTCGAGATACCAGTAGGGTACAATCTCGCCGCTTCCCACTATCAGAACATAATCGAAGCGGCCGGGCGAGCAGACGTCATTCTCGACCGCGCCCAGAGCCTCCCTGAGCGCCCGCGGCGTGATCTCGCCTTCGATCGAAGGGAAGTCGCCCGATGAGCGGGCGGCATTGTCGGGCACGTACACATGGACCCTAAGGCCGGCGGCCCGCCTGGCGGCGGCTATGCGGCCTATGGAGTCGTACACGCCCGCCACGCCGGATTCATCGAAATTGGACTCAAGCCCCGCGTGGGAGGTGAGTAGAAGCAGAGTCTCCGCTGAGTCCCGGTTTTGTCGCGCCAAATGAGGCCTCACCTGGCAAGCAGCTTCTCTACCCTCTCCAGAGAGACCCTGGTCCGATCGGCCAGTTCGCCCTCCGGTTCCAGCTCGAGCACGACGCGCCACTCCCTCAAGGCTTCCACCAGAAGCCCCGACTCGGCAAAGGCCAGGCCGAGATTGTAGTGGGACTCGGCGTTGTCGGGGTCTATTTCGATGGACCTGGAGTAGGCTTTGACGGCCCCGTCCATGTTGCCCTTGCTGTAGTTGATCATCCCGATGTTGTTGTAGGCCTTGGGGTCTTTCGGGTCTATCGCGAGGGCCTCGGCGAGAAGCGCGAGAGCGGTATCCGGATCGGCAGTCTCGGCGTACAACATAGCCAGGTTGATACGGGCCTTGTTGAATTTGGGATTGAGCTCGAGCGCCTTCTCGTAGTTTAACCTCGCTTCCATGGGACTGGCGTCGTCGTAATATATATTGCCCAGCGCAAAATACACATTCTCGTCTTCGGGGTATTCCCTTGCCATCTCCTCGAGCTTCGAGATCTTGAGCTCGTTGTCAAGTGCCTCGTCTACCGTGTCGACGGGAGCCCTCTTGACTCTCCGGCCGCATCCCGTCGCGAAAGCCAGAGCCATTATCAGGGCGGTTATCAGGCAGATCCGGTATAAGTCTCGCATGCCACCCTCCTCCTGGAGCGTCTCATTATAAGCAGTTACCGCTTGCGTATAAACTTGAAGGCATCTTAACATAGCACCTGTAACTAAGTAAAGCGAGGATTGTTCCGGTGGCAAGCGAAAAGAGGAATCCCCTCACGGTCATGAAGTTCGGGGGCACCTCGCTGGCAACGCCCGAGCGCATCGGAGAGGTCGCGAGGCGGGTCGTCGCCAAGCGGGCCGCCGGCAATGACGTCATAGTGGTCGTATCGGCAATGGGAAACACAACGGACGACCTATTCCGCCTCGCCCGGACCATTAGCCCCAGTCCCCCCAAGCGTGAAATCGACATGCTTCTCACGGCGGGTGAGAGAATATCCATGGCGCTTCTGTCCATGGCCATTAATGAGCTCGGCTGTGATTCGATCTCATTCACGGGCTCCCAGAGCGGCATCGTCACCGACACGAGCCACACGCGGGCCAGGATACTGGACGTGCGCGCATTCAGAGTCAAGGACGAGCTCGAAAAGGGCCGGATAGTGATAGTGGCGGGCTTCCAGGGGGTGAGCCCGGCCAAGGAAGTCACCACGCTGGGCAGGGGGGGCTCGGACACGACCTGCGTGGCGCTTGCCTCGGCCTTCAACGCCGACGCCTGCGAGATATACACCGATGTCGACGGTGTCTATACCGCCGACCCCAATACGGTGGCCCGCGCCCGCAAGCTCGGAGGGATCTCGTATGATGAGATGCTGGAGATGGCAATCTGCGGCGCCCGGGTATTGCACGCGAGGAGCGTGGAGGTGGCGAGGCGCTTCGGCGTCCGCGTGCACGTACGGTCTACCTTCAAGAAGGAGATGGGAACCATAGTGACTTCAAATGCAGAAGTTGAAAAAGCGGACATACGCGGCATCGCTCACGACCTGGACGCGGTGCTGATAAGCTTCAGGGATGTCGCCGCATCGGAAGGCATCACCGCAAAAGTGCTCGAGGCTCTTGAAGGAAGCGACATCAACTTGAGGTTGGTCTATGCCTCTCCTGGCGCGAACGGCACTGAAAACCTGTCTTTCCTGGTGTCTGGCGAGGACGGGGAGAGCGCCGTCACGGCCCTCGGAGAGAATGTCACCGATATCGGCTTTGAGGTCGACGAGAGCGTCGCGGCCGTCTCCGTGATCGGCTATGGGATTTGCTCGGCGCCCGGTGTTACGCGGCGCATCCTGGGCTCGCTCCGAGAGCTTGGGATAAGCCCGAAGGCCGTATCGACCTCGGGCATCACGCTTACGATTATCATGGACGGCGAGAGAGCCACTGAAGCCATCAATAAGCTCCACGCCGACCTGGGCCTGGGCGAGTCTATTCGTAGTGAAGAGCGGCAATCGGGTCGAGCATAGACGCCTTGCGCGCCGGGTAGATCCCGAAGAAGATGCCGACGCCCGCGGCGAACGCGAACGCCAGCCCGATGCTCGCAGCCGATACCGCCGTGTTGAATCCCGCGAAGTGCGAAAGAGCCGTCGATCCGCCCCAGCCGATGCCTATGCCGATAATGCCGCCCGCCACGCTTATTACTAACGACTCCAGCAGGAACTGGCCGAGTATATCTCTCTTCTTCGCGCCCACCGCGATTCTGGTTCCTATCTCCCGCGTCCTCTCGGCGACCGAGACCAGCATGATATTCATTATGCCGATGCCGCCCACGAGAAGGGACACGGCGGCAATACCCGCCAGCAGGAAGGTCATCGTCTTGGAGGTCTCGCTGAAGACCTCGAGTATGTCCGCCTGGTTCCTTATGACGAAGTCATTCTCCTGACCGGGGCCCAGCCTGTGGCGCCGGCGCATGACGTCTTCTATCTCAATGGTCGCCTGTTCGGTCAGGTCGCCGTCTTTCACTTTTATGGTGATTCCCGACAGCCGGTCGCGCCCGAAGACCCTGATCTGGCCCGTTGAGAGCGGGATATATATGACGTCGTCCACGTCGTACCACTGTGTTCCCCCCCTCTCGGCCACCGTGCCTATGACGGTGAAAGCGACCCGGTTGATGCGAATTACTTTGCCGATGGGGTCCTCGTCACCGAAGACGTTCTCGACAACCGTCCGTCCCAGGACGGCGACCCGCGCGCGCGACCTCAGGGCGCCCTCGTCGAAGACGCTTCCGGTCTCGATGGGTATGCTGTTCACATAGGCGAATTCCGGCGTGGTCGCCATCACGTATGTCGACCAGTTCTGATTCCTGTACTTGACCTGGGCGTTCCCCCTGGACTCGGACGTCACCGCGGCAACCGAGGGGCATTCGGCCAGAATGGCCGCCGCGTCGTCCTCCGTGAGGCTCTGAACCGTTCCGAGCCCGTATTGCACATGGCCCCTGGAAGCCGAACCCGGCCGGACATAAAGCAAATTGGTCCCGAGCGAAGTTATGTTGGACTCGATCTGGCGGCGCGCGCCCTCCCCCAGCGCCAGCATGGTGATCACCGCGGCGACTCCCACGATGATGCCCAGCATGGTGAGAAATGATCGGAGCTTATGGGCCCTGATGCCCTCAAGCGCTACAGTCACACCCTCGAATACGTCCATTCTATCTCAGCGTCCCCTCATCAGGCACCACCACCTGGCCGTCCCTGAGATAGATCATCCGGTTCGAGTAGTCGGCTATGTACTTCTCATGCGTAACCAGGACGACCGTCTTGCCCTCGGCGTTCAGGCTCTCGAAGATCGACATGATCTCCGAGCCGGTCTTGCTGTCGAGGTTTCCCGTCGGCTCGTCGGCCAGTACTATGGCCGGCTCGTTCACCAGCGCCCGGGCAATCGCCACCCTCTGGCGCTCCCCGCCCGAGAGCTCGCTCGGATTGTGGTGGACCCGGTCCTTGAGGCCCACCCTCTCAAGCATCTCCTGGGCCTTCGCCTCCCTCGTCTTCCGGGCTACGCTGGAGTACAGGAGCGGCAGCTCCACATTGTGCAGGCAGTTGGTTCTGGGCAGGAGGTTGAAGGTCTGGAAGACGAACCCTATGCGCTTATTGCGAATGCGGGCGAGGTTGTCGTCCGAAAGCTCGTCGACCTTGTCCCCGCCCAGGTAATACTCCCCCGACGACGGGCGGTCGAGGCACCCTATCAGGTTCATCAGCGTCGACTTGCCCGAGCCCGAGGGCCCCACGATGGAGACGAACTCCCCGTCGGCGATCGCAACGTCGATATCTCTCAGGGCGTGCACCGTGGTCTCTCCCATCTTGTAGTCTTTTACTATGTTCTTCATATCAATGAGCGCCATCAGTCCAGCTTCCTCCTAATTCGATTTCCTGAATCCTGGCATGCTCCTTCCTCGTATCCTGTCCACGAATTCTCTCGAATACTGGAGGGCCCTGCTCGCCAGGAAGACGGCAACCTCCTCGCCCTCCGCAAGTCCTTCGGTTATCTCAAACTGGTTCCAGTCGGAGAGCCCGACTTCAACCCGCCTCATCTCGAAGCCGGTACCGGTCCTGACGAATACGAAATTGCCCCTCGGGCCCGGTTCTCCTTCGCCGCCGGCTACGCCCATCATTGCGGCGATGGCCATTGCTTCGCCCGGCTGCTGCACGGCCTTGCGGGGAACGACCAGCGCGTTGTCCCGGCCGGCGATGACTATGTCGACATTGGCGTTCATGC
>JASFEA010000030.1:0-24861 GCA_050125095.1 bacterium
AAGTCTCAATCGTCCTGGGGCCCACCGGCTCGGGCAAGACTTCGCTATTGAGGCTTCTCAACCGGCTGGACGATCCGACCTCGGGCGACGTTCTCTACATGGACAGGCCCATAAAGACGGCGGACGTTCGCGATCTCCGAAAAGAAGTCGGGATGGTGCTGCAGCAGCCTTTTCTCTTTGACGGCACGGTGCTCGACAACGTGCTTTACGGCGCGCGTCTTCACGGTATTGACGCCGATGTCGAAGAGATCATCTCTCTCGTCGGTATCGAAAAGGACATGCTTCCGCAGGACGTCTCGACGCTCTCCGTGGGCCAGTCGCAGAAAGTCTCGATAGCAAGAGCAATAGCGGTAAAACCCAGGGTGCTTCTTCTCGACGAGCCGACCAGCGGACTGGACCCGACGGCGACGCTCCAGATTGAGGAACTCATCGCGGGTCTGGTCGATGCCCTCAGCCTCACATGCGTCTTCGTCACGCATCACATCGAACAGGCCAGGCGGCTCGGCCACAGGGGCATTCTCATCATAGAAGGCACGTGTATTGAGGAGTGCGACATCCAAGACATGCTCTCGTCGCCCGCCGACGAGCGGACACGCAAGTTCATAAGCGGGGAACTGAGATGAGCCAGCTTATAGCGTCCACAGTGCTCCTGGCCATTGCGATCATACTGACGGAAGTGAGGAGGCTGGGGGTCGGATGGGATATCCTCAAAGGGGCGGTGCGGAGTTTCATACAGCTTATGGCCGTCGGGTTCGTGATCAAGTTCATCTTCGGCCTCGAACAGGTACAGTACCAGATACTCCTGCTCCTCGTGATGGTAGTCGTGGCGGCGTACACGGCGCGCGGCAGGGTCAAATCCATGCCGGGGGCGTTCAGAATCTCATTCATATCCATACTCGCGGGGGCCTCGGCAACGCTCGGAGTGATGCTGGCTCTCGACATCATTGACGCCTCGCCCAATTACCTGATCCCGCTGGGCGGCATGATCATCGGCAATGCCATGAACGCGCTCTCGCTTGGGTTCGAGCGCATCGGCTCGGAGGTAAAGCAGAGGCGGGGTGAGATAGAGACGGCCCTCTGCCTGGGCGCCAGCCCGCAGAAGGCCATCGAGCCCCTCGTCAGGCGATCGGTTAAGGCGTCTTTCATACCCATGCTCAATCTCATGAAGATAGTCGGCATAGTGCAAATGCCGGGGGCCATGACGGGGATGCTGCTGGCCGGGGCCGACCCGCTGGACGCGGTGAGAATTCAGCTCGTCGTAATCTACATGCTGGTCGCGAGCACCTCTATCACAATGCTCATGGGTACCGCCTTCACCTACCGGAGTTTCTTCAACCGCAACTGGCAACTCATGGGGTGAGCACGCCAGGCCACCTGGATGTGCTTGTAGATCACCTGCACCGGGGGTTCTACTATATGTATCCCAGGCCCTTGAGCCGGTCGACCACTTCTTCATTGTCTTCGTCTTCGGGGAGTTCCACGCTGCCCTCTTCATACGAACAGGGCGGCGGAGGCTTTCTCGATGAAGCGTACTCGGGTGCGAACACTTCCTTCATCACCCTGCCGTCGAAGCGATCGCTGGACGGGAGGTTCTGCATGAAGAAGATGGTGGGCAGGACGTCCTCTATGTCGGCGCTGAACTTCTTGCCGGGTATGACGCCTTCTCCCGCGAGCAGGACTATGCCGTCCCGGCGGTGGTCGCCCTGCCGCCAGTCGTATCCTCTGTCCAGTATGCCGGGGGCATCGGTGATGTTGGAATAAGCCGTGTGGAAATGCTCATCGTCGAATTCGAAGAATAGATCCGGGGCCTCTTCTATTCCCGAGATTCCATAGAGGTCCTCGATGAAATGAACGGTCTTCATTATCTTCTCGCCGTTCTCATCCTTGAGGTCCATGAGCCTCTCCTCTAATTCCCTTCTGAAACTCTCCAGCTCGGGACCGGGCTCGACAGTGCCGAACTGGTCGCGCCCGCGCACGTTTATCCTTATCCCGTTGGTCACATAGGCGTAGGCCCGGGTGCGCTTCCAGTCCACCCTGGACGTGCCCACGTAAATGAGTTTCCGGGCCAGGGGTTTGCCGGACCTCTCGAGCAAAGCCCGGAGTTTCCCGCTTATTCCCAGTTTCTTCAATACGCTCTTTATGAAGAGCCCGGGCGTCTGGCGGTCGCCTAGCTCGCCGTAGTAACCCAGGCTCTTGAGCCAGACGGAGGGATAGAAATTCCCCCGGACGTCTCCGAAGCCGTGGTCCGAACAGATGACCAGCGTCGCTTTGCCACTTATTTCGTCTGCTATTCTCCCTATGATGGAGTCCATGTAGGAGTAGTGCTCGAAGGCCCGGTCTTTCACAACCGACTCGCCCTCGCTCGTGATATCCCGCCACAGGTAATGCTGGATACGGTCCATGCTGATGAAATTGACCTGGAAAAGGTCCCACTCCTTGTTGGCCATGAGATAGAGCACGGCCTCTTGCCTTGCCCTGGTGACGCCCCTGAGGTCCTCGAAGAAATGCGCGGCGTCATCGGCCAGGTAGGATCTGAGTCTCTTCTCGAGCTCTTTCTGGTCGCCCTCGAGCTTTATGTCGATGCGGTAGTCGATGCCCCGGCTCTTAAGCTCATCCATGAGGTCGAGCGGGTAGAAGAACCTCGCCTCGCTGGAAGGCGTCATCATCCCGCTCGTGATAATGCCGTCCTCCTCTCGCGGGGGATAAGTCATGGGCATGTTCAGCGAGATCATCCTGCGCTTGAGCTGATAGTACATGTCCATGACGGTCGGCGCCTTCATCCTGGTCCGGTTGGCCAGGGAGGAAAGCACGACCCCGTCCCGGTTTTCCGTGACCGTGTACCCGAAGATACGGTGCTTAACCGGTTTGGTCCCGGTGAGGAGACTGGTCCATGCCACCGGCGTCACGTAGGGTATGGTGGAGTTCAGCACCCCGCTTGCGCCGCCCTCGACCAGCGCCTTCAGGTTTGGCATGATCCCCCGCTCCATGAGCGGGTCCAGTACGCGCCAGGTCGCCCCGTCCAGCCCGAGCAGGAAAACCTTCTCCGTCATTTCTTTTTCCTCTTCAATACCTCTCTCAAGACCTCGCGTTCCTCCTTGAGGCCCAGACCATAGAGCATCAAGATGTAAAGCGCTGCGAAAGCTATACACAGGCCGACGGTATTGAAGATGCCCGTCCACTGGAAGTGCCTGTTGAGAAAGTAGAATACGGCCGATGTCACGGCGCCCGCCGCCGCGGGCTTGGCGAGGTCGTATCTGAAAGGCGTGAAGCCGTAGAGTATCTTCACCTCGACGACTCGCAGTATGTTCGTTGACGCGATCGAAAGCGTGGTCGCGAGGGCCGCCCCGTTCATGCCGTATTTCGGTATGAATATCAAATTGAGGGCGACATTGGAGCTGGCTAGACAGATTGAGTTGACCAGGTTGAGCTTCTGGCGTCCCGTCATTGTGAGTATGAATCCGATGGGGCCCACAACGGCGTTCACTATCTGGCCGATCGCGAGTATCACAAGCGCCGTAGCTCCCTTCGGGAAGTCGTTCCCGAATATGCTCAGAATCCCCGGCGCAAAGAGCAGGTACACGCAGAATACCGGCAGACTGAGCGTGAAGATCCACTTGGAGACTGACTTGAAATGCGTCATGAGCTCAAGACGGTTGCCCGTCTCCCAGAGCTCGGAAATTATGGGCGCGAATATCTTGCTGAACGACATAAGGCTGATGGAAACGAACGGCGAGAGCACCAGCGTTGCGCTCAATATACCCACAGTCTCCGAGTCAAGGTAGTAGCCCGATATCATTACATTGGACCGGGAGATGAGGACGTTCATGAAATTGGCGAGCACAAGCGGCAGCGAGTAGAAGAAGAGCTCGTTGGCGACTCCTTTGCTGCGGGTCTTCCGGAAGTCGAATGGGGATACCTTGACGGCGTAAATTAATGCTATGACTGCTGCCACGGCGATCGCCCCCACTCCGCCCAGCACGACCGCGAAGAGCCTAAGGCCCGCGAGGAACAGGAGAAGTATGAGCACGAGCCGCGCGACGGGCCGCGCGATCATCTCGACGATCACACTCGGCTTGAGCGTCTTGAATCCCTGTGTGTAACCGTTGAACACAAGTATCATGGTGAAGAACGGGAGCCCGATGATGTATACCCTGAGCGCCAGGTCGAGGCCGGTCACCTGGGAATAGAACCTGCGGGCCACAGAAGGGGCGACCAGAGCCGTGATCCCTACCAGGGCGATCGAGAGGATGCTTGTCAGGACCACGCCGGAAACCAGCGTGCCCTTTACGCGAGCCGTGTCGCCCAGAGCCATGTATTTGGAAGTGAGGCGCACGACGCCGCGGTTCATTCCGAATATCGCCAGTATGCACAGCACCTGGAAGATGCTGCTCGCCAGCGAGTAAGTGCCGAAGAGCTCGGGCCCGATGGTTCGGGTGATGATGATGCTCGCGACGAAGGAAAAGACGATGTTGAAAGCCTGGCCGAAGACGTCCAGGCCCGCGTTCTTTATGATGAGACCGAATTCGGATTGGCTGCCCTTGTCCACGCTCACCCCTTCAGAAGGTCTTCGTAAACCCTCTCGGTGCGGCTGACCATGACGTCGAGTCCGAGATTGCCCAGGAAGAACTCGCGACCCTTCCTGCCCATTTCCACGCGCGTCTTCTCATCCCCCGCGAGCGCGAGCATCTTGGCAGCAAGGTCGTTGGCATTGCCGGGAGTCGCCAAAAGCCCGGTCACGCCCGTCCTCACCAGCTCCCTGTTGCCGCCCATCGCAGTCGCAACGACGGGTTTGGCCAGTCCCATATATTCGCAAATGCTGTTCGAGAGGCCCTCGCTGTAGTCTCCATGCGAGGCCAGGACTCCGATGTCAAAGTGCCTTGCGATGTCAAGGACATCCTTGCGGTGGCCCATGAAGATGGTGCGCGATGCTATGCCGAGCTGCCTGGCCAGCGCCTCGTAGTCTCCCCGCCGGTCGCCCTCGCCCAGGATGACCGCGTGGGCGTCGTCGTATTTCTCGAACACCTGGGCGAGCGCCGCGAGGAAAGTGGGATAGTCCTTGAGGTATGTGAGATTGGCTACATGGCCTATGAGGAGCCCCTTCTCGGGCAGTCCCAGTTCGGCTCTCGGCCTGGTCGGCGCCGGGTCGAAGTCAGCGATGTTGTAGCCGTTGTATATTACCCTGGTCTTCTCGCGCCCGGGCCAGTGCTTGAAATAGTGCTCCACGCCGGCGTGGGAGTTCGCGATTATCAGATCGGAGATGAGGAAGCCGATTCTCTCGCTCGAGTCGGCCACGCGCCGGCGGGGGCCGGCGATCCTGATGGTCGTTATTGCCTTCCTCCCGGCCAGTTTCGCCGCAACGGCGCCGTAGAAGCCGGGCAGCCCCAGGTACGGATGTACGATGGCGATGTCTTCGCGCTTTATGTAACCGTAGAGCCGGGTAATGACTCCGAGGTCCCATCTCCACTTCCTGGGAGCTACAGTGAGCGGCAAGCCGATCTCCACAGCGGCGCGTCCGACAGGGCCGCCGGGTTCGAGACATACGAGATGAGGCGTGAAACGGTCGCGGCTCAGGCCCTTTAGGAGCTCGATGAGCTGCCGCTCGGCCCCGCCGAGTATGCCGGTATCATGGGAAACGTACAGAATGTTTGACTTCGGTAGTTCGGCCATCGCTCACTTCGCGTGTGATTACGCGCGTTCCTCGCCATATACTAGATTATCGGCAGCGGGAATTCTATATCTTAATACTCCTCCACTTGCCCGTGCGGAATCTCAGGAAGTAGGTGAGGCCGAGCGCGATGATGTAAACCGTGGCCCCGCCCCAGGCCCCGACAGCCCCGCCCTTGAGCGCTATGGCGCCGATGTAGGCGAGCGGCACGAAGATGAACCAGGCGTAACCCACCCCGATGATCATTGCCCATCTCGTGTCGCCGGCGCCCCTGAGAGAACCGTTGGCCGCGATGCCCATGCTGTCGAAGAGGAGGAATATGGCGGCGACCCTCAGTATCATGACGCCAAGTTTCACGACTTCGGGGTCCTGGTTAATGAGCATCACGAGTTGGCGCGGGATGATGAGGAAGAGAAGTGCTATGAGGCCGGCGTACAGCATGCTCATCTTTATGGCCGTGTAGCCCGATCTCGTCGCACGCGGTATTTCCTCCGAACCGATATATTGCCCCACCAGCGTCGTCGCCGCGATTGATACTCCGAATACCGGCATGAAGGAAAGGTGCATCAGCCTTAAGCCCGCCGTGCTTGCGGCGAGCTCGAGGGTGCCTATTCTGCCTATCAGCGCCGAGAACACTATGAAACTGGCCATGTCGAGTAGCCATTGCAGCCCCATGGGGAGGCCGACGCGGGAGAGCCGGTCCATGAGGTCGAGCCTTACGCGCCAGGTGCTCCGGGTCGAGAACATCTCATTGCTCTTCCTCGATAGGAACACCAAGAGGAAGATGAGCGCCCCCACGCCGCTCGCGCCCACCGTCGCGTAGGCCGCGCCGTCTGTGCCCAGCCTCGGGAACCCCAGCTTTCCGAATATGAGAACGTAGTCGCCCGCGACGTTGAGGAGGTTTATGAAGATCACGATCTTGAGTGGCGTCCGCGTGTCGCCTATGCCGCGCAGGTAAGCTGAGAAACACATGTAGAGCACTATGAAGACGCCGCCCCACATCCTTATGCCAAGATAGGAGGAGCCGATGCGCTGGACGTCGTCCGCGGGACCGAGGAGCCTCATGAGCTCGACATTGTAACGGCTGAGGAAGATGAGAATCACGCCCGATACGAGGGCGAAGTACACGCCCTGCCAGGTCACTCGTCCTATATCGTCGAAGCGCCTGGCGCCGTAGTTCTGCGCCACGAAGGTGTTGACGCCGTTTACGAGGCCGTTGAAGAAGGAGAAGAGCCCCCACGTGAGCGTTCCGGAGAGCCCCACGGCGGCGAGCTCGGTCGGGCCCAGCCGCCCCACCATCATGGTGTCGACAAAGGTCATGACGGTCTGGCTGACCATGGTGAGCACGGCGGGGTAGGCGATATGCCAGACCTCGGCGTAGCCGCCCTTCTTGTGCTCGGGATATTGCTTTCTTTCCATGGTCATGAGATAGAGACTCCCTGCGGCCCGGTCAATCGAGGGGTTTATCTTAATGTGGCTGAAACCCCTTTGCATGTCAACACATACGGACCAAGCTGGATAATAAGTAATTAATTTAGTAACCTTATACCCGTATGGGGTATCTAATCGGTAGATGCCTCAAGGGGGTGAACAGGTGATAGACGACAAACTCGAAAAGGACGCTCTGGCAAGGCTCAAACGGATCGAGGGCCAGGTGGCGGGAATACGCAAAATGGTGGAAGAACGCCGCTACTGCATGGACATCGTCAACCAGATATCGGCTGTGGAGGCGGCGCTCCACAAAGTGTCGGCGCTGGTCTTGAGAAACCACATGGAGACATGCGTGCTCTCGGCGTTCCGGTCCACCGACGAATCCGAAGTCACCTCGAAGATCGACGAACTCATGCGCGTATACAACAACCTTCGCATGAGATAGGAGAGACCCATGGAGCGCCCGCATAGAGGAGCCATAAGGATTTGCCTGGCCGCCTGTCCGGCCCTTTTTCTGCTGGCCGGGACGGCCTTTGGCATGACATTGGGCGAGGCCGTGCAGCGCGCGACGGTGCATAACCCCGCGGTGGCCGGAGCCCATGAGAAATACATGGCGGCCGAGAGGGCCGGGAGCGAGATCGGCTGGGTGGCAGACCCCGTGCTGGCGCTCGGCTACAAGAGCGGCGGCTGGATGGCCAATGAAAGCATGCGGACCCTCATGATCGACCAGCCCATACCCTTCCCGACCAAGACTTCGGGACGGAAGTCCAAAGCCGGCCTCGTGGCGATGGCCGAGCAGGCGAGATACAGAAGCCAGGTGAGGATGACGGTCAAGGCCGTGAAGGCCGCCTACATTGAGCTCCTCCTGGTCAATGCCACGATCGACATTTACGAGGAGGATCTCGAGGACGCGCTCGCGGTTATGGAGTCTGCCAGGCAGAAGTACGAGACCGGCGCGGCAACCTACCATGACCTCGCCGGCAGCCGCGTGAACGCCCTGCTCGCCGAGAATGACCTCCAGACGCTGAGGGAGGACGACCGCGTGAAGGCGGCCGCGGCCCTGCGGGCCGTGCTCGGTATGTCCGGCCGGGAAACGCTTGGCGACCTCACCTTGCCGGAGGTTCCCGTGATGCAGGTCAAGTTGGAGAGTCTCGAGGTCTATGAAGCGTCGCTGTCGCCCGAGGTGGACGAGTACCGTTACAGGCTGGAGGCCATCGGCGAAGACATGAGCCTGGCGCGCCAGCGCTACATCCCCGACCTCAGGCTGCGTTACTGGACCGAGCGCAAGGATAGCGACATGGGTGAGATATCTACGAATGGATTCATGGTCTTCTTCAACGTGCCGGTGTGGTTCTGGAACACCGAGGCCTCAAAGGATGCCGCAGGCCATCGTTACGGCGCGGCGGAGTCCATGCTCAAGGCCGAGGTCGACCGTGTGACCCGCGACCTCGAGTCAGCGGTGGCGGCGTTCGCAGCCACCAGGGGCCGGCTGGTACTGGTCGAGGATGAGATTATCCCGGAGGCGGAGGCTTCATACCAATCCGCCATGACGGCATATGAAAACGGCGGCATAGATCTCGCGAGCCTGGTGGCCGCAAGGGATGTGCTCAGGGATGCGAGGCTGTCACGTGCGAGGCTCTGGGCGAAAGCCGCCAGGGGGCTCGCGGAAATAGAGAGACTCACGGGGCTCGCTTTCTACTAGGAACATGGAATATACGAGGTGATGAGAATGAGAGCAGGCAAGACGAGAGGTTGGAGGCGATTTCGGGGTCTATTAGCGGCGGCGGTGCTGCTGTCTTCGGCGCTGCCGTTGATGTCGTCGGGCTCCCTGTCCGGGCCGCTGGGCGCGTCGCTGTGCCTGGCATCGGGTGGCGGCCAGGCCGATACGGTCTGGGTGTGCACCATGTGCCCGGACGTGGAGGCAAGTGAGCCCGGGCGATGCCCGACATGCGGCATGAATCTCGTGCCCAAGGTGGCGGAGGCGGAACCCGCCGCCGGGCACTCCGGTCACGCCCGTACAAATGAAGTCCGCGAGTGGACCTGCGGCATGCACCCCTCCATAAGGTCGGAGCAGCCGGGCAAGTGTCCCGTATGCAATATGGATCTCGTGCCTGTTGAGAAGGGAGAAGCCGGCGGGCTCGTCGAGCTCGACGCCGGACGGGCCGAGCTCGCGGGGCTGGAGCACGCCGAGGTGACCTACCTTCCGCTAATAAAGAGGATATGGGCCGTAGGCGAAGTCGACTATGACGAGACGCGGGTCGAGAACATCGCGAGCCGCGTCCCCGGCCGCATCGAGGACCTCAGGGTGGACTTCACGGGCGCGCGGGTCTCAAGGGGCGACGTCCTGCTCACCATATACTCCCCGGAGCTCATCACGGCCTTCAAGGAGTACAAGAGGTCGCTGGAAAGGGGCGGCGGGAGCGGAGCCGGGGCGGGTGCCCTGGCCGGATCTTCGCGCCGGAAGCTCCTGCTCTGGGGGCTGACGGAGGAAGAGATAGACGGCCTCGCCGCGATGGATGAGATACCGGACGAGATCCCCGTCCGGTCGCCCATCGCCGGCACCGTGATAGAGCGCAACGCCACGGAGGGCGAGTACGTCAAGGAGGGGGAGAACCTCTATATAATCGCCGACCTCTCGGGCGTCTGGATCATGAGCCACGTTTACGAAGAGGACATAGCGTTCATAGAGCCGGGCGATCCCGTTACCATAGCCGCCGAGGCCTTCGCCGGCGAGGAGTTCCAGGGCCGCGTGACCTATATCGACCCGTACCTCGACAGGCACACCAGGACACTCGGCGTGCGGGTAGACGCCGAGAACCCCGGCCAGAAGCTCAAGCCCGGCATGTACGCGCGGGCGAGTTTCGAAACTCCGCTCAACCGGGAGAAGGGGCATTTCTACACATGCCCTATGCATCCTGAAGTGGTCTCGGCAGGGCCCGGCGAATGTCCCATATGCGGCATGTTCCTCGAGAAGGTCGAGGGCGGCCGGGTTCTGGCGGTTCCCAGGGAGGCAGTGGTACATGCCGGGAAGGCCTACGTGGTCTATGTCAGGCGGGGAGAGTGGTCTTACGAGCCCAGGCAGGTGAGTCTGGGCGAGCTTGGCTCGCTCAGGGGCGGCGAGGGCGGTTCCTATTATGAGGTTCTGGACGGGCTTATGCCGGGCGATGTCGTGGTGGCGCGCGGTGCTTTTCTGGTCGACTCTCAGGCCCGGCTCACCGGCCAGGCGACTTCCGCATACGGCGGCGCCATGAGCGTGGAGCCCGCCGGCGGCCATCATCACTAGACGGAGGAACAGCAGGTGATCGAGCGATTCGTTGAAGCATGTCTCTCGAGGCGGGGACTCGTACTTCTC
This sequence comes from bacterium, assembly GCA_050125095.1. Classification (GTDB taxonomy): domain Bacteria; phylum Arandabacterota; class Arandabacteria; order Arandabacterales; family JALGWA01; genus JALGWA01. Next base: position 10,449 of record JASFEA010000030.1, read on the forward strand.
GTGGTACTCGTGCTTGTGATACTCGGCGCGCTGTCGCTAAGGGAGACGTCGGTTGACGCGATTCCCGACATCGGCGAGAACCTCGTCATCGTCTACACCAACTGGCCGGGCAGGAGCCCGCGCGACGTGGAGGACCAGGTAACGTATCCCCTCACCGTCAACCTCATGGGCGTCCCGAAGGTCAAGACCGTGAGATCGACTTCCATGTTCGGCTTCTCGCTGGTCAACGTCATCTTCGAGGACAATGTCGACTACTACTGGGCGCGCACGCGCGTGCTCGAGAAGCTCGAGTGGGCTTCCAGAGACCTTCCTGAAGGCGTCGAGCCCACGCTGGGGCCCGACGCGACACTCGTGGGCCAGATCTTCTGGTACGCCGTAGAAGGCGAAGGGCACGACCTGTATGAGCTGCGTTCGATAAACGACTATTACATCAAGCTTGCGCTTCAGTCGCTCAACGATGTGGCCGAGGTGGCAAGTGTCGGGGGGTTCGTCAAGGAGTACAGGGTCGAAGTCGACCCGGCGAAGCTCCTCTCTTACGGCGTCCCCGTGACGCAGGTGATCGGCGCGGTAAAGTCCTCCAATATGGACGTAGGGGCCGAGGTGCTGGAAGAGGGCGACACCGAGTTCGTTGTGAGGGGCGTCGGGTTCATACGTTCGATTGAGGATATCGAGAATGTAGTCGTGGCCGCGCGGGACGGCGTTCCCGTTCTGGTAAAACATGTGGGCAGCGTGACCGTGGCGCCCGACTTCCGGAGGGGCGCGCTGGACAAGGACGGGAGGGAGGCCACGGGCGGCGTGGTGCTCATGCGCTACGGGGGCAATCCGCGCAAAGTGATCCGGGCGGTAAAGGGCAAGATCGCGGAGATAGAGCCCGGTCTGCCCGTCGGCGTTAAGATCGTGCCGTTCTATGACAGGACGCGCCTCATAGAGCAGACCACGCGCACGCTCGAGATATCCGTGATACTCCAGATCGCGGCCACGGTGGTGGTGGTATTCCTTATGCTCGGCCATGCCGGCACAAGCGCAGCCGTGGCTCTGGGGCTTCCGGTCTCGATACTGGCGACCTTCATCGTGATGAACCTCATGGGGCAGACATCCAATCTGATGTCCATCTCGGGCATAGCCCTTTCCATAGGCGTGATGGTCGACAGCGGCATAATCATGGCAGAGAACATATACAAGAAGCTGGCGCTCTTTGCGGCCGCGGGCGGCACCGGCAGCAGGCTCGACGCCGTGAAGGCCGCTGCAAGAGAGGTCGCAAGACCCATCTTCTTCTCGGTAATCATCATCATAATAGCCTTCGCCAATATCTACTTCCTCAGGGGCCAGGCCGGGAAACTCTTCAGGCCGCTGGCGCTCACCGAGAATATCATCATGGCGGCTTCGGCCATACTGGCCATATCCCTTGTTCCGGTGCTCTCCTACTATTTCATCAGAGGGCGCGTCAGGTCGCTTGACGACAGCCGCCTGACGAGGGGCCTAATCAGGTCATACGGGCCAGTCCTGGGCTGGGTGCTGGATCATAAGCGAGCCGTTCTCGCCGTCGCTCTCATCGTGCTGGTCGCGGCTTTCGTTTCGACGCGCGCCATCAAGTCGGAGTTCATGCCGCCGCTTAACGAGGGCGATATCCTCTTCATGCCGGTTCTTCTGCCCGGCGCGACCGTGGACCAGGTTATGGAGGTCATGAGGAAGCAGGATGAGATCCTGATGTCATTCCCCGAAGTCGACATGGTCGTGGGCAAGCTGGGGCGCGCCGAAACCGCCACCGACCCGGCGCCCGTATCCATGATAGAGACGGTGATACGACTCAAACCACGGGGCGAGTGGCGCCCCGGGCTGACGCGCGAGAAACTAATCGCCGAGATGGACCGGTCGCTTGTCATCCCCGGCGTATCCAACATATGGACTCAGCCCATACGCAACCGGATCGACATGCTGGCGACGGGTATTCAGACTCCCGTGGGGGCCAAGATATTCGGGCCCGACCAGCGCGTCATAGAGCGCGTGGCCGTCGATGTCGAGCGCGTTCTGCGCGGCGTCGAGGGCGCGGTAAACCCGTTCGCCGAGCGCACAGGCGACAGACCCTATCTTGAAATCAGCGTGGACCGCGAGAGGGCTGCGCGGCACGGCATCAGCGTCGCCACGGTCAATTCAATAGTGGCCACCGCGGTCGGAGGCAGGAACATAAGCACCTTCTACCGGGGCAGGGAGCGCTATCCCATCAGCGTCACCTATGCGCCCGAGTACAAGGAAGATCCCGACCTCATCGGGCGCCTGCCCGTGCCGACCTCGCACATGGGCCAGGTCCCGCTTTCGCAGGTGGCGTCGATCGAGCGCACGCTGGGCCCGGCCATGATAGCCACGGAAAACGCCGTTCCATACGGCAGGGTGTTCGTCAATATAGACCCGGACAGGACCGGTGTGCTGGACTTTGTAGACAGGGCCCGGGCAGCGGTGGCGAGCCAGGTCGACGTGCCGCCGGGCTACTTCATCTCCTGGGAGGGCCAGTACAAGTATGAGGTGGAAACTCGCAGGAGGCTGCTTCTCGTGATTCCCCTCTGCCTGGTTGCGATCTTCATCGTGCTCTACATAGAATTCGGGTCCATGGGGTTGGCCGGCCTTGTGTTTTCGGCTCTGCCTTTCGCTTTCGTGGGCGGCATACTGCTCCAGCACGCCCTCGGGTACAAGTTCTCGACGGCGGTGTGGATAGGTTATGTAGCCCTGTTCGGAGTCGCGGTCGAAGACGGGCTCGCGCTCGTCGAGCATCTCAAGCACAAGATGGTCTCCTGGACGGGGGACACACGCGAGATGGTGATAGAGGCGGCCACGTATAAATTGAGGCCCATCCTCATGACCACGGTGACCACCATACTGGCGCTCCTGCCCATCATGCTATCGAAGGGCACAGGCAGCGAGATCATGAAACCCATCGCCGCGCCCGTCGTGGGTGGCATGGTGACGGCAACCCTCCTCAACCTCTTCATAGTGCCCGTTCTCTTCGCCCTCTATGCCCGGGGCAGGCGGAATACGGTTTCTTGACCTCCCGGGCCCGCTGTAGTAGATTGTATAGACTCACCTTAACTTTAAGCGCCTAGGAGGAGTAGGAGATGAGTGTAGTTGTTACCGGCGACGGGATCACGGTTGAGAAAGTTCATGACGTGGCGAGGAAGAAAGCCAGGGTTATGCTCTCGCCACGTGCCAGGAAGGCGATAAAGAGGTGCCGCGGCACGGTTGAGGAGCTCGTCAAAGAGGGCAAGCTCATATACGGCGTGACGACCGGTATCGGCGAGCTGGCCAGGGTTCACGTCCCCAAGGAGGTTGGGGAAGAGCTTCAGAAGCGCATCGTTTACAGCCACTCGGCGGGAGTCGGGGAGTTCTTCGAGGAAGACGAGGTGCGCGCGGCCATGCTCTTAAGGTCGAATGTGCTCGCCAGGGGCTATTCCGCGGTAAGACTGAGCACGGTTGAGACCCTCATAAAGATGCTGAACCGGAATGTCATCCCCGCCATAAACGAGAAGGGCTCGGTGGGGACGAGCGGCGACCTCTCGCCCCTGTCGCAGATGGCCGAAGTGGTGATGGGAGAGGGCCGCGCTTTCTACAAGGGCAAGTTCATGCGCGGCGGCCAGGCGCTCAAAAAGGCCGGCATCAAGCCGGTTAAGCTGAGTTTCAAGGAGGGCCTGGGACTTATCAACGGCACCCAGATGTTCACGGGCTGCGGCGCGCTGCGCCTGTACGAGGCCGAGCGGCTCATCAAGAACGCCATAATCGCGAGCGCCATGTCCGCGGAGGCCCTGCGCACGCCGCACCGGGCCTATGACCGCCGGATACATGAGGTACGTCCGTATAACGGCCAGAACGCCGTTGCCGCTAACATGAGAAAGCTCCTTAGGGGGAGTAAACTGGCGGGAACCGCGGGCAAGGTGCAGGACGCCTACAGCCTGAGGTGCATACCGCAGGTGTACGGCCCATCCATAGACGCTTATCATTATTCAAGGCAGCAGATCGAGATAGAGATGAACTCCGTCATTGACAACCCGCTCTTCTTCGCCCGCGAGAAGAAGCAGCTCTCATGCGGCAACTTCCACGGCCAGCCCGGGACGTTCGCCCTCGACTTCATGGCCATAGCGGTGAGCGAGCTCGGGGGCCTGAGCGAGCGCCATATCAACAGACTCATGAATCCCAACCTCAACCTGGGCCTTCCCGCGTTCCTGGTGGAGGGAGAGGGCCTCAACTCCGGCCTCATGGTCGCGCAGTACACGGCGGCCTCGCTCTGCTCGGAAAACAAGATGCTGTCGCATCCGGCCGTGGTGGATAACTTCAGCATGGCCGCCGACCAGGAGGACCATGTTTGCATGGGTCCGATCTCGGCGAGGAAGCTCAAGGAGATTATATGGAACGTGACAAACGTCCTCGCTATTGAGATGATGAGCGCTGCGCAGGCATTCGACTTTCTTGAGGGCTCCCCCGGAGCGGGGACGGGTGCGGCGTTCAAGGAGATACGCAAGGTGGTGAAGCCCCTGAAGAAGGACCGCGTGCTATGGCCGGACATCCAGGCCATCGCCGAGAAAATAACGAACTGCGATATTCTCAGCGCAGTTGAAAATAAAGTCGGACCTATAGGTCTCATCTGGCGTAGGAGGAAGCAGGCATGAGAAAGCTCCTGGTTTTAGGCGTACTGATTGCGGCTGTCGCATTGATGGCCGGCTGCGGCGGAGAGGAATCCGGGCAGGCGGAGAGCACGAGCACAACAGGCGGGAGAGCCGCATTAAGCCCCGCCGAAGGAGGAAAGATGGCTGTCAAGGTCAATGGTACGACCATCACTGAGGCGGAAGTTGCAGAGGAGGAGGGAAGGCTCACCATGGCCATGGGCGGCCGAATGGACCCCCAGCAGCTCGAGTCTATGAAGCCCATGATAAGGGAACAGGCGACCAACAACCTGATCAACAGGACCCTGCTTGCCGAGGCGGTGAAGGAGGAAGGCATCGAGGTCACCTCTGAGGAGGTGGACACCCGGATGGCGGACCTTGAAATGGCCGCCGGCGGTACGGAGGCCTTTGATAACAGGCTCTCGATGATGGGCGTCAGCCGGGACGAACTCCGCGAGGAGATCGAGCTCGGGGTCAAGATCGAGAGACTCATGGAGGAGAGGGCCGGCGATTCGGGCGAACCCACCGAGATCGAGATAAAGACGTTCTATGATGAAAATCCGGCCCAGTTCGAGAAGCCCGAGCAGGTGCATGCCAGCCATATTCTCTTTATGGTCGAGGAAGGCGCAACCGATGAAGCCAGGACGGAGAAGCGCAAAGAGGCCGAAGAAGTGCTGGCTCAGATAAGGTCCGGCGGCGACTTCGCCGCCCTTGCGACGGCGCATTCGGACTGTCCCAGCTCGTCAAAGGGAGGGGATCTGGGATACTTCTCGCGCGGTCAGATGGTTCCGCCGTTCGAAGAGGCGGCTTTCGCCATGGAGCCCGGCGAGGTAAGCGACATAGTTGAGACGAGGTTCGGCTACCACATTATCAAGGTGGTCGATAAGGCGAAGGCGGAGAAGGTCCCTTACGACGAGGCCAAGAGCAATATCAAGCAGTACCTCGGCGGCCAGGACAAGCAGCAGGCCATGACCAACGTCATAGAAGATCTTCGCGCAAACGCGACCATCGAATACCCGGAACCATAGTCCGGCGAGTAGAGGAAACAGTGTCCGGGGCCGGGTGACCGGCCCCGGTTTTGGCTTGCGCGGACTGATAAGTGCTGGCACAATGAGCTGGCGCATGTGCCATGGGGGTGATTAAGTCATGTATCCCATCAGGATTTTCCTCCTGACATTGATCGCGCTGGCGGTCATCACGGGTATCAGATGCGGGGGCGACGGCCCCACTGACCCCGGTAACGGCGATTCCTACATCAGCATTACGCCCGACTCCACTGTGGTTATGATCAGCGCTTCCCAGCAGTTCGATGTATCTCATAGCGATGACGTACAGGACGTCATATGGTTCGTGGCCTCCGTCCGGGGCGGGACCCCGTCGACCGGTGTTGTAAATGCCTCCGGCCTTTATATCGCACCGGGCGCGGTGCCGGAAGACAGCACGGTGGACGTCAAGGTCTTCGCCGTCGGCAACTCGAGCCTAAGTGCGACAGCGACGGTGGTCATAAGAGGCGGCGGCGGCGCATCCAGCGTCAGGGCGGTTCCGGCCGACACGACGCTTGCCCCGGGCCAGCCCATGGTCTTCGATAAGGAGGTATATGGCTGTGCCTCAGAGGAAGTCGCCTGGTCGGTTGAGCCCCTCCTCGGGGGCGGTGTGGACGCGGGGAGCATCGGGCCCGACGGCTCCTATACGGTGCCGGCCGGTATCGACCAGGGCATACGGCTTCTCGTGAGAGCGTCCAGCCAGACCTGCACGGACAGGACAGGAATAGCCGTTGTCACGGTAGTGCCGCCTCACGAGTTCATCGTCGAGCTCGAGGACTATGCCGAGAGCCATGACGAGGAGGCCGGCAACAATTACATCCGGATAGAGGCCTGCTCTAAGGCCAGCGGCGGGGCCATGGTGAAGGGCCTCGACTATATCGGCGAGTATATTGACGTGCCTTTTAATGTCGATGAGGCCGGGACATATGAAGTAACGCTGGCCTACGCGACCCTGCCCGGCGACACCCTTGGAGCCACGGTGATATTCACGGGGTGCGGCTCGGCCCTCACCGAGCCGGAAGTCGATTTCTTCATGGACAAGGGCGCGGGGCTCGGGTGAAAGCTCGTGTATAAGGAGGCTGCCGGGAGCAGCACCGTGACTCTGAACAGCGGCCAGTGCACCCTCAGGTTCATGCATACGTATGGCATACCGCTCACCTACGGCCAGATGGACGCCCTGACTTTCGTGCGGGTGTTCGACACCCGCCTGGCCGCCGGAACGGATTAGGCCCGGCAAGGAGGCTTCGGCGCCGGGAGGGAACGAATGACCACAGACCCGGCGGGCTTCGCCCCGGACATCAAGGAGCTTCTCGACGCCGGAAGCGCGGACGAAATACGCGGGTTCCTCGAGGAGTTCCAGCCGCATGACATCGCGCGGCACATCGAGTTTCTAGAACCGGAGGACATCGCCAGCGTCATGAGTATCCTCGGCGACCCTCTGGGCCCAGACGCCTTCCAGAAGCTCGATATCGAGACGCAGATCCCCGTCCTCCGCGTAATGCCGCGTAAGCAGTGCGTGCACCTGATCGAGGAGATGGACCCCGACGACACCACCGATCTCATAAAGGCCATGCCTGAAGAACAAGCCGAGCGCGTGCTGCCGCTCATTGCGCAGGCCCGGCGTAACGAGATAGCGCGGCTCATAAAGTACGAAGAGGGCACGGCGGGATCCATCATGACCACCGAATACGCGGCCGTGCAGGCGAGCATGACGGTGCGCGAGGCCATAGCCTATCTCAGCGAGATCGCTCCCGACCGCGACACCATATACAATGTCTTCGTTCTCGACGCCGACCGGAGGCTCGTCGGGGCCATATCGCTCAAGGACCTCTTCGTCGCGCCGCCGCATGCCGGGGTGAGCGGCGTCATGAAGACGGATATACAGGGGTTGGACGTCAACATGGACGTCGAGCATGTCGCCCATTACGTGCGGGACTACGACCTTGTATCGGCAGCGGTCGTGGACGAGCGGGGCCGCCTGATCGGCATAGTCACCATTGACGACGTCGTGGACGTCGTGGAGCAGGAAACCACGGAGGATATTTATCACTATGGCGCGGCCGGGGAGTACATGCGCTATTTCCCCTCCAACCCGCTCAAGCTCGCCGGCCAGAGGGTGATCTGGCTCATCGTTCTGGTGGCGGTGGGCTTTTTGTCCGGCATGGTCCTGCACCGCTATGAGGGGCTTATAACCAGCATGTTCGCGCTTGCCGTGTTCATCCCGGTGATCAACGCCTCCGGCGGCAACGCGGGAACCCAGGCTTCTACCGTAATAATCAGGGGACTCGCGACCGGGGAGATAAACGTGACCGACTGGCTCAAGGTGTTCGGCAAGGAACTGGTCGTCGGCGTTACAATCGGCGTTGTAGTGGCCCTGGTCGCGGGCCTGAGGGGATATCTCATCGACAGCTTCAACCTCGCCTTGACCGTGGGATGCGCGATGATAGGCGTGGTGACCATCGCCACCATGCTGGGCGCGCTGCTTCCCCTGGTCTTTAAAAAGATCAATCTGGACCCGGCGGTTGTGTCCGGCCCGCTGATCGCCAGCATTCTCGATGTGGTGGCGCTGTTTATCTATTTCGAGATTGCCAAGTACATACTCAAGGTCTAGCCAGCGCGGTCAGCACTGCTCGATAACCCTCCTGCACAATCTGCGACCAGGCTCCGGTCTTCCCGCCTCTATTCGTCCTGGGCCGGGGTCCGGAACAGGGGAGTCTCTATTTCCGCGGGTTGCCCGGTGCCCGAGGCGAAGAGGAGTATGTCGAGGAGTATTCTCCGGTCGAAGTGAAGCCAGGAGAGGTATGTTTCAGACCACAGCGCTGAGGCCGTCCCGATCGCGGCCCCGCCGATGATGTCGCTGATATAGTGGCGCTCAAGATAGACGCGGGAGATGCTCACAAAAAAGGCCATTTCGAATGCCTTCGGGCCCAGCTCGGGATAGTGCATGGCGAGGGTGGTGGCGAAAGCGAAAGCCGACGAAGCGTGGCTGGAGGGGAATGACGAGTTGTTCCGGTCGAGTTCCCCGTCGGGGCGGCGCCTGCCGACGATGTACTTGAGCGAGCTTACGAATGCCTCGGAGACGGCCATGGCCTTGGCGCTCGATTCGAGCCAGGCATATGCCCTGTCGTCGCCGTGCGCGACTATGGGTATGGACGTCTCGAGGTAATTCTCGTTCGACCAGAGCTCGGTAAGCTTGAGCATGGCGTGATCGTACGCCGTGGACCTGGTTTCGGCAACGCGGGCGAGGCCGTAGCGGTCGGGGAAGTTGGTGTAGAGCATGCCGGCCGCGGCGAGCGCGATGCCCGCGGCGAGCGCGGCGCCGAGAATTATGACAAGAGGCTTCAGGTTTCGCATACAGGCTCGAGACTAAGACCTCGGGGTGGGCGACACAAGCGGAAACCGGCCGGCGCGATTATCGTATTCTGCGGGAGAAATAGATTTTCACCGAGCCCAGGCCCTCTCCCGCTTCCACCCTGATGGGTATCTGGCTCAGAACCTCGCCGCGGTCGACATGCCACCTCCGGAGGTAGCGGTTGGCGAGATACCCGCCGAGTACTCCTATGCCCGCTCCCACGATTACGTCGCCGGGGTGGTGCGCGTCCAGGTAGACTCTCGAATAGGAGATGAGGGCGGCCATGCCGTAAGCCGGGATCGTCCATCTGGGATAGTATGTCGAAACGCTGAATGCGACAGCGAAACTCGAGGAAGCATGGCTGGACGGGAATGATGAATTCGCCCGCGAGTGCGGCTCTCCGTCCGGGCGCTCGCGATTTACGGTCCATTTGAGCGCAGCCGTTGTCGACTCTGAGATGAGCATGGATTTCCACGCCAGCTCCAGGCATCTGAAGGCCCTGTCATCGCCGAGGGCCATTACGGGCAGCGACGCCAGTATGAGATTCTCCGGGTTCCATGCTTCGCTGACGTCCGTCATGAAGCAGTCCATCGAGCGGTATCGGCATTCATCCGCCGACTCGAGGACTCTCATGTCGATCGGTTCGAGGCAGTATGAGCCGGTTGGCCGCGCGGCCGCCGCGGCGATAAGGGTGAATAACACGGCCAGTATGTGCTTCGTCCGGGCCATCGTGGGTAGTATAGCAGATTCGGCGCCGGGGGGCCATGCCGGGGGCGCGGCTCCGGGGCCCCGGTGAAGGTAATGTGCATTCTGAGACGTGACCCCGGCATTTTGTGCATTTCAAGACCTGACCCCAACGGGATTGACAAAACGCCCGGCCCGTTGTATTATCGGCGCTTGAACTGTCGTTGACCTTCCAGGTTTTCGGTAAAACACCAGTTGGACTCAGTTCAAGAGGGGGAGGAAATGGACCAGGCAGCAATCGACAAGGGCAAGAAGCATTTTGGGGACCTGATCAAGAGCCAGATGGAACGCGTGGAGATAATGAAGAAGGGCGAGGACTTCACAGACTACTCCAAGCTCAAGCCCATCATTATCGGCGTGCTTGGCGGGGACGGCATCGGGCCCTTCATAGCCGCGGAGGCGCAGCGGGTTTTGGAGGCCCTGCTGGCTGACGAGATCAAGGACGGCAGGGTCGAGTTCCGTGTGCTCGAGGGGCTCACCATTGAGAAGAGGGCCGAGGTCGGCAAAGCCGTCCCCGATGATGTGCTCGAAGAGATAAAGAAATGCCACGTCACTCTCAAGGGACCCACCACGACACCCAGGAAGGGTGATCCCTGGCCCAATATCGAGAGCGCAAACGTCGCCCTGAGAAGATATCTCGACCTTTTCGCCAACGTGCGGCCCGTGAGGGTTCCGTCACAGGGAATCGACTGGATGTTCTTCCGTGAGAACACCGAGGGCGCCTATGTGCTCGGAAGTTGCGGCATAGATGTCACCGACGACATCGCCTTCGATTTCAAGGTTATCACCACGCAGGGTGCCGAGAGGATCATCCGGCTCGCCTTCGAGCATGCCAAGAAGGCCGGCAGGAAGCGGGTCACCATCGTCACCAAGGCCAATGTCGTCAAGACCACCGACGGCAAGTTCCTAAGGATCGGCTACGAGATCGCCAAGGAGTATCCGGGCATCGAGTGCGATGACTGGTACATCGATATCATGACGGCGAAGCTCGTCGACGAGAAGAGAAGGCGTGATTTCCAGGTCCTGGTGCTCCCAAATCTCTACGGCGACATCCTCACCGACGAGGCGGCCGAGTTCCAGGGCGGAGTGGGAACGGCCGGCAGCGCAAACATCGGCAAGAAGTACGCCATGTTCGAGGCCATACACGGGTCGGCTCCCAGGATGGTGAAGGAGGGCCGCGCCCAGCACGCCGATCCCTCCAGCATGATCCGCGCCGGGGCGATGATGCTGAACCACATAGGCTTCCCCGAGACGGGCAAGAAGCTCGAGATGGCTCTCGACATCTGCGGCCAGTACGAGAAGAAGGTAGTCATGACCGGCCGCCCGGGCGGAGGCACGGCGGAGGAGCTGGGCAACTACCTCCTCGATACGATCAACGATCCCAAGATCGAGGAGAAGTGGAAAGGATACGTCGGACTGTAATGATCCGTCTTGCAATCATAGCCGGGGCAATCACTCTGTTAGTTGCCCCGGCTCTTCTTCATTGCGCCGTTCCATCCGACCTGCAGTGCTACCTCGTACAGATGCATATCCACGCGCACACAAACCACAACGGCACCGACCTGCCTGCATCCATGGAATGGCACTGCGCCTATGCCCGGGAGTACGGATTCGATGTCGTGTGGTGGTCGGATCATGCGGAGGTGTTCGATACCTACCAGGACATGAGGATCTCATTCGGGCGGGCAATGATCAGCGATGACCGGAGGAGCATAAACCTGGGGATCACCGGAGGCCGCCGGCCGCTGTCTATGCTCGCCATAGACGCCACGAGGGACGGTTTTGATCTGGGAATCGAAGGGGCGCGGTTGAATGTCGGGCTCACTTCGCGGGGCAGCGGCGAGTTCGATACGGTGAGGCTCACGCCGGCCTCCAGAAGGGGGCCTGTCAAGACGGTGAGATTCTGCCGCCCGGTCACAAGCGGGCTGAGGTTCGTGGCAGTCATGGACTTCTCCGGGCCGCCGGATGATTCGTTTTTGCGCTTCGGTTTCGACCTGGCCGCGCATCCTGAAGGACGCCATCATCTACTGTTCGATATAGTGCGCAGGCCCGGCGCCGGACCGAGGGTCATCGGAGATACGCTTGTTGTGGATGAAATGCTCGTGGAGGATTTCCCCGCAAGGCTCAGCTTCGATCTTGAGAGAACGGCGTCTCATCTGCCCGATGGCTATGATAACACCCTTGGCTCGGTCTATATTGAGTTTGGAGCCAGAAACGGAGCCACGGTCGAGGTGGCAATCGACAGCCTGATAGTGATAAGCGACCGGCCCGACGGAAGTAACCAGTACCGCGTCATAACTCAGCTGGCCGACCGGTATGAATCCCGATACGGCATTGCGCAGTACGTCGGCGTTGAGGCCAGCGGCATGCACACACCGGAGTGCCCCCACATGAACGCCTTTTTCCCCGAGAGTACCGAGACTCTTGAAAACCTCGTCGTCGATCCTCGTTTGACGAGGGCGGAGTGGGCGAGGGGCGTCGAGAGGCGGGGTGGACTCGTGTCGCTTAACCACCCGTTCGGCGCAGCTCTGAACCCGGTGGGAAGGGGCCTCTACGAGGTAGATGCAAAAACTCCGCTTCGGGAGCTGTCCGCCAGAGCCGGGCCGATTCCCGAAGAAGACCTTTGGGCTGTGGCAGCTCCCATAATTGAGAGTGATGGAATGGGCTGCCGAATTATGGAAGTGGGATACCTCTTCCGTGGAAGCGGGACGCTTGCCGATCACCTGAAGCTCTGGGACCTGGTCCTGGCAAATGGCGTGAGGCTCGTGGGAAATGGTGTGTCCGACGCGCATGGCGGGATCTGGGGACCCGACATGAGACCTAATCCATTTGCGACCTGGATATGGGCCGAAGACAAAGACCGGGACTCGTTGCTGGAGGCGCTTCGGGCCGGCAGGGTGTTCTTCGGCAATCCGTTTCTTTACCAGGGCGAGTTCATGTTCGGCGTGAATGATGTCCTCATGGGTGATACGCTTTATGTCAGAGGGGGAGAGGAGGCGCGCGGGTGGGTGCGCCTGGAGACGCGGGTAGATGATCTGGAGATGCGGCTTGTGCACGTGAAGCTCGGCGCCGGAAGGGAGGCTCGCTATATCAGTCGGGATACGCTCGTGGACCCCGAGGGCGGCTTTTCGCTTGTTGTGAACGAGGCCGGTTTTGCGAGGATAGAGGTCTATGGACACGGCGGAGAGCCTGTCATCTTCAGCAATCCCGTGTGGCTGATCCCCCGGTAGCCGCGTGAATATGAGTGGTAGTCGGACGGTTTGATTGGAGGTTCGCAATGCTGATAATCGGCGTGATCATAGGCGCACTGGCTATGGTGGTGCTGGGGGAGCTGCCCATACTCGGCCCCCTCCTGGCAGGGTTCCTGGCCGGGGTGATCGCCGGAGGCGCGAGGCGCGGCGCCCTTGCCGGGTTCCTCAGCGGAACCATCGGAAGCATACTGGCCATGGCCGTGCTGACCGGGCTGGGCGCCTTCTTCGGCGGCCTATTCGCGGGCATACTGGGCGCCGGGGCGGGAGCGTTCATGGGCGCAATCGTAGGCATGGGCTTCTTCATCGTGAGCCTGTACCTCGGGATACTCGGCCTCATAGGCGGCGCCATTGGCGGAGCTCTCAGGAAGCCTTAAGGGTATTGACCTGTCGGGCCTTCTGTGCTAAAATTAGTGGTGATGAAAGACCTGATACACATAATGAGCTGGTGGCGCACCTGGACGTAGGTGCGCCCGTCACTGCGTAACAGTTAATTGGCGGGACGCCAAGGCGTTTCCCGCCTTTTCCATATTCAGGGGTCGCGGAAATGCCGCGACCCCCTTTCTGTTGCGCCCGGGGAGGTGCATTTCAATTGGAGAGGAACAAAACAGGCGAGAAGAGCCTGAAGCAGTTTGCGACAGCCATGCGGGCATCGGGCATGAATCCCGAGCGGCTCCATCTGCACGTCGGGCAGCTTCCGGAGGTGAAGGTGGTGCGCATAGACTCGCTGGAATTCCACGAGAAGCCGGACAGCCAGCGATTTCACTATCTCAAGCGCCGCATAAGCCTGGACGGCTTTCTTCGCAATCCGCCGATAGCTGCGAGGGACGGGAAGAACGGCTCGCGCGTTCTTATAGACGGCGTCAACCGGATCGAGGCCCTGAGGCAGCTGGGCGTGCCTCACGTCCTCGTGCAGGAGGTTGACTTCGCCGACGGGGATCTCACGCTTTCAACCTGGCATCATATCGTCGAGGGTTACGAGCCCGCGGAGCTCATGTCCGAGATCTCAAGGTCGGCGGAGGTCATCGCATGCGCGCCCGCGTTCACCCCGGAGGGCGATTACGTGCCGCAGTTCTTCGAGCGCGGCGCCTGCACGGTGGTTCTGCCGGACCGCCGCTGCTATGTGGTGTGTTCAACCAGGACGCTCGACAGGCGCCTGGAGGTCATTAGCCATGTCGTCGACGTCCTCAGGTCGGGGACGACGAGGGACCGCGTCTCCTATACCAGTATGCCCGACCTGTCGCGCAACTACTCCAACCTGTCGGCGCTGGTGTGCTACAGGGGATACTCGAAGGCGGAGGTGCTCGAGTCCGCCGCGAGGGGCAGGCGCTTCCCGAGCGGGGTCACGCGTTTCAGCGTTCCCAAGAGGGCTTTGTCGCT
>JASFEA010000031.1:0-23863 GCA_050125095.1 bacterium
CGCTCGGGCTACACGAGCATAACCCTGACCGAAGCGCACGACTATGTCGCGGGAAAGACACGCCTCCCCCCCAAGGCCATCGTCATCACCTTCGACGACGGCTATCTGGACAACTGGGTATACGCATTCCCCATCCTGAAGAAGTATGGAATGCGCGGGACCGTCTTCATATCCACCGACTTCATCGACCGGAGCGAGAAGATAAGGCCCAATGCCGAAGACGTTCGCGAAGGCCGGGCGGCCGTGGGGGACCTGGACTGCCGCGGATTCCTTTCCGTGCCCGAGATGCAACGAATGGTCAACTCCCAGCTTATGGAGATACAGGCCCACTGCAAGACTCATACGTGGTACTTCAGTTCGGCCAACATAGTGGACTTCAACCACCCGGAAGCCAAATACCCCTGGCTGGGGTGGAATGCGCGCGCCGACCGTAAACCTATGTATATGGCCGAGGACCAGTCCCAGTTCGTGCCATGGGGAAGCCCCGTGTACGAATACGGGGAGGCGCTGGTCTCGAGGCGCTATTTTCCCGATCCCCGGGTTGAGGCGGAACTGGCGGAACTCGTCAGGAACCGGGGCGGGCGGGACTTTTTTCAGAGCGCCGACTGGAGGACCATACTCCAGGAGGAAGCGAAGGCTATTGCGGCCGGAGGGCTGGACGACAGGTTTGAGACCGAGGAAGAGAGGCTCACGCGCCTGCGAGAGGAGATCCCGCTGGCCAGGCAGGAAATCGCCGATCTCATCGACCGCCCGGTGGACTTCCTCTGCTGGCCGAACGGCCAGTACGACGATATCTGCTTGCAGATGGCGCGGGAGGCCGGCTTCAAGGCCTGGACAATCAGAAAGGCCGACCGCGATTGCCGCCTCAATGTGCCCGGAGAGCCGCCCGAGTGGATACGCCGCATGGACGTGGGACCCTACTGGATGCTGAAGGGCCGGAATGTAGGCGATTATGACGGCGAGTTCCTGAAGCGCAATATCGCCCATTACAAGGGCCTGCCCCTGGCGGGCTTCAGGCTGAGGTGGTATAAGCTGGAGAAGTACGTCGCGACCCTGTTCCAGGGCTGACGGCCCCTGCGGGGCTCGAAATCCAGGGCCCTCCCCTCCCCGGGTGTGCATTTTGAGACCTGACCCCACCATCCGGCCCCATTCTCACTCTTTGGCAAAATTGCTAAAGGCTCGCATTTTACGGACGATATTGACCATGTAGCAGGTACACATGTGCTCAGAGATACCTTAAAGAAGGGGGCGTGTATCATGAAGGCACATCAGATTGCCCTTGCAGCCGGTGTGTTGGTGTTGCTGGCGCTCGGATCCGCGCTGGCGGCGAATACCGACAACCAGACCGTTACGCTGCAGGTCACCGCGATCAACGAGATCGCCGTCAGCGGCGATCCCGCTGCGCTCATCGTTAACACGGCCACTGCCGGCGCCCAGCCGGACACGGCCACCGACAACAGCACCGACTACGACATCACCACCAACGAGTCCAACAAGCGCATAACCGGCGCCGTGGACGTGGCTGTTCCGGCGAATACGGAATTGTACATATTCCTGGTTGCGCCCACAGGCGCCGCCAGCGCGGGTGACGTCCAGTTGACAACGACGGCGGCCGATCTCGTGACAGGCATAACAACTCTGGCCGAGAGCAACAATACCATAACCTATAAATACTACGCTTCGATAGCGGCGGGCATTGTAGCCTCAACTACGAGGACGGTGACCTTGACGCTGACCGATCCCTAGAGAGACGCCAGGGACCAGGTGTCTCCCCCGGGAGCAAGCTCCGGCTTGTGATGTCCGGGGCTTTAGAGGGAGCGATGAAGAACTCACGGAAGATGAAAGCGTGTATTGCGGTCGCATTATATCTTTTTATCCCGCTCTTCGCTTCTGCCGGCGATATAGTAGCCACAGGCGGTTGGAGCCTCACAGTGGATTCGGCCGATCTCACCTCGGGCGCGGGCAGCGACCTCGCCTCTACTTATGAAAGCGCGGCCAGCGCGACCGATCTCGCAATAACTGCAACCGCCGACTACCGGGTGGACATAAGACGAACCGACGGCACCTGGGACGGCGACTTCACTATATCGGCCAAGCGCACGCAGAACGGATCGGGATCGGGCTCAATCTCCGGAGGGACGACTTACCTCGCCATAACGACCACCGATGCGGAGTTCTTCACGGGCAACAGCGATAGGACGGGCGTGAAGGTGCAATACCAGCTGGAAGGCGTGTCGGTCACAATATCTCCGGACACTTACTCGTCAACGGTAACTTATACAATAGTGGATCTCTGACAACGGGGGTAGGGCAGTTGAGAAGGACCTTGACTCTGGCAATCCTGATGATCTTAACAGCAGGAACAGCCGACGCGGGCCTGGCGGTAGTCGGCGGGCTGTCACAAATCGCCGCCGGGCAACCCGGGCAGGAAATAGAGCATGAGATAGTGCTCCGCAACAGCGACGACACCGATGTTCTTGTTCGGATATATCCGACCGACTACGCGTTCTTCGCGGACGGCCGATCGGTATACGGCGAGCCCGGGACTATGAAGCGGTCCAACGCGCGGTGGTTCACGTTAAGCGCGGAGTGGATAACGGTTCCCGCGCGCAGCGAAGCGGCCGTCTATTACAGGGGCAGGCTCCCCGCCGGCGAGGCATTGAGCGGTACATACTGGAGCATACTCATGGTAGAGCCGCTGGGACCGCCGGAGACCCAGGAGGTCAGGGACCAGATGGGGCGGCCAGGCATAGCAGTGAGCACACAGGTCCGTTACGGCGTTCAGATCATCACCGACGTCGGCGATACCGGCGCGCCGGACCTGCGCTTCCTCGACCGCCGCCTGCTCGGCGACAACGGGAACACCGTGCTGCAGCTCGACGTAGAGAATGCAGGCGACAAGTGGGTCTATCCATACACCTGGGTGGAGCTTTATGACGAGACGGGCGGTTTCGTCGGCCGTTTCGAAGGCAGCCAGAAGCGCATTTTCCCGGGCTGCTCCGTGCGGCATAAGTTCGATCTCTCCGAAGTGGCCGGCGGCAAATACACGGCCCTGGTCATAATCGATAATAAGGACGAGTTTGTCTTTGGAGCGCAGTACAGCCTGGATATCGAATCGTGAGAAAACCGGCGGTCGGCAAAATCATTGTCTCATGCTTCATGGCGCTGTGTGCCCTTAGCAGCGGCTCACACGCCGCCTCGGCGTGGACTTCGGCCGGCGCATATGCAAACGTCATCCCCGCCCCGCTGCTCTTTGCCATGTCTGTGGACACTGTCTTTGTCTTCGGGGGGCCGGAAGCCCGGAGCCCGGCGCTCCCGTATGCCGTTGCCCCCCCGCCGGCTGCGCCGAACGTGGCGACTTCCGCGGGCGCGGCGGACCAAAAAGGCGGGATTTCGGCGCCTGAGACGGTCACCGGCCGGCCCCCGGGAGAATCGAAAATCGTACCAGCCCCGGGCCGTACCGGCGACGGCGGCGTTGCGGTAACGCTCTCGCTGTCCGCACTTCTTGAAGCCGAGCCCGGGAAGATAATCACGGCCAGGTTCATGGTTAATAATGAAACCACCGAGGAGAAGCGCCTGCGCGAGACGGTGGCATATCCGCGGGGCTGGGCCAGAGTGGCGTCAGCAGAACCGGACTTCACGCTCGGGGCGGGCGGCGCTGTCGTGAGATTGGTCACTTTTCATATACCCCCCGACTACCCGGCCGGGGTATATAACATGCAGTACGAGGTGATGGATCCCGCTGCGCCACATGTGCGCGGCGCGACTGATTTCAGCGTCACCGTGCTGCCGCAGCTGGACCTGCGTTCGAAGGTCCTGACTGCACCAAGGACCGTTGTGGCCGGCGGAGAATTCTCGGTTCTCATAAAGCTGCTGAACTCGGGGAACACCAGGGCGGCTGTCCGCATAAAGGCCACCGTCCGCCCCGACTATGACTTCAGCGTCGATCCCGGTGATCTCCTTATACCGTCCGGCGAGAGCAGGACGGTGAGGGTGCGGGTGAAAACGGACAAGCGCCTCCCCCATAAGACCATGTGCATGGTAATCCTCAAGGCCGCGACCGAAGACGAAATCGGTCAGACGTCCACCATAGAAGAAGCGGTTACAGTGGATGTCATCCCGCGGGTTACAAGGCTCACCGACCCGTACTACCGCCTGCCGTCCTGGATCAGACTGACGGCCGCTGCGGACCGCAATTCGGCCGGGGGCCAGATCGAAATATCAGGCTCGGGGGCGGTCGCCGGAGATACAGATAGGACATTGAGCTACGTCGTCAGGCAGGCGAGCACGCCGGCCGTCGGGCGATTCGCAAGCTGGAACGAGTACTATGTGAATTACAGAGGGCGCCATCTTGAGATAAACCTGGGCGACAGGGTTTTCTCTCTCTCGCCTCTGGTCCAGAGGTTCTATTACGGCGAGGGGGCGGGCGCGGATCTTCGGGCGTATAACGTGGCGCTGGGCGGATACTACGCCAGGAGCCGTTCGGAACACCCGCGGCATCGCGAAGCCGGGGGCTATATCTCTTTTCTGATAAGGCCGGGCCTCAGCGTTAAGGCCAATGTGCTTGAGAAAGACGACGCCTCATACGCCGAGACAGCCAGGTCGAAGCACCGGATTGCCAGTCTTCAGGGAAACTACGCTCCCGTCCCCAACGCGAGATTCGAGCTGGAGTACGGGGTCGATGCCGAGGAGGCACCGGGCAATTACGGTTACAGGTTTGCGGCCAACGGGGTTTTGCGGAACAAGCTCTTCTTCTCGCTGGAGAAGGTCCACGCCGGGCCCGCGTTTTACGGGTACACTACCGATACCGACTTCATGCTCGGCACGTTTCAATTCCCGGTTCAGCCGGGCCTGACTCTCAGGCTGTCATACCGCTCGTATGACAATAATCTCGAACTCGACCCGCTCAAGCTTACCGCGAGCAGAGAAAGACATGTGACCGCAGGAGTCTCCTATATAGCCACCGTGCGGACGCGGCTGAATCTGGACTTCCAGGACTTCCAGAGATGGGACGGTTTTGCCGCGCCGGGGTTCGACTTCGGGGAGAAAACGCTGCGAGCCTCAGTGGACTATTCGCTGCCTTACCTCTCACTTTACCTGTCGGGGGAACATGGATACTCCCAGAATGATATGACCGACACCCGCACCAGTCTCGGCCGCTACTCGCTCTCGGCGTCAATCAGGCCGGGAGCGAGGCACTCATACAGCATTTACGCCGGATATGGACACAGCAAATACTCCGAGAGCCCGCGTAAGTCCGGTGACCTTGGAATGTCGGCGAGGTGGCATCTCACCAAGGACCTCGACATGAACCTGAATTACCACATGAGCGGGGCCCCTTCGCTGGTTGAGAACACATACCGCATTCTCACTTACTCTCTCTACTACCTGCTGCCGAACCGCCATATGGTCACAATGAAGACCAGTGTCTGGGGCGGCAAGGGGAGCCAAGGGACCGACTCGTCCGTGCTGCTGTCCTACTCCATTCCGGCGCCCATCCCCATGGGCAGAAAGAAGACGGTGGGTACCGTGAAGGGGCGGGTATACGACGCCGAAGACCCGCGCAGGCCCGGTCTGGCCAATGCGATAATAACCGCCGACGGCGTCGCGGCCGTTTCAAACGCAAGGGGCGAATTCGAGTTTCCATCGCTGGAGCCGGGAACATACTCGCTCCAGGTCGACGCCAAGTCCATCGGCCTAGGCCGCGTTACTGAGGCCAAGTCGCCCTTCGTCGTTGTTGTGGAGGGCGGTCGCACTGCCCGTATCGATGTCGGCGTGGTCCGCTCCTGCTCAATCAGGGGCGAAGTACTCATGTTCGACCTCGAACCGGACGGCGATGGGGCCGAGGTCGAGACGGGGTCTCTTGAAACCGGCGAGCCGGCCGGTGAGGCCGGGCCAATGCTCGTCGGGCTGGGAAAAGGAAGGGACCTTCCGCACGGTGCACACGGGCTCCCCGACGTCCTTGTAGAGATAACAAACGGCGAGTACTACCTGACGCAGTACACCGCCTCGGGCGGCCGGTTTGATTTCACGGGCCTGCGCCCGGGCCACTGGACGGTCAGGGTCTATCCGGAAGGCCTGCCCCACTACTACTTCCTGGAAGCGGAAGCGATCGTCGCTGACCTTGCGGCCGGCGATGAGACTCTGATGACATTCCGGATCCTGCCGCGCCAGCGGCGGATCAACATCATGGATGAGGGCGAGATCAAGCAGGAAGGCCGCTAGGGCCGGCAGGCCAGGCGGCATATGTTCAGGAAGAGAAAATAGACTGGAGGCGGCACCCGGATTCGAACCGGGGAATAACGGTTTTGCAGACCGTCGCCTTAGCCACTTGGCTATGCCGCCCCTTTTATATCTAGATGATATATAATGGGCTTTCTTAGTTCAAGCCCGTATCACTCAATGTATCCCAGGCCTCTGAGCCTCTCTTCTATCTTCTTCCGGTCGACGTCAGAGTACGCCCCTGCCGCTGCCTCGCCGACGCTTCCGTCCGCTGCCTTCCTCTCCGCCACGGCCTTCCTCTCGGCCGCCCCCTTCTCAATCACCAGCCAGGGCACTTCCCGGAGAATGGGGCTCTGCGAACCGCCCCGGTGGCTGTAGCTCCCGTTCTCGCCAAGCCACTCGCCATGGTCTGCCGTAATGACTATGCGCCCGGATAGATATGGCAGAAGCCCTGCGATGTCCTTGAGGACGCGCCTCAGGTTGTCTTCGTAGGCGGCGCGCAGGCCTGCGTCGCCCCCCGCCCGCCGGGCGGCGTCCATGGGTGACGCGGGAGCCATCCCCAGGTACTGGCGGAGCTTCCAGGCCGGGTTCTCACCCAGGAGTCCTGTCTTATACGAGATCCTGGTGAGCAGATCGAGGAGCGACCTCTTCCACGCCGGAACGTCCTCGGTCTCGGCCACGCCGGCCAGCACCCTCCCGTCCCGTACATCCGGCACCGGGAACCCCCGGGCCTCCAGGTCCAGCCCCAGATAAGGGGCATGCGGCTGGAGATAGTGTATAATACAGCGCTTATTTTCGTTCTCGGCTATTGCCCGCCGGGCGGCGGCGCTCACCGTCCCCGGCAGCACCGTGCCCTTCTTCTCATCCCAGCCGTCCGCCCAGACGTCATACACCCTGCTGAAGTGTTCACTCCCGAGGAAGCCCTTAATACGCGAGAGGCTATTAATATATGGATTGGACGATACATATACGACGTCATCATAGACGTCGGGGAAGGAATTGTCCCGCCATTCGACGGTCCCCCCGCCTACAGACAGGGCCTTGCTGAGATCTCCCTCCATGTATTCGGGGTATATCCTCTCGAAGTAGTCGTACCGGCAGGCGTCGAGAACGATGAGGAAATCCCACTTCTCCTCCATAACGCGGGTCGGGCTGTTGTGCATTTTAAGACCTGACCCCAGTAGGACTGTGCATTTTAAGACCTGACCCCTAAAATAGAAATGGAGCGGGAAACGGGATTTGAACCCGCGACATCCACCTTGGCAAGGTGGCGCTCTACCACTGAGCTATTCCCGCTCGAGTCGTTTGGTGTAAAGACCTGCGATATCATATAGCTTTATTCGGAAGAGGTCAAGCATCATGTTAACGGAATCTCCCAGCGGATGCACCCTGGAATGGGGCGAGTTGATCCACCTCACCGGGACGTCTAAGTATTTATATCCCAGCCGCTTGGCGATCAGGATCATCTCAACGTCGAAACTGAAGCCGTCGATGCGCTGCCTCGCCGCAATCTCCCTGGCGACGTATCCCTTCATGAGCTTGAAGCCGCATTGAGTGTCGATTATGCCCCTCAGGAGGAGGGCCTGCACCATGAGATTGAATGTTCTGCCCATGATCTCCCTGTAGGCCGGCTGGTGAACCGCGACGTCGGAGTCGGGCAGGCTCCTGGAAGCGATGACGAGGTCGTACCCGTCGAGATAGCCCAGGAGGTTATCGTACTCCTCGATGGGGGTCGAGAGGTCGGCGTCGCTGAAAAGAACGGCTTCTCCCCCGGACTCGAGTATGCCGCGCCTCACCGAATACCCCTTGCCCCTGTTGACGCCGTTGCACAGGAGTCTCAGGCGGGGCTCTCCGGCGGAGACGGCCCGGACGACCTCGACCGTATCGTCACTGCTCCCGTCGTCGACGACGACGACCTCGAAGTCTCTCGCCCTGCCGCCCATGTACCGGATAATCTCAATAAGGGTGCTTCCGATCCTGCCACCCTCATTATAGGCTGGGACCACGATTGAGGTCAGACGGGGCTCGAACTTATGTCACCACCTTTCGCTTCTTAAGTGTGGCGGCGTAAGTCCCGGCGTATTCCTTCGCCTGCTGCTTCCAGGAAAAATCGCGCTTCATGGCCCTGAGCACGAGCTCGTTCCACGCCTTCCCGTCACGGAAGACCTCGCGCGCCCGCCTGACGGCGTCAAGGAGCGCCTTTGAGGAGTAATCATCGAAAGCGAATCCGGTCGAGTCGGGCGAAGCGTCGAAGTCCATGACCGAGTCCGCGAGGCCCCCCGTCTTTCTCACCACGGGGACCGTCCCGTACTTCATGCTGTACATCTGGTTGAGACCGCACGGCTCGTACTTGGACGGCATGAGGAACATGTCGCTGCCGGCTTCTATAAGATGAGCCAGCTCCTCATCGAAGGCGATATTGACCGATACCCTGTCCGGATAGCGCTCGGCCCGGCTGCTGAGGAGGTCATGATATTTCTTGTCACCCGTCCCCAGGATCACCACGCCGATATCGAGCTCCAGCAGCCTGTCGAACGCCTCGGCCACGAGGTCGAAGCCTTTCTGGTCGACGAGCCGGGATATCATGCCCACAAGCGGCACGCCGTCGGCCACCTTGAGGCCCAGGCGCTCGCTGAGATGATTCCGGCACAGCCGCTTGCCCGTCAGGTCGCGCGTGCTGTACCTGTAGGGGATGAGCCTGTCGGTCTCCGGGTTCCATACGCTGTAGTCGGCGCCGTTCAATATGCCCACCAGGTCGCGCGCCCTCGACTTGAGAACGCCCTCGAGGCCGTAACCGAACTCGGGCGTCTGTATTTCTTCGGCATAGGTCGGGCTGACGGTGGTTATGGTGTCCGAGTAGATGATTCCAGCCTTCATCATATTTACCTTGTCGTGGAACTCTATGCCGCCCATGGGCTTCATCATATGCTCGCTGAAGCCCGCGATGTAGCCGGTCTTGCGCGGGAAGACGCCCTGATAGGCCAGGTTGTGAATGGTATAAACTATGCCTGTTTGCTTGAAGAAGGTCTCCGAATCCGGCCGGTCCCTCAGCCACGCGGGGATGAAACCCGTCTGGTGGTCATGGCAGTGTACGATGTCCGGCCTGTAGTCCATTATCCTGGCCAGACGCAGGGCCGCCTTCGAGAAGAATATGAAGCGCTCGGCATTGTCGGAAAATCCCTCTCCAGTGGCGGCGTCTGAGTAGACGCCGTCACGGCCGAAGTAGCGGTCGCTCTCGATGAGCAGAACCTCCACCCTGGAGTCCGGGAGCTTGGTCGAGCGCGCCCCCGCCGTCACCGTGACGTCGCCCATGGGAATGTCGAATTCCCCCGCGGCCTTGACCGGGCCGACCTTGAAGTCCCCGTCCTTTATCTTCTTGTAATAGGGCAACGCTATCTTCACATCGTGGCCCGCATCGGCCAGCGCCCTGGGCAATGCGCCCATGACGTCG
Source organism: bacterium (assembly GCA_050125095.1). Lineage (GTDB taxonomy): Bacteria > Arandabacterota > Arandabacteria > Arandabacterales > JALGWA01 > JALGWA01. The sequence goes on from JASFEA010000031.1 coordinate 9,674, forward strand.
GCCAGGCCGCCGACCTTGGCAAACGGGTGAACCTCGGCCGCGACCATCAGAACAGAGAGCTTCCCCTCCATCTCCTACCTCACTTAGTAGTGCTGGCTATTGATATTTCCCGAAGGTACCTGGCCGCCTCCTCGGGGGACGTCGGGTTGATATAGAAGCCCGATCCCCACTCGAATCCGGCCACCTTCGTGAGCTTGGGCATGATCTCTATATGCCAGTGGTACCAGAGGCGGTTGTCGCCCTGGCATGGCAACGTGTGCAGGATGAAATTATAGGGAGGCGAAGACAGGGCCGTGTTGAGCCTCACCAGAGTCTCCTTCAGAAGCCTGGCCATCAGGCATATCTCGGCGTCCTCCAGCTCCTCGAAGGCGGGGGCGTGTTTCTTGGGCAGCAGCCAGGTCTCGAACGGGAACCTGGCGGCAAAGGGCTCTATCGAGATAAAGCTCTCGTTGGCGCATACGACGCGAACGTCATCGTTTATCTCCTGGGAGACGATGTCGCAGAAGATGCACCTCTCCTTGTAGTCATAGTACCTGCGCGAGCCCTCAATCTCTTCCCAGACGCGCTTGGGCACTATTGGCATGGCTATGATCTGCGTATGCGAGTGCTCGAGCGACGCGCCCGCGGCCTCGCCCTGGTTTTTGAATATGAGTATGTACCTGAAGCGCGAGTCCTTCTTGAGGTCGAGCATCCTCTGCTTCCAGGCGAGAAGAATCTCCGTGATATGCGTCTCTTCCAGGTCAGAGAGCGACTTGTCGTGGTCGGGCGTCTCTATGATTACCTCATGCGCGCCCACGCCGTTCATCTTATCGTATATCCCCACACCCTGGCGGTTGAGGTCGCCCTCGATCTGCAGGGCCGGGAACTTGTTGGACACCACGCGCACCCACCAGCCCGGGCTGTCCTTCCTGGTGTCGGGCTTGCGGTAGGCAAAGACCTCCGGCGGCGTCTTGGACTCGTTGCCGGTGCAGAAGGGGCAGAAGCCGCCTCCCTTTGCGGGCGGCCCCGACGTGAAATCCGTGGGGCGCTTTCCCCTCTCTGTAGAGATGATGACCCAGCGTCCGATCACGGGGTCCTTGCGAAGTTCGGGCATACAGTTTCCCTTCCGTCCATCTTCGGGACAAGTTTAATCTAATGCCCCACCCCGAAGCCATGTCAATACCTATTTCTGAAACGGCGCCCTCTCAGCCAAGATGCCTGTAGAACATCCTGCCGAGCGCCTTGCCCACGAAAGCGGGCGACCGCTTCAGCACGGTCGTCATCAACCTGTATTTGGCGCTTTCCTCTATGGTGCCGGCCGAGCCCTTCACCTCCGGGTAATACAGGTAATCGAGATCCACCTCGTTGCCGCCCCACTTGGCCTTGAAGAACCTCAGCCCCCTGTTGTCCCGGGGCGTACGCAGGAAATCCCATTTCTCATACCCGTTCAGGCACGCCCATTCGATGCCCTTCCAGATTACCATCTGGTTGACCCTGTAGGACAGGTAGGCCGCGTCCGCGCCCAGGTAGGCCTCGCCTATCGTCTTCTTATGCGCAAGGGCCAGAACGGCCGATACGGGCCTGCCCTCCACGGTGGCCAGAAAGAGGCGTCGCATCCCGGGCCCGAGCGAGTTCCACAGGTTCTCGAAGAACTCGAACGGAGCCGGCGGCACCCCGTGTTTGAGGCGGTTTCCGACAAAGAGCCGGTAGAAATGCCCGAGGTCGTCGAGGTTCTCGCCCATGCGCACCCCGACGCCCTTCCGCGCCGCCTGCCTCGTCTCGCTTCTTATGCTGTTGTCCCTGAATCCCTTGAAAATCTTTTCGGGGTCGGGGTCGAGGTCGAGTATCGACGTTATGAAACACGGCGATTTCCGGAAGCGGGGGTCCTCTAGCCTCCCCAGATTGGCCTGCGTGCGGATCTCCAGCGCCTCCGCCCCGGTCCCGGCATAGACCTCAAGCGCCTTTTCGACCAGCGCGCCGAAGGCGTCCTCCCTGCCGGCGGGCCCGCATACATTGGAGAAAGGCAGCGAGACCAGCCTCGTCCCCGTGAGCCTGCTCCGGACCAGCATCATGGGGAGCAGCGCCTCGAGGGCGTCGCCCTCCTCGTAGCCGACGTAGAAGGCTTCATAGCCATAGGTGTTTATAACGGCGTCGCGCCACTCGGGCGTATGGTAAACCGTGGTGTGGTCGGCCCTCTCGAGGAAAGCACGCAGTCTGCCGTCGTCCCGGGACTCAAGGACCAGCGCTTCGCCCACCTACTTCTCCCTCCCCAGCATCTCCCTGTAAGCTTCCTCCAGGCTGTCCACCACCGGGCCGATGCCATAGCGCCTCCGGACATACTCCCTGCCCCTGCCCCGCTTCTCCTCCACGAGCCCGGGATTGTCCACCAGGCGCTGGAGCACCCCGGCCAGGTCATCGGAGTCGCCGCTCTTAAAGGAGAAGCCGTAGTCCTGCAGAGCGTCCAGGTTTTCGGGAATATCGCTCACCACCACGCCGCATCCGAAGTTGATGGCCTCGAGAAGCGAAACCGAGAGGCCCTCTGTGTCCGAAGGCAGCACGAAGGCAAAGGCATTGGTATAGAGCTCGTCCAGGAGATCGCCGTAAACCCACCCCAGGAAGACGGTTCGCTCGTCGGCAATCGACTTGAGCTCCTGGACGTACTCGCCCAGCGCGTCCCCGGGGTCGACGTCGCCCGCGATCACGAGTTTCTTGTCGGTCTTTACCTTGCTGAAACCCTCCAGCAGGTATTTGAGTCCCTTCTGCGGAGTCAGCCGCGCAACGAAGAGGATGTAGCCGTCTTTCTCGAGCCCTAGTTCTTTCATCTTGTCCGGAGGCCTCGGTTCGTGGAACTCGGTAGTCGACGTTATGTACTTGACGTCCACGCCGTACGTCGTCCGGAAATACTCGACGGCCGGATCTGACACGGTCGCCAGCACATTCGACCAGTGGGCCGCCGGGTACTCGAACGCCTTCATGAGGAAGCGTATGAAGGGGCCCCAGGTGAGGTCTGCCCATATGACGCCGTGCACCTGTACCATGGTCTTCTTGCCGAAGAGGCGTGGAAGGCCCGCGAAGATCGCCGGCGGGATCGAGTGGATGTGGACGATATCATAGTCTCTCCACAGGCAGTGCATAATGGAGGTGAAACTGCTTACCGCGACATCCAGGTGCTTGGTGTTGATGGTGGGAGTGTAGACCAGCTTTACGCCTTCAAACTCCTTGCGCCTGTCGGGAACGTAATAGGGTCTGCAGTATACCGTAACTTCATGGCCACGCTTGACCAGCTCTATTGCCATGGCCTCCACGATACGCTCCATCCCGCCCCACGTTGCGGGAAGGCCCTTTATGCCTATCATCGCGATCTTCATGCCCGGTCCCCTCTGTGCAGAACCCTCTGGTACACCGCCAGGAGCTTATCATAATGTATATCGGCACTGAATTCGCCATCAACTCTACTTCTTGCGTTCCTGCCGAGCCGTTCCCTGAGCGCGGCGTCCCCGGCCAGCATGGCCATCTTTTCGGCCAGCACCGCGGAATCGCGAGGAGGGAACAGAAAACCCGTCCTGCCCTCCTGGACCATTTCCGGTATGCCTCCGATATTGGAACCTATCACGGGTTTTCCGAGCGCCAGGGATTCGAGCACATTGTACGGGAAGTTCTCGTACCACACCGACGGCACTACGACGAACATGGAACTCTGTATGAGGGGTATAAGGTCCTCCCTGTCGATATAGCCCAGAAACTCGACGTTCGCGGTTCCCGCCTCGGCCCTCCTGGCTTCGAGGTAGCTGCGTTCCGGGCCCTCGCCGGCGATGAGGACCTTGAGGCCGGGAGTACGGGATGCGGCGTCTATGAGAACGTCTATCCCCTTCTCGGGCGCCAGTCTTCCGAAGAACAGCACATAATCGCCGCCACCATAGGCGGGCTGGAAGGCCGCAGTGTCTATGAAGTTGTGAATCACCTCGATCTTATCGCCGTCCATCCCGCACTCTATGAACTTGTTTCTCTCGAATGCACTGGGGGTGATTATGCGGTCTATGCCATCGAAGTATCTCATGGCCCTGACGAAATAGGCCTCAAGGGCGACTGCCAGCGTTCCCGCAAGAGAACCCTGCTTGCAGCGCTTGAAAGGGGCCCTGTAATAGTGTCTCCCGCCGCAGAGCTCGCAGATCTCGCCGCCGGCGAAGAGCAGCGAATTTGGACAGACGGGGTCGTAGTCGTGGGCGGTGAAGACCACGGGTATGCCGCGCTGCCTGGCCGGGCCCAGGATCGAGAACGTCAGATGCCTCCGGAAATTCTGCATGTGGATGATGTCGGGCCCCGCCTTATCGAGAAGCGACGCGAATTTCCTCCTCGCCTCCCGCGAGTATATGCTCCTTAAGAAATCCCGGAACCTGGCTACTGGCCCGGAGGTCTCCGAGCTCTCGCGATAGTCCACATAGTCGACGAAGTAGTCCGACTCCGGGCAGGCGGCATTGTAGCGGTGCTTCATGGCGAAATGGCAGACCTCATGCCCCCTCGCCCTCAGCATGTCCGCGAGGTCGAAGGTATAGGTGGAGTCGCCACCGCGCCTGTAGTGATATGTGTTCACGAGGCAGATTCGCAAGCCCTAGTCCTCCAGGAATCTCCTTAAGAAGTCCCCCAGCGTAAGGCAGTCTATGTCCCCGGTTATGGCCATGGCCGCCCTGAAAGGGCTCGGCCAGAAGGTATCGCAGATAAGAGGATGCCCGCAATTCTCTATGAGGTCCACCGCGGTCGCCCGGTGTGTGAGGCCATCCAGATACACGGGATACATCTCTCTATCTTCCGATAGTTCAAGGAAATAGCCCATATCTCTTATAATCAACTTGAGCGACTCCGGCGCCGAAGGCGAGACCCCTACGACCGGCTTCATGTCGCTGTCCACGACGGCGCCTTCGTTTACGGCCTCCTCGGCGCCCTCACGCGGTATGCGCGCCAGAAGCCTCACCGTGCCCGAGGCCGGATTGTGGACGGAGAACCCGCCCCCGGGGCCGGCCCTCAGATCGAGCCTGACACCCGTGCGCGCGCGCCACCACGAGTCTATTTCTGCCAGAGTGGCGACCCAGAATGAGTTCTCTTTTCTCGAGAGGTTAAGCACCTTCTTAAGGCTGTTCCGGAGTATGACCGCCCGCTCGGGATGGAGCTGAACGGTCAGGAGCTCGCGCCTCTCCAGCGCCATGCAGCCCATCTCGTTCCAGACGCTGCCAATCTTGTCCGGGTGCATGCCCATGCGGTCTAAAAGAATCTCGTCGTCGGGAAGCGACACCGGGATCTCGACCAGGCGCCCCACGAAACGGGGCAGCGATCTCTCGTCTGGCCGCCTTACGGGCCGGTAGAACTTCAGGCCCCGCGCCAGCCCGTCCGACTCCTCCCGGCTCAGATTCGAAAGCGACGCCGCCGGCTCCCAGTAGAAAGCGAGGTTGCTGTCATAGGACAGGCCCATGGCCTCCACCGCCCTGAGCGTGGCTTCATTGTAGCGCAGATAGGGGCTGCGGAAGCCGCTGACCTCCATGCCGTGCTTCCGGAATATAGCGACCGCCTTCTCCATATGCGCCCGCTGCGCCTCATCCGTAAGAAGCGCCATGTCCGTGTGCACAAGCCCGTGTATGGGAAGCTCGACGCCCAGGACGCTCAGCCTCCGCGCGACCTCGGGGTTCCGGTCCAGCACCGACGCCGTAATGGGAAGGCTGGGGGCCGCCCCGTATTCCATCACGATCTGTGCGAGGGCCCTGAGGCGGCTCTCGCTGCGCCCCGGCGTCAGGCCGAAGCGCGTGGCTACCTGCCAGGCTCTCTCAGCGGCGTTTACAAAGCCCCTCGAGCCCAGCACGAACTTGAACCGGTTCAAACCGCCACCTTCCTAATAAGTTGACACGCCGCCATGCCGTACTGATAATGGAGACATGAGGGTATCAGTCATCGTGCCGGTATACAACGAGAAGTCAACGCTTCTCGAGATTCTAGCCAGGGTCGAAGCCGTCAGTCTCGACAAGGAGATCATCATGGTGGACGACGGCTCGACCGACGGCTCCCGGGAGATCCTCGAATCGCTCGAGCCCGGCCGCGCCAGAGTCATCTTGCACGAGAAGAACTCCGGAAAGGGCGCGGCAATAAGGACTGCCATCCCCCACTGCACGGGTGACGTCATCACCATACAGGACGCCGACCTCGAATACGACCCCGAAGACCTCCTGAAGCTCATCAAGCCCATCGAGGCGGGCAAGGCGGACATCGTATACGGGTCGCGCTTCACGGGCGAAAGGCGCAATATGTTCTTCTGGCACTGGGTGGGCAACCAGTTGCTTACGCTCATCACCAACATCCTCTATGACACCACTCTTTCAGACATGGAAACGTGCTACAAGATGTTCAAGTCAGATATACTGAAGGGCATAGACCTCAAGTCGAGGAGCTTCGAAATCGAGGTCGAGATGACCGCGAAAGTCCTCAAGCGCAAACACCGCATTTACGAAGTGCCCATATCCTACGCCGGGCGCGAGTTCCACGAGGGAAAGAAGATCACGTGGAAGGACGGCCTCGTCGCCCTGTATCACCTCTTCAAGTACCGCTTCGTGGATTGATCTCAACAGGGACCCCTTCTCTCCCCCGGCCCGCCCTGACCGCGGTCGCCTCCGGCCACAGCAGGCGCCGTCATATCCAGCCATACCCATGTCGGGTAGGCAACATAGTTCCCCCGGTACATGGTCGCGAAGGTCTTGAGACGCGCACCCCGCGACCTGCGTGACGTCAGCAGCGCCGTAATATCCGCCAGCCTGATGCGATTGCCGCGGTCGCCATAGCGGTTCAGGCCCTCACCCCCGAAGAAGGCCTCGATCCCGGCCGCCTTTCCTATTCTCGCCAGAACCGCTTCATCATCCTCCGGAAGCAGCGCGTAGCAGGCTGCCCTGCCCGTGACCGAGCCCACCTTCTCCGCAAGCGCCCTGAGCCCGGCCGCGATTTTATCTTCATCAAGAGCCTTCCCCACCTGCGCCCCGGCCTCCACCGCGAAAGCCGTGCCCGAGGGGAAGGTTCCCTCCCCGGCCCCGGGGGTCATACCGGAGGCCACCTGCTCGGCAAGAAGCAGAGTGACGGGCGGCGCAGTCCCGGCCGCGACAGCCTCCCGGGCGACATTGAGATCCTCCCGGCCAGCCACCCTGACCACCACGGCCGCCCCCTTCCTGGGGACGTACCTCTGGTCCCTTATGAACGCCGTTACGTCCGCAAGCGGCACGATGTCAAAGCGACTGTCGATGAGGTCGAGCGCGTCTGCCAGGGACTCATCGCCCAGCCCGGAGGCCTCTATCATGAAGACGGGCAGTCCATCTTCATGAGTGAGGAGCATGATCCTCATCAACAGGAGCGCGCCTGCCACGGCGAGCGCCCTGGACGCAATAACCGTATAAGGGTTCTTACGCGCCCCCGGCGTCCTTATCATCCCGGCGAAGACGAATAGAACAGCGAGAAGGGCGAATCCCGCCATAAGCATGATCCAGCGCTTTCTCGCCGCGCCCGCGAGTTCTTTTGTCAGGCTGCTCTGCATGGTTCACCCCGCCTGCCGGCCGAGTCTCTCAATCACCCCTGTACGCCCGCTCGAGGGAGTCCACTATGCTGTCCCAGTTATAGGCCTCTTTTGCTCGCGTGACGGCCTTCTCTCCCTCGGCCCTGCAGACCTCCGGATTCCGGTCGATCTCGTCTATGACCCGGGCGAGGTCGGCTACGTCCGCGGACCTGAACTTGACCCCGGCGTCCCCAACGACCTCCGAGTTCTCCGGTATGTCGCTGACTATAACGCATCGCCTGTGCGCCATCGCCTCAAGAAGCGAGAGCGACATGCCTTCGGTCACCGACGGATGCACGACCGCGTAAGCGCCGTCCCAGACCTCGTTGAGAATGTCTCCGTAAATCTCGCCAGGGAAGAGGACGCGCTCGTCGGCCAGGGCCCGCAGTCTGTCCTCATAGCCCGGATTCATATGGCCGCTTCCCACCATCAGGAGCTTCCTGGACGTCGAGCTTCTGGTGAAAGCCTCGACCAGTATATGACATCCCTTCTCCGGCCCCAGCCTTCCCACGAAGAGAAAGTAGTCGCCCTTTGAGACGCCGTACCGGCCGATATCCACAGGCTCAACCGGGTCCAGTATCGAAACCCCGTTGGGGATATACGTGACTTCGCGGCCGTAGTTCTCACGGAAGTATCGCTTGAGTATGTTGGATACGACCACCGTTTCGGAGGGGAAATGGCAGGCCGTGTACTCGCAGCGCTGCAGCACCCATTTGGCCGCTCTCCCCCACTTGCCGCCGCGCCAGTCCAGACCGTGCACCGTGGCCACGGTCCTGGCCCCCGCGAGCCTGGGCAGGAATGAAAGGCCGCTCGGCCCCAGGGCGTGGTAGTGCACGACGTCGGCCTTCATGGAGAGCACATGCGCCGTGGAGATGAGACTGTGCGTGGCGGCGTCGAGGTGGCGCGTCTTTATGCTGGGCAGTTTGACCAGGTGAACGCCCTTGTAGTCCCCGTCCATCAGGGTGTAATAGGGCCTGCAGTAGACGAAGACGTCATGACCCCGGGCCGCGAGCCGGACGGAGATCTCGTCCACATGGCGCTCGATGCCGCCGTACCTCGCGGGTATGCCCTTCTGTCCGATCATGGCTATTCGCAAGCGCCAACCCTCGCGTAGATCTCCATCATCCGGTCGTAATGATAGTCCGGCGAACATACTCCCGACACGAGCTCGCGGGCGTTCCTGGCCATGCGCACTCTGGCGCTCTCATCGCTCAGGAGGTTGCCGATGGCCTCAGCCAGCGAGTCCGCGTCCGCCCTTCTGTACCGGAATCCGGTCTCCCCGTCCTTTACGAGCTCCACGGTGCCGCCGCAGTCCGAGCCCACGACGGGCTTTCCCCTGGCGAATGACTCGAGAATGCTGAGCGGCAGGTTCTCGTAGGATATGGACGTGACGGCGATGCAGGCCGCGCCCTCCAGGAGGGCCTCGTGCTCCCCGCCTTCGACATATCCCCGGAATTCCACATTGCCCAGGCCCCGGTCGCGCGCATACTCCTTGAACTCATCGAGCTGCGGCCCTTCACCGGCGATTATGAACTTCATATCGGGCATCCTGGCCGCGGCCTCCAGCAGGGTCTTTACGCCCTTCTCGTGGGTTATACGGCCGGAGTAGAGCACGTAGCCGTCGTTCCTCGAGCTCCAGTCCTCACCCAGCGGGATGAGATACGGCAGATGGCCGATTTTGCGCCTTATCCACTTCAGGCTTGAGAGCTTCTCCATGAGAAAACGGCTGGGCGAGATAATGAAATCTATCTTCTTGTAGAGCCCCATGACATCGTGCAAATAGGCCTCGGCTGCGCCCAGCAGCGACGAGGTGAGCGAGCCGTCGATGCACTTCTTGGGCACGGCGTGCCAGTAAGCGCCCCCGAGGCAGTCCTCGCAGACCTCGCCGTTTACGAAACAGGTGTGCGCCGGACATACGAGGCTGTAATCGTGCTGAGTCTTCACCGTCGGAATGCCGCGCGCCGACGTCACCGACACGATGGACGGCGTGATCTGCCGGCTGATGTTGTGCATGTGAACCACGTCGGGCCTGTAGCGGTCTATGATCGCCTCCATTCTCCGGGTCGCCTCTCTGGAATAGAGGAGGCGGCCCGCGGCGGCGACTCTCTCTGTCGCGCTCATGGGGGCGTTGAGGTCGACATGGCTCATGAACATGTCGGCCTGGGGGCTCGGCCGGTTGCGCGAATGCGTCATCGAGAAATGGAACACCTCATGGCCCCGCCCGGCCAGCAGGTCGCAGAGGTCGAAGTAGTAGCGCTCCGACCCTCCCCGGACGTAGAAGTACTTGTTGACCTGCAGCACTTTCATCTCGGGCGGCGCCCCCTTCCGGCGTGGTGAAGCAGCTTGGCCCAGGCGACCCTGGCCGCGTACAGCAGCACCTTCCTCCTCATCTCCGGGGCTACCGTGCAGGTCATCCAGCACTTCTTGCCGCAGCGCTCGACAGCCCGCATGACCTTCGGGTTGGAGGCGATGATGTCTTCATAGGACTCCTCGAGTATATTGCCCATCTCCTTGTCCCAGAGATGGCACGGGTAGACCCTGCCCTCGGGGTCCAGATAGAAGAAGTCAAGACCCGCCCTGCACTCTATGGGCCGGGGCTTTCCCATGAGAACGTCCCTGAGCCCCTCGACGAAGTAGGCCCTGAACCAGTCCTTTATGCTATGGGAAGCGTAGAGCCGGCCCTTGATCTCGTCAATGTCCTCACAGGCGGCCTCGGCGCCGGGCTTTTCGCTGTCCTTGTTGCCGAAGAACATCTCGGATGAATGGGCGACGGTGAACGTGAACTGGATGCCCTCGCTCCGGGCAAAGGCCTGTATCTCGCGGATGCGGCCGGCATTGTGCCTGCTCATGGTTGCGCATACCCCGAGGTCGGAGACTCCGCGCTCCCCGGCCACCGCGAGGCTTTTCATGGCCTTCTCGAATGCGCCGTCTACGCCGCGTATTTCATCATGAAGCTCCGCCATGCCGTCTAAGGAGACTCGCACCGCCAGGCGGTTGTCACTGGAGAGCAGGGCGTCGAGCCTGTCCGGGAGGAGACCATTGGTCGAGAGAATAAGCCTGACGCCGGGGCAGGTCTCGCGCATGACCGCCGCCACCTCCGCGATATCCTGCCGGAGGAGAGGCTCTCCGCCGGAGACATTGATCTCCTTGAGCGTGGGGGGAATCCGGCGGTAATCCTCAGGCGCCATCTCGGGCGTGCCCTTTTTCTTCCAGATGTCGCACATGACGCACCGGGCGTTGCACCTGTACGTCACTGCCACGATGGCGTGGGTAGGGCTCACCTGCAAGAGGCAACCTCCGATTTAAGTGCTCTTATACGGCTTGTCAGTCAGACCGGTAACGCAGGTCATGTCCCTGACGTCGCCGACCACTCGCGCCGGATTGCCATAGGCAAGCGAATATGGAGGTATATCCTTGGTGACGACGCTGCCGGCCCCGATGAGGCTGTGTTCGCCTATCGTTATCATGGGCACCAGCGTAACGTTCACCCCTATCTGAACGCCTTCCTTGATATGAGGGCCCCGCATGCACTCCGCGGACTTCTCGCAGCCCGGATGGAGGTCGTTCGCGATGGTTACGCCCGGAGCCATGAAGGCTCCGTCCTCGATCACCGTGAACTGCGCCACATAGCAATTGCAGTGGATCTTTACGTGATTGCCTATCTTGCAGCCGTAGTCGATCACGGAGTTGTTCCAGATCGCGAAGTCGTCCCCGATCTCGTTCTCCTCGCGGATTACAACGTTATGGCCCGTCTGGAGATTATCGCCTATCTTCGAACCGGCGTATAACACCGTCCCGCTTCTTATGCGGGCGTTCTTGCCGATGTTGATGACATCTGTATTCTTGCCCCGTGCCGCCGGGTAGCCCAGGATTGCGCCAACGTCGACGACTCCGCCCTCACCGAGCATCACCAGGGGTTTTTGCTTCTTCATTTCTTGCCCTTCCCTTCACCGAGATCGAGCGGCAGGGGCGCGCCGCCCAGCTTCGCCGACTCGCATGCCCGCTCCACCACTTTCACCACCGCCAGACCGTCACGACCCGAGCTCTGGGGCCGCTTCCCGTTCAAGGCGCAGTCCATGAAGTGGCTGCACTCCTTCTTCAGGGGCTCCACTTCCTTGATCTTGGGGACCACGATGTCGCCGAAGCGGTAGGAGAGCTGGAACTCGCCGAACGTGTCATAATGGGGGAGCACGTCGACGCCCTTGTCGTACACGCGGATCTTCTCCAGCATGGACGTATCGTCGTAGACGAGCATCTTCTTGCTCCCGACGAGCGTCGTCCTTCTGATCTTGTTGGGATCCAGCCAGCTGACCTGAATATGCGCGACGGTGCCGCCCGGGTACTGGAGAATAAGAAAAGCCACGTCCTCTATTCCGGGCTGGATATATGACCTTGCGAAGGTCGTCACCGTCACGGGCTCGGAATCGAAGAGATAGTTCATTATGGAAATATCATGGGGCGCCAGGTCCCAGATGACGTTTATGTCTTCCTGGAAGAGCCCGAGGTTAACGCGCACGCTGCTCACGTAGTAGATGTCGCCGAGCTCGTCGGCCTTGAGCAGATCCTTCATTTTCTCGACGGCGGCGCTGTAAACGAATGTATGCCCCACGAAAAGGACCTTCTTCTTCTCATCGGCGAGCTTGACCAGGCCCTCGGCCTCCGCAGTGCTCTGGGTGAGCGGCTTCTCGAGCAGCACGTGCTTGCCGCCTTCGAGACACGCTTTCGCTATGGGATAGTGGGTGGAGACCGGAGTCGCCACGACCACGGCGTCCACGTCCCTGTCCTCTATGAGGTCGCTCATGTCCTTGGTGGCGGTAAGATGAGGATAGAGCGACTTCATGTGCTTGAGCCGGTCGTCGCTCAGGTCACAGCAGTACTTCACCTTCGCGCCGGGCAGCTGGTTGAAGTTCCGGAGGAGGTTGGGGCCCCAGTAGCCGCAGCCGATCACTCCCACGGTAAACTGGCCTTGTTTGCTCTTTGGTGCTTTACCCTTGGGCATCTAGTATGCTCCTTTCCCGTACAGCACAACAGGAATCGTCTTGACCATGATCTCCAGGTCGAGCAGCAGGCTCCACCGGTTGATGTAGTAGAGGTCGAGCAGGACCATGTCGTGGAACGGTACGCTGGATCTTCCGCTCACCTGCCAGAGTCCCGTAATACCCGGCTTAGCGCGCAAACGCCTCTTGTGCCACTCTTTGTAAATCGTAAGTTCGTAGCAAATCGGGGGCCTCGGGCCCACCAGGCTCATGTCCCCCTTGATTACATTAAAAAGCTGGGGGAGTTCGTCAAGGCTTGTCTTCCTCAAAATTCGCCCTATGGACGTCACCCGCGGGTCGTTGGGCATCTTGTAGACCTTTTCGTCCTTGTCCTCGTCCCTGAGCCTGAGCTCCTTGCCCCCTATGAAATTGGTGGCGTACTCGCGGTGAAGGGTATCGTCGGTGTCGTGGCGCATGGTGCGGAACTTATAGAAAGTGAACGGATTGCCGTCCTTTCCCGCGCGGATCTGCCTGAAGAGCACCGGGCCCGGCGAGAGGAGCCGCACCATGAGGGCGATTACAGCCAGAAGCGGCGCGAATACGATGACGACGAGACCCGCCAGGGAAAGGTCCACAAACCTCTTGGCCACGATTCCCATGCCCTTGAGCGCCGGTTCCCCGAGGCCGGGGCTGGCGACGCCATCCATCTTCTCCTTGGGCTCTTCCGGCATCAGTATCTGGAATATATCCGACACCATTCGCACCGGCAGCCCGGTCCGGGAGCACCTGTTCACTGTCTCGAATGAGCCCCGGTCCTCCAGCAGGCCTATAGGTATGAAGATCTCCTCTATCTCGTAGTCGCTGACAATCTCGTCAAGACGGTTCATCTGGCCGAGTACGCAGTCCGGCCCCAGGTATGATGATATTTCTCCTTCGCGGGTCTCGACGAAACCGAGCACCTCATAGCCGCCTGCAATATGGGTCTTGCTCTCGAGATACGTCCTCGCGAAAGGCAGCGCCCCGACCACTATGGCCCGCTTCGCGCCTGCGTGATGCCTGGCTCTCCGCCTTATTGCGGTGCGCACATAGCCGACGCGCACCGCCGATAGAAGCCCGATTGCGATCACCCAGCCGAATGCGAACACCAGCCTCGTCTGGACGTAGAAGTGCTGCCTGAACGCGAATGACAGCCCCAGCAGCAGCAGGTAGCCGAGCGTCACGCTCTTGGCGATGGAGAAGATCTGGCCCCCGATTGATATGAGCTTGGGCCGCCTGTAGAGACCCTCGAAACTGAATATGGCCGTCCAGGCCAGGCACAGCGCCGCCAGGGTAACCCAACGCTGGGATGTGAACGTCCCGCTCGGGCCGAAAAAGCCCGAGCCCCATCGCAGCCACCATCCCAGGTACAACGACAGGAGCAGACAGCAGAAGTCCATCAACCACAGAAAGGAGACTCTCGTGTATACGCTCCTGGGCCTGCGCGGTCCCGAAACGAAGCCTCCTCCGGCTTCGGCCCGCTCTCTGTCGCTGTCTGCTGCCATTTAGGCCTTCTTCCCCACGATCTCTTCAAGGCACTCGGCCACAAACTGCTGCTGCTCCGCGCTTATATGAGGGAACATGGGCAGCGAGACGATCTCGTCCGCGGCCTCCTCGGCCACG
>JASFEA010000032.1:0-23718 GCA_050125095.1 bacterium
TACCTCCTCAGGTGTTGCCGTTGACTCCCTAATGACGGGCTATCGCCCTCCAGCATACAATACGCCTGAACCCCCGGTCAAATTCGATTGAGAGTGCATCAAAATGCTGTGCGGGAGAGCGCACGTTTTATTAACTTAATCTCAGGGCGGTCTGTCCCGTACCCGGGCTCGTATTTTATATTGATTTTGGCGCGCGTTTGCGGGATAGTCTTCGGAGTGATGAAGGGAGGGAAGTAAGATGTGGAAACGAGGGGATTTATTACGGGGCGGCCTTCTCACAGGGCTACTGGTCGCTGCTGTGCTCTCGGGCTGCGCCGACCGCGACGAGTCATATTACGAGCCCGACCTGACCCCGCCGCAGGTGGGATCGCTCACGGAGGATGGCGGGCAGGTTTCCTGGCAGACTGACGAGAACGCTACTTGCGTACTCACTTATGGCTCAAGAAGCGGGACATATGACCACTATGCCTATCACGTCATGGACGGGGGCCTGTCCCATTACGTGGACCTCATAGACATCGAGCCGGGCACGTATTATTTCCGGGTCATCGCCACCGACCCCGCGGGGAACGAGTCCACCGCGCCCGAGACGTCCATGGTGATTGCGGAAGTCCCGGATACGGAAGACCTGCGGTACACGGCGGTCGATGTCGGCTGGGGCGACTGCCACTTTCTCGAGTTTCCCGGAGGGACCACTGTTCTGGTGGACGCCGCAAATGACGGTGCCTATAGCGGAACGGACCACAGGGCGGACGTCGACGCGTTCCTCCTGGCCAGTGGGATAAAAGGGCCTTCGGGCATCGACTATATGGTCGCAACCCACGCACATCGCGACCACTACGGCGGCTTCATAAGTCTCCTGCCGCGTTTCTCCGACACCTATTTCATGTGGCCGGACGATCCCGCGGACCCCTTCCCGCTTGAGCTCACCAGTCTCATCACGGATTACGACATACCGTCGTGCACGCTCGTCACGGGCATGTCAAGCGACACCGAGGCCTTCCTCGACTGGGACCCGGCGCACGGAGTGGAGGTGACGGTATTCAGCTCGGGCGCGGGCAAATACATGACAAGCGGTCAGTCCGGCAGCACCGGCAATAACGACTCGGTGGTTCTCAAGATAACCTACGGCGAGGTGGATATATTGCTTTGCGCGGACGCCGAGTTTTTCGTGGAGCAGAGGACGATCAAGGCCTTCGGTGCCGAAGTGTCAGCCGAGGTCTTCAAAGTCGGGCATCACGGAAACGACGACGCCACGTCGGAGGAGTGGCTACATTACCTGAAGGCGCGAGTCGGATTTATCTCCAACTCGCTTTACGATAATGACGGCGTTTTCGACCAGAGTGTGATAAATCTCCTTCTCGACCATAAAGTCGACTACTACGTGACCGACAGGGCTTACCGTAACGCGGGGCGGAAGGACGCCGCCGACCACGGTAATCTTACCATCACAACCGACGGTGAGACCTACACGGTTATGGCCTGGAGTTCCAGCTAGAAGCAGATCGGTGGTGGATTTGCAGAAGGGCGAACGCAAGGCAGCGGCCGCATCCTGGCGAGAGAGCAAGTGGAAAAAGCTTGCGCGCGGCCTGGCCTATATCGCCCCCGCAGGCATCATCATAATAGTATTCCGCGTGCTGCCCATAATCGCGGCGTTCGCCGTCAGTTTCTACTATGTCATGATGGGCAAGATCGTGGGCTTTGCGGGTCTTTCCCAGTACGCCATGCTCTTCCGCGACAGCGAATTCTGGAATGCGCTGCTCAATACCTCATATTTCGTAATCGGCACGGTTCCGCTGAGTCTCTTCATCTCGCTTTTCATCGCCAATCTCCTCAACCAGAAGATAAAGGGCCTGGGTGTTTACAGGACGCTTTATTTCCTCCCGGTGGTCACGTCACTGGTGGCCGTCGCGATGGTCTGGAAGTGGATCTACCACCCGCGTCTCGGGCTTCTCAATTACCTCATCAGCCTGGTGGGCATGTCGCCCAAGATGTGGCTTGAGGAGCCTCAGGGGATATTCAGCATGATGGCGGGAAGCGCGGGCCTGACGCTGCCCGTCTGGGCGGCCGGGCCGAGCCTGGCGCTGGTCGCGCTCATTATCACCAATCTCTGGAGGGGACTGGGATACAACATCATCATCTTCCTGGCGGGCCTTCAGAACATCCCCGGGGAGTATTACGAGGCCGCCAAGATCGATGGGGCGAACAGGTGGCACATGTTCTGGAAGATAACCTGGCCGCTCATATCCCCCGTGACCTTCTATGTCGTGATCATGACAACGATCGTGTCCTTCCAGGTGTTCACGCTTGTCTACCTTATGACGGGGAGCCCGCCCGGCGGCCCGCTGGGGAAGACCAAGGTCCTGGTCTACTACATATTCGAAAAGGGATTCGAGTCGGGAGGAGACATGGGTTACGCGAGTTGCGTTGCCCTGGTGCTCTTCGGCATAGTGCTCGCGCTCACTCTCGTGCAGCGCAAGATAATAGAGAAGAGGGTCCACTACAATTAGGAGTCGACAAGTTTGTACAGGCTGAGGAACATACCGGTTCACGTGCTCGTGATCATCGGGGCGGCCTCCATGATATTGCCGTTCTTCTGGATGGTCAGCACGTCTTTCAAAACCCCGCAGGAGATATTCCTCTTCCCGCCCACGTGGGTAGCCCAGAATCCCACCGTGAGTAACTACGTGCAGGCCTGGAGCGAAGTGCCGTTTCCGAGATACTTCCTCAATACCGTCATTATCGCCGCGTGCATGGTAGCAGGCGTGATTGTAACGTCGTGCCTGGCGGCCTACGCCTTCGCCAAATTCGATTTCCCGGGGCGGGAAACCCTCTTCATTACAATGCTCTCGATGATGATCGTGCCGCAGGCGGTATACCTCGTTCCGTCATTCATAATCGTGTCGGCGCTTGGCTGGATGGACACTTACATGGCCCTGATTGTGCCCTGGCTTGCGCAGATATTCTCCATCTTCCTCCTGCGCCAGCAGTTCAGGTCCATACCCAATGACTATTACGATGCCGCCCTCATAGACGGGTGCAGCCGCCTGGGCTTCCTGTGGAGGATACTGGTCCCGCTGTCGAAACCCACCATCGTCACCATCGGGCTATTTGCGCTTCTGGGGTCATGGAACTCCTTCATCTGGCCCCTCATCATGACCAACAGCGACACGCTCAGGCCCATACAGGTCGGGCTTTCGTATTTCGCCCAGGAGCAGGGCACCGAGCACGGACTCATGATGGCCGCCGCGACCTTCTGCGTCGCGCCGGTCGTAATCATATACTTCTTCGCCCAGAAACAGGTGATAGAGAGCTATGCGAAAAGCGGTATCAAGGGCTAGCGCGGTAATCCTGGCGGCGCTCCTCATCTTAGCCGCCCTGTTGGGCGGTTGCGGCAGGAGGGCCGGAAGGGACGGCGTCGTGGAGGTCACCTTCTGGCACGGCATGGGCGGCCCGCTTGGCAGGGTCCTCAACCAGCTCATCGACGAGTTCAATGAAACCCATGAGGGTATCTACGTGAACTCCGTCTCGATGGGCAGGTACACCGCGCTCAGCCAGAAGATCATGGCCGCTGTCGCCGCCGGCAAACCGCCGACGATGGCCCAGGCATATGAGAACTGGACCATCGAGCTCATTCTCTCCGGGAGCATCATGCCAATACAGGATTTCGTCGACGGGCCCCACGGACTCAGCCAGGAGAGCCTGGATGACATACTCCCGGTTTTCATTGAGAACAACCAGTGGGACGGCGTGATCTGGTCCTTCCCGTTTAACAAGAGCGTGAGAGCGCTTTACTATAATAGGGACCTGTTCGCCGCCTCGGGGCTGGACCCCGACCACCCGCCCGCAGACTGGGATGAATACATCGGTTTCTCGCGGCAGATAACGCGCGATGAAGACGGCGACGGGCATCCCGAGATCTGGGGAACTTCGGGCCAGGTGACCGTCTGGATGTTCGGGAACCTCCTCATCCAGGACGGCGGCGAGTGGCTGGACGAGAGCGGCGAGCAGGTGGCTTTCAATTCGCGGCACGGAGTTAACGCGCTCACGTTCCAGAGGGACCTGCTGGTAGGCGACGCCGGTTTCATCACGCAGGGATTCGAATACCAGAACGACTTTCTCGCGGGCAAGGTGGGAATGGTGGAGGGCTCCACGGTTTCGGTGGCTTTCATGGAAGGCAAATTCGACTTCGAGCTCGGCATCGCCGCGCTTCCACAGGGCAAGAGGCCCGGGGGCACCATAGCGGGAACCAACGTGGTGATATTCGATGGCATACCCGAGGAAGAGCAGCTGGCCGCCTGGGAGTTCATAAAGTGGTTCACCGATACCGAGCAGACGGCCAAGTGGTCGGCCGGCACATTCTATGTGCCCGTTAGGGCGAGCGCGCTGGAGACCGATCTTCTCAAGCAGAAATTCATTGACTACCCGGGGCTCCAGGACGCCTACCGCCAGCTCGATTACGCCAGTTTCGAGCCCAAGGTGGCCGGCTGGTACGCCGGCCGGAGATATCTGGCGGAGCGGGCCATCGAATCGGTATTGAGAGGAGACGCCGACGTCCAGGGGGCGCTGGATAAGGCAGCAAAAAAGGCCGACGCCGAAATCGCAAGACTCAAGAGACTTCAGCACAAGCTCGGGCTCTAGGTTCAGGGCCAAAAGGTCGGGTCCGGGTTCGTATTTACAGATTGACCTTCACGCCTTGATGGATTAGCATTGACTCTCTTAAGGGAGTGCCGCTTTGAAGTCACTAGTGTCCATAATATGCTTCGCAATACTCCTCGCCCTGATTGCGGTTCCGCTGCAGTCGCCGCGCGCAGAGACCATCTGCCAGGTCCAGGACTGGGAACCTGCCACGGGATTCTCTCCGTACGAGGGCCAGACAGTTGAGGTGACGGGCTATGTGACGGTCGGGCCCGGAATCTTCCAGGAGATGTATACATCAATCTACGTGGTGGGCGTTGGTGCCGATGACTGCGGCATAAACGTGTTCAGTTTCGAACCCGCCACTGGTCTCGAACTCGGGGATAAGATAAGGGTCACCGGTCTCGTTGAGGAGTATGTCTCCACTTCCGGATACGGGGCGGTAACCGAGCTCACGTTCACCGATCCTTCGGCGCTGGTGATAGTTGAGAAGGGCGACGGCACTTCCCCGCCGCCGGTACATATGTCGACGGGCGGCGTCAGCCACGAGTCCAATGAGGGCAAGCTCGTGACGGTCACAGCAGTCGTTGTGAGCGCGTTTGTGGGCAGGGATTTCATGATCGACGACGGGACGGGCGCAATCGAGGTGTTCGACCGGGGTGAGAACTTCTACACATCGGATCCCGTCTGGCTGAGCCTCTCGTACGGGGATGAGGTCGTGATCACCGGCATAGTGTCCCAGTCCGACCCCGACATGCCATATCTCAGCGAATACAGCATAATGCCCCGCAGCCCGGAGCCACCGTATAACGATGTGGTGAAGAAAGAGTGCATTCCGGGCGGTTCCTCGGGGGCCGAGCTCAAGGTATCGAGCGGGATCTTCGCCCCGAGCATTGGCGAGACCGTGACCATAGAGTACAACTGCCCGCACGGGGGCAGGATGCAGCTCCGGATTTTCGACGGCAGTGGCAGGCTGTCCGCGACGCTGTTTGACGGCCTCTCCGTCTGCGGCGAGCGGACCATGGTGTGGGACGGCCGGAACGAGGTCTGGGAGGCATTGCCCGTCGGGCTCTACCTCATAACGCTTACATGCGAAGACCCCGAGACCGGGAACGAGAGCATGGAAACCGTGCCCATCGTCATTGGGAGGGAGCTCAGGTGAAGCGGAGCCATATCATAGTCGCCCTCTGCTTCTGCCTGGTTGCGGCTGCGGCGCAGGTGTACGGCGATACCATTGCCGAGGTCAAGGAGATCAACGCGAGTGGCCTTCCCGTGAAGTTGGGGCAGATAGTGGACGTCTCCGGAACCGTCACTGTCGCCAACGGTACCTTCAACGACCGCGACCTCGACATACATATTCAGGACGAAACGGGCGGGATTTATGTCTCTCTGAGAAACGGCGTCTACATTGATGCCCGCCTGGGCGACAGCGTGGTGGTGACAGGCCTGGTAGACCAGGAGGGCAGGACGCCCAGAAGGAACCACACCAAGCTGTCGCTGCTCTCCGCCGATGGCATACAGGTTGTAGGAGAAGCGGCTTTCCCGGTCCCGATCGTGGTGACGGCGGCCGAGCTGGCACAGCCGGCCCAGCCTCCTCTCGAGCAGTACGAAGGCCGGCTCGTCAGAGTCGAGGGCCTGAGCATAAACCCGGAGGATTGGCCCACGGCGCCCGGGGGCGACAAGTGGATCACGGCCACCGACGCCACGGGTTCGCTTCAGATAAGGCTTGATAAGGACACCGACATACCGGGCAGCGAGGCTCCGAGCGATCCCTTTATAATCATCGGCGTGATCATACAGGATTCGAGCAATCCCCTCACCGGCTATCATGTCTGGCCGCGCTCCAGATACGCGGATTTCCTCGACATGGGAAACGGGTCGGGCCTGGCGTCCGTAGACCCCGATGTGGTCGAAACGGACGTGGAGGAATTCGACCTCGATGTGACCCTCAAGGGCAACGGCGTCGACACCATAACGGCGTTCGAGATCGGCCTTCCGCTCGATGACGGCTGGGGCTGGGAGCTGTACCAGGACAACCTGTCACTCTCCGGGCCGGGACTTGAAGGTGTGACTTGGGTCGAGATCACTGACTCGGGCGTCATCGTGCGAGGGGCCGAGATACTCGATGAAGCTTCATACGGCACGGTGACCTTCGAGGGCATGACTCCCCCTGCGCGCGTTGTCAACTCGACGGTCGAGATCTCGACGTCGGTGGACGGCGAAACATTCGATACCATTTCAAGCAATCCCGTTATTGGGTCGCTGCTCCCGCTCGCGGACGTAGTGGTGAATGAGGTCTACCCCGACGACGGGACGACCTCGTCGAGCAGCGCTTTCATAGAGCTTAAGAACCGGAGCGGCTGGACTGCGCATCTGGAAGGTTTCACATTGAGCGATCTTAAGACCGCCGCGCATTGCAGTCCTGTGGCCCGGCTCACCTTCGGGGCTTCGGACAGCATATCGCCAGGCGGTTATCTCGTAATCGCCGAATCGGAGGCGGGCTTTGAGGAGAGGTTCGGCTCGCCGCCGGACATAGGTGCCGGGATCAGCCCTCTGGGCCGGGTCGGCGGCGACGGAGCCAGTGTGGCCGGGGTGGACGCATATGAGGTCGTGGCGCTCTGGCGCGGCGCGGTCTCCGGCCAGATGGTCGACCACTGCGAATACAAATCGCCGCTCATCGTGCTTAAGGACATATGCATCGGCGTCGGGGGTGACAACGACGCGTTCCCGATCGTGCCGCCGGTCGGCTACTCCCTGGCGAGGGATGAAGAAGCGGATGACGTGGGAGCGTCGGACATTGACTTCATCATGAGCTCCGAGCCCACACCGGGCGAGGAGAACGTGCCTGAAGACAGCGCTCCCCCCGAGATCGAGGAAGTCGTCATGTTCTCTCTGGACGTTGTCGAGGTGCGATTCAACGAGCCCTGTGACAGCGTGGCGCTGGCGGATCCGTCGGCCTATTACATGAACGGCGAGGAGCCAGTGGCGGTGTATGTCGCCCTGACGCTGCAGAAGGTGGCGCTCCTCTTTGAAGGTTTCGAGTCGGGCATACCAGCGACTTTGACCGTCACCGAGATGGTGGATATCGCAGGCAATACAGCGGAAAATCTCATGTTTGAGTTCACCACATCCGGGAGTCCGGCCACGCGCATCTGCCAGGTGCAGGAGTTTGACGAGAAGGGCTTCTCTCCCATGCGGGGCGATATAGTCTCGGTGATCGGCTTTATCACCGTGCCTCAGGGCGTGTTCCAGTCTCAGTACAATTCCATATATATCCAGGGCCTGGACGGCTGCGGCGTGAACGTTTTCTCCTACGACCCGCCGTCCCCCAACCCCGGTGCCGGCTACCTGGTGAAAGTGACCGGAGAGGTCGAGGAGTACGTGTCGGGCACGGCCGGGGCGACAACGGAGCTCTACATGGGATCGCCGAACGCGGAGGTTCTGCTGTCGGGATTCTATCCTGTGCCGGACGCGGTCGTCATGAAGACGGGTGAGATCGGCCATGAGTCCAATGAGGGCAAGCTGATTGCCACGGAGGGCGCCATTGTCAGCGCCAATGACTTCGGTTTCTACGTGAACGATGGCTCGGGGGGAATTCAGGTTTACCAGAACTACACAGATATTGACTACTCGCAATTCCGCGTCGGCATGTACGTGAA
This sequence comes from bacterium, assembly GCA_050125095.1. Classification (GTDB taxonomy): domain Bacteria; phylum Arandabacterota; class Arandabacteria; order Arandabacterales; family JALGWA01; genus JALGWA01. The sequence goes on from JASFEA010000032.1 coordinate 8,298, forward strand.
GGTCCAGGGGGTTATCCTTCAGTACGACCGCACGATACCCTTCCTGGACGGCTACGAGCTCGTGCCGCGCCGGGACAGCGACATCATAGTCGTCGAAGAAGCCTACCCCGGGGAAGCCTTGCTCGATGTCGAGCCGCGGGTCTTCTGCCCTTCATGCGGGGAATATGGATTCACAGTCAGATTCTCCGCGCCGCAGGCGGCCCAGGTGACCCTAAGGATATTCGACGGCAAGGGCCGGCTCGTAAAGACGCTTTTCAGCGGGCTCAGCGTCGGCGAAGGCGAGAAGGTTTGGGACGGGCTCCAGCCCGGCGGCGAGCCCGTGGAACCCGGTCTCTATATTTGCTTCCTGGACTCGGTGGAGGAGGGGACCGGCAGAAGGACAACCGACAGCGCGCCTATAGTAGTGGGTGTTCAGCTTAAATAGGAGGCAGGTAAGGTGAGAGTCCTGAAATTTCTTTTGTGCCCGTTATTGCTATTCATGATGCTGGCCGGCGCGTCGGCTCATGTGTTCGACTCGATCGATTTGAGCAGCAAGGCCCGGGGCATGGGCGGGGCGTGGTCCGCCAGCGGCGACGACGCCACGGCCGTCGCCTATAACCCGGCGCTACTCATGGACGTCGAGCGCATGAGCGTCGCCGTGACCTATCTTAAGCCGAACCAGCAGAGTTTCGAATCTCTCGCCTATGCGGCCTTCAGTTTCCCGGTGTGGCGCAACCAGAAAATGGCGGTGGCGCTGCGCAATCTCGGTGTCGATTACCAGGGCACGAGCCTTGAGAACGAGACGACTCTCACCTTCAGCCATGCTTTCCCCGTTCTCAAGGACATTCACTCCAGGCTCTATGTCGGCTATTGCCTCAATGCCTACATGCTGGAGTTCGGCACCACCCAGACAATGGACCTGGGAAGCGAGACCTCTTTCGGCCTTGACATCGGGATACTGGGAGTGTTGCGCGAGCGCACGAAGCTCGGCCTGTTCATGAGAAACGTCAATGAACCGTCGGTGGGGAAGTACCGCAGCGAACCCATTCCGCAGTGGATCACCGCGGCCGTGTCCTACCAGCCCTATTATGGTGTATTGACCGAGCTCGACGTAAGGACCATGCGCGGCGAGGACGTGGAAATTCTCGTGGGCATGCAATTCGCCGTCATGGAGATGCTCGATCTGAGGGTCGGGTTCCAGACCGAGCCCAATACGCTTACGGGTGGCTTCACCGTAAAGGTGAGGGCATTTGAAGTCGACTACTCGTACTCGAGCCACTCGGCTCTTCCGGGTACGCATCATGTGGCGCTGAGAGGTTTCCTGGGAGGTAAGTAGTTTGTCGAAGTTGAGGGTGATTATTCTTCTCGCTGCTCTGTGGCTTGGCGCGGCGTACTCTGCCGGACCGGTCGCCGCGGCGGAATTCCCCATTGATCTCAATAGCGCCACGCTTGACGAGATAAAAGAGCTCCCCGTTGCCGAGGAAACCGCGCAGGCTATTTACGATTACCGTGAATTCAGGGCCTTCTTCAGAAGCGTCTATGACCTCATGCTGGTGCCGGGCATTGATGCCGAGATTCTCGAAGAGCTCAAGCCTCTTGTGAGGATCGAGCCCGTGGAACTGGACGAGATCGCCGAGCGAATGAATGTCGCCCAGAGAATGGTCAGGCAGTGGGGCTCGTCGGAGAGCACCAATGAGGGCCTCATCGACATGTGGATTGACATCGCCAAGGACCCGCCGAATATAAACACAGCCGATGTTTACGACCTCATGAACATGCAGAACGTCTCGCCTGTGGACGCGGTGTCCGTCGTGAACCACAGGAAGGCGATCGGCACTTACAGGGGCAGGAGGGACCTGAGATATACGCCCGGCCTTTCGGGATGGGGCTATTATAACCTCCGGTCGCTGGTAAGATACGAAGACAAGGCCAAGGCGGGCGACTTCCACGGCACCTATCAGTTCAGGGTGAAATCCTTTGGCTACTACTCCGATACCGAGGAGCTGCTGCAGCAGGATGTGTTTTCTGCCCAGAACGTCTACGACTCATGGTGGAACCGGCTCGAGCTCGACAACGTGCGGCCGGAGACAGCCCACAAGCTCTATCTCAAGTACTACATAAGCGAACAGACGGCCGGCCGGATGGGCTTGCACGTCTGGAGGAGATGGGGCGAGACCGAGTACGACCAGCATCTCAAGGGTTTCGTAGCGTTCGAGGACTTCGGCCTCGGCGACTTCCAGGTCAACAAGCTCGTATTGGGCACGTTCCTCGTAGGCTTCGGCCAGGGCCTGGTGATGGAGAACTCGGACTACTTCAAGGCCCGCAAGTCGGGTTACTCGTGGGACAAACGTTACTACGGGATCCTGGGAGACGTTTCCAGGACGGATACATACAAGCTCAAAGGCGTCGGGCTCCAGTTCACCTGGAACCGGCTGAAGGGTATCGGCTTCTTCTCCAATGACTGGAAGGACGCCGTTCTGAATGAAGACGGGTCGGTGTTCCAGCCGATAATACTGACGCCCAGCATTGATAACGAGATTCTCGAGCAATACGGTCTGCCGCCCATGAAGGACGTTCTTCATGAGAAGACATATGGCGGAAACCTGAGGTTCGCTTACGCTCCGGGCAGCCACATCGGGATATCCGGCTATGAAAGCCGTTACAATCGCAACTTCGATCCCCAGATGGGGGAGACGTTCATTGCCAGAGAGGACAGGGTCACCGCGACTGATAACGAGATCTTCGCGAGTTACAAGAGCCCGGGCAAATTCCGCCGCATTCACGGCCTCGAATGGCAGCATGTGTACAAGAACTTCGCAGCGCAGTTCGAGTACGCCGAGATGCAAATAGACGGCAGCGTGCTCAAGATCGGCGACGATCCCAACTCCTTCGTGGGATCGATCTGGACGCAGTACAACAACCTGCATTTCCTCGCGCTGTACAGGAATCACGCGCTGGGTTTCGACAATTACTACTCAAGGGGTTTCTCTAATTACGAGAGGTACCGCGGCACGATTCTGGAGGACTTCTGGTACCTGAAGGATCCGCTGTACGGCATGCTGGCGGTAAACTCCGCGGCGCCCCAGGCTGAGCGCGGTTTCTATGTCAATACGCGCTACAGGCTAACCACCAACATAATCCCCAGCCTCGAGTACGACCGCTGGACCAGGGTCGCGGACGGCGCCAGCTACAGCAGGTTCGTCGGCAGGCTGGAGTGGAGGTTCCTGCATCCCTTGAGGCTCAGGATCCGCCAGCAGTGGCAGGGCAGGCAGGCCGACAACGACCTGTCTCCGATGAGGTATCACCTGGATGAAACCCGCATCGAGCTTGAGATGCGGTTGTCCAACTACGATCTGGTCGAATTCATGTACATAAGGGGCGGAACGGAGTGGCCCCCCAGGCCGAGGCTGGTCGGTAATCCGTCCTCGGACGGCGACAATCCCGCGTCGGGCCAGGCGTTTCTGCCCAATAACGCCCTGATCATGCGCGGCTACCACAACTTCAACGACAAGTTCAACGTCAGCCTGGGCGCAATGACATATGACGGTTTCGTCTGGTATTTCGAGGAGAGCGAGTTCATGCCCATCGAGGGAAAGAGATCGCTCAAGCTCTGGGTAAATTTCCAGGACAGGCTCTCGGAGAGGCTGTGGCTGGAGATAAAGGCGGCCTGGGACAGGGGCCAGCCGGTCACCAACACCGACGTAAGGCAGTACAACCAGCCTTACGGCGAATCTATAGATTATGACTTTCTGGTGATGAAGAAGAGCTATTTCAGAATACAGCTAGATTACATCTGGTAGCAGGGGGGAACTGCAATGAGCCGAGGCGTGCCGCTGGGTATTCTCCTCGCGCTGGTGATCGTGACTGGTGCATGGGGGTACACGTTTTATGATCTTGGGATAGGAGGCCGGGTCTATACGGGCTCGGCACGGGGTTCGGCTATGGCCGAGGTGGGATGGTTGAGTGAGGAGAACGCATTTTCCACAATGCTCAACCCGGCGACCCTGGGGACTATGGCTGCCCCCGATGTCGTCGTTGCCTACCAGTACTACTTCCTGCAGGAGACGAGAGCGTTTCCCGCTTATGACAGCTTCGATGCGCTGCTCGGCTACAACATATACACGGTCAACAAGAACTTCTACCAGAATGTTGCTCTCGGATTCGCCACGGGCGCCATCCCCCGCGCCCTGGGGCTGTCCTTCGGCATAATGTACTCCCCCGTATACGATTTCAACTATGACTACGAGGAAGAGATCAGGGACCGGAGCAGCTCGTCCCGGCCGGCCGACGAGCTCATTGCGAGGACGTACATAATCGGTGAGGGTGCCCTGAAGGCCTTGAGTTTCGGTGCCTCAAAGGCCCTTGCCGACGAGGCCAGCGTGGGCGTCAGCCTCGATTATATTTTCGGGAGCTACGATCTCATTGCAAGGGTAGCCTGGGAGGGCGGTCTTCCGGAAACTAAGGACACCTATTCCGCGTCTAATCAAGGGGGGGTGAGGTTGAGGATTGCGGGGAGAATAGAGGCCGGTAAACGACTGGAGTTGGGTTTCGAGGCGACTTCGAGGTGTGATATGAAGGGAGATTTCGAGGCCAATACGGCAAATGGTCTCCTCTGGTTCATGCCGGTTCCGGAGACCGGCGATACCACGCTGAACTGGAAGGACGCCGAAACCACGTATCCGGCTTCGTTTGGCATAGGTGTGAGATTCAAGCCGAGAAACGCCCTCAGGGGCCATCTGGAGCTGGGGATGAAGTATACAGGATGGAGCGACTATAAGAGCGACTTCTATGGCGATTTCGATTTGGATAATGTCATATCCTGGCACGCGGGCGTCGAACACGTTTTCCATAACGGCATGCCCGTGAGGTTCGGCCTTCTCTACAGTCCCTCGCCCAAGGACGAGGACATTAAAGAAGCGGCTTTCACCTTCGGCACCGGATTCGCGGCCTACGGATGGACCGTGGACTTCTCGGGCAGGATCGGCTGGCAGAAGTACCGCTATCCGGACCTCTTCGACGATGAGATGTTCGGTGTGCCGTCGAGCGAGGAAGGCGTCAGGTGGAGGGATGAGGTCAGGGAAACATCTTTCAGCGGAAGGCTTAGCTTCACCAGGGCTTTTTAGAAGAACATGATGGGGGTGGGTGAAATGGGAAGGACATTGCTGGTCGGGGTCGTTGCCCTGGCAGTCATCTGTGGTTCCGCGCTGGCCGGGGACCGGGAACCTATACGCATCGTAATAATGCACACCAATGACATACACGGCGGTATCGACCCCAGCGGGGCCACCTTCATGGACGAGGAGTTTCCCCCCGCTCTCGGAGGCGGCGCCTCGGCAGTGACGTTGGTTAAGCAGCAGATGGCGAAAGCTGAGGAAGAGGGCAAGGGCTTCCTGCTCTTCGATACCGGGGATTACTGGCAGGGAACGCCGGTGGGCAACTACCGCCAGGGCCAGATCGTCGCCGAGTTCCTTAACAGAGTGGGTTATACGGCACGCGTTCCGGGCAACCACGAGTTCGACGCCGGCTGGGAAGAGGCCTTCGAGCAGATGAAGGACTCGGAGGTCCCCGTTCTCGCGGCTAACCTCGTCGACGGGGAAACGGGCGAGATGCCCTTCTTCGTGGAGCCCTACATGATAACGGAGGTCAAGGGGATAAAGATAGGGATAATCGGACTCATAACCGAGGAGACCGACTTCTATTCCAAGCCCGAGCACGTCGGCAATGTCGAGTTTCTGCCGGTGAAGGAAGTCACCCAGAAATATATCGCCGAGATCGAAGATGAGGTTGACCTCATATTCGTCCTCGGCCACCTGGGCATACCCTATGATGTATGGTCGGCTTACGACGAGATGGTCGAGACCGGCAGCGAGATGAAGATCCGGTACGGCATGAACGGGATGGAGCTTGTCCACCACGTTGAGGGAATAGACGTCTTCATCGGCGGCCATATTCACGTTGGTTATGAGGGCGGCTGGGAAGATCCGGTGACCCATACGATTTGCCTCCAGACCTATGGCCGGGGAAGCGGTATCGGCATTTACGAGATCCTCGTGGACCCAGATACCAAGACAGTAGTCGGGTACAACCTGCCGGAGGGCCGAGACCAGTCCATTACAACCCTCTTCCAGGACGAGTACTGGCCGGATGAAGAGACCGCCGAGTGGCTCAGCGAGTGGATCGACAGCGCGGAAGTGGGGATGGACGAGCCGATCGGGGTGGCGCTCCACGATATCTCAAGAGTCGGAGTGGGCGAGTCCCCGCTGGGCAATATGGTGACGGATGCGATGAGGGAGGCCGTTGACGCCGACGTCGCTTTCACGAACCTGGGCGGGATCAGGGCGAACATCGGCATGGGCGTTATAACCCCGCGCGACGTCTTCTACGCGGTGCCGTTCGAGAATCATATCGTCTATTATGAGATGTCCGGCTCATATCTCAAGCATGTCCTGGAATGGCGCGTGAAGGGCATGAGGCAAGGTGCCTATATCTCGGGCACCGAGATCGTCTACAGCAGGGAGCGCCCGGACTTCGAGAGAATAACGCTTCTTAGAGTCGGGGGCGAGCCCTGGGATCCGGATAAGATCTACCGCGTGGCGACCACGGACTTCATCGCCGCGGGCAACGTGGGTCTGCAGATCCTCCTGGATATAGACCCGGAATACGTTACCCATACAGATTTATCCATCAAGGAAGCCATCATCGAATACGTGGAGCGGCATTCCCCTGTGGACCCCAGGGTCGAGGGGAGGTTCCGGAGGGATGATGACGCGGATATGTCACCTGAGCTGGCCGCGTCGCTTCCCAAGTGGAAGCCCCTTGAGGAATTGAACCGCTAGGCGGTACTGCCTGACGGATTCCTCTTAATTGCCTGCACCTCACCGGCGGGTATATGCCCTGTCGTAGCCTTCATCTTTATTTTTAGTTGAAATCCTGCCTTATCTGTGATACGGTTGATTTTGCAGGGAGGGGGCATGCGTTGCGATTCCAGGTATCTGTTGGTCTTGAAACCTGCTTATCGAACACCTGGCTGTTTTGGTATCAGGATGTGAGCGACTCGGTTTCATAACCCCGATTCCGGGCGAGCAAGGGGGTGATAATGGCAAGAGATTGTGCAGTTGGGGAGTAATTCCTTTTGGGTAGCAGTAACGCAGAAGGAGGGAAGGGAACGATGAAGAAGTTGATATTGCTTGCCGTCGTGATCTTCGCGGCTTCGACGGCTTTTGCGGATGATACCATTTATGACATTCAGAATGGTACCATTCCTTCGGGAACCTATGTGAATGTCGAGGGTGTCGTTGTCACCGCCGGCCCTTACGAGTACACTTCGACCGGCGCATATTGCTTCGTTGAAGAGCCAGGCGGCGGCGCCTACAGCGGTGTGGAGGTATACTGGGGCAGCGCCCTGGCCGGCACTTACGGCGGGCTGGTAAGAGGCGATGTGGTCAACGTTTCGGGAACCACCGGCGAGTACTTCGACATGACCGAGATCGACATGAGCGCTCCCGGCGACACGCTGATCGTAGTCGGCACGGCGCCCGTTCCGGGTCCCGATCTAGTCAATGCCGATGAAATGATGAGCGAGCCGTGGGAAGCGGTTCTTTGCGTGACCAACTGCTGCGTATGTACCGTAGCGCCCAATGACTACGGTGAGTGGTTTGTCGAGGACGCGTTCGGCACCGCCAAGTGCGACGACAAGGGTCTCAATCTGACATACGTGGCCGCCTACGGCGACTGGAGGATCATCACGGGCGTCGTCTGGTATTCCTATGGCGAGTTCAATATCTCCCCCCGGGACGACGGCGATGTCTTTGATCCAGGCGGCCCGACGGCTGTCGAGCCCACTACCTGGGGTGGCATCAAGGGTCTATACAGGTAACTCAATTTTTACTTGATTTTAAGGGCCCCGCCCTTCTCGGGCGGGGCCTTTCTCACTTCGCCCCGGTTTTGTCGAAAATGACCACTTTTAAGGCACTTTGCTACGCAATTCCGGCATCCCGGAAGTCCTGAATTATATTGAAATCAGCGGGGTCGTGTGATATACTTAAGACGTTGGAGAGTCCCCGTATTATAGAGGGGTTATTATTCCCTCGAGAGGAGGAGTGGTTATGTATTGGCGTAGTATCACCAGTTTTGTTATTCCAATTGCGGCTATCCTTCTGGCGTCACTTGCTTTTGCCGCCAGCCCAGGTGACGTGGTAATCAATGAGCTTTACATGAATACGTCCGACTTTTTTGACGGGTCGGAGTACTTCGAGCTATATAACACGACGGGTTCGGCCATAGACATATCGGGTTGGGTGCTGACCAGCGTCGAGTACGATGAAATCTGCAGAGAACATCTTCAGAAGTTCCCCGCCGGAACGACCATAGCGGCGAACGGCTATATCATCATCGTCAGGGACGTGACGAATGCAGACAGCGCCGGCTTCTCGAACTCCGGGAGATTCGAGTTCCTGCCCGACTTCGAGATGTATGACGACAGCCAGAGCTATGAAAACGACGACCCCAGAGTCGACAACATGATCTGTCACAATCCCGACTCGTTTGATGACCAGATCAGGCTCTATCCGGGCACCAGCGACTACGCCTACAGGTGCACCGGGGCCGGAAGATACGAGGTGATGTACCTCTATGCCGACACATCGCTGACCACCCTTATAGATGCGGTGGAGTACAACGACAACGACTGCGTGGTGGACATGTGCCCGGTCAACGGCGTGAGCGATGCGTTCCCCACCTATCCTAGTGTGGGATTCAGTCTGGGCCGGGATGCGAGCAGCTCGGACACGGATGACTCCGGCGCCGATCTCTCAATTCAGATTCCCACTCCGGGCGCGCAGAACATCGACAATATACCTCCTGATATATATACCTTGAGGTACAACCCCTGCCAGCCCGCGACCTCTGATTCCGTCACGATCTCCTGCTACATCATCGATACTCACGGCATACAGTGGGCCAGGTGCTATTACGCTGTCGCCACCGACCCGCCGGACTTCACTTACGGCGCATGGGACAGCACCACGATGACTGATGTCGACATGGATTCTGTCTTCACCTGCAAGCTCCCCCCCCAGGCGGTAGACCCGAGTTACCTCCAGTTCTACGTGAGGGCTTCGGACAATCTCGGCGCGGTGAGCGTATATCCCGAGGACGCCCCGGCTGAGCCCTATAACTACTCTGTAGGGACGACGCTGATATCGGACATTCAGACCGTCGATATAGGCGCGGACAGTTCCTACTATATGTTCCAGGCAGTCAACGTGACAGGTATCGTCACCGCGGAGAGGGGCTTATACAACAACAACACGTTCGTCATACAGGACGGCTCCGGACAGTGGTCGGGCATCTTCGTCTATGACGGACCGGGGACGACTACGGTAGCCCGCGGCGACAGCGTAACGCTGTCGGGTTGGGTATCGGAGTACTTCGCGCGCACCGAGATAAACCTCTTCTCCGGCTGCGTCGTCAATCACGGTCCCGGCTGGTTTCCCGACCCCACTCCGGTGACCACCACCACGGTCTCGACCTCTTCGCTTCTCGCAGAACGCTACGAGGGCGTGTATATAGGGACCGAGGACGTGACGGTCACCAATGACAGCCTCGGCTACGGCGAGTGGGAGATAAACGACGGGTCGGGTCCCTGCCGGGTGGACGATTACGCGTATTACGTCTATACGCCCGAGAACGGCGATTTCCTAGAGGAAGTCCGGGGCATTCTGGACTTTTCTTACAGCGACTTCAAGATCCTGCCACGCGGAGACGAGGACATAATCGGTCCGCCGGCGGTAAGCGACGTGCGTTACACGCCTCACGCTCCGACGGCCTCCGACCAGATTACCGTGTCGGCGACCGTCAAGTGCGCCAACCCCATCGCCTCGGTCAAGACCTATTTCAGCCTCAATGACGGCGCGTCCTGGGACAGCACTTCGATGAGCACTTCGGACAGCGTGTATACGGGCACGATTGGACCGCTGCCGAATGACTCCAGCGTCGAATACTACGTTAAGGCCTGGAGCAATACCGGCGCGACGGGCAGGCGTCCCGCGGCAGGCAGTTACTCCTTCTATGTCGGCAGGGTAAGCATCTTTGACATCCAGTTCCCTGCCGGAGGCGACTCCTCGGCATATGCAGGTAAGCCTGTCAACACAGAGGGTATTGTGACCGCGGGGCTCGGGACCTACAGCGATGCCTTCTTCTTCATTCAGGAAGACTTCGGGGGCGGTTCAGCCGAATACCGTGGTGTTAAGGTCTACGTCGGCAGCGGCAACCCGCTCACCGTCATCAGGGGCCAGAGAGTGACGGTGTCGGGCGATGTGTGGGAGTATTTCGGCGAAACCGAGATAGCGATGCCGTTCGACGAGGCCATAACCATCCACCCGGACGGTTCTGCGCGCGCGCCTTCATACAATGTGCCCGCGGGTTCAGTGAACACCTCCGAGCAGTGGGAAGGTGTGCTCGTTGAGGTGGGCAAGGCCACAGTCACGAATCCGGATAACGGTTTCGGCGAGTGGACGATATACACCGGCGGTGCTGCTGATGACACTTGCATTGTTGGTGACATAGTAAGCTACTCCTATGTGCCGACGCTGGGTGACTCGGTCTTCGTGACGGGCATATCGATGTACGCCTATGGCGAGTATACGCTGCAGCCGAGGGACGACGAGGATATATGCGGCGCGACAGCCGGCGTGCCCGGGGATGACGTGAGGCCGGTCCGGCTGGCGATGTCCATATTCCCCAATCCCGTGATGTCGGCCGGCGAGATAAGACTGGCAATTCCTTCGAATGACCGCATTTCGGTCAAGATATACGATGTAAAGGGCAAATACGTGGAGACCCTCATGGACAAGGAAGTTCAGGCCGGACAGCACCAGGTAACCTGGGAAGGACGCAACAGTGACGGAAGGCGCGTCACGTCCGGCATTTACTTCGTTCGAGTCGAAACGACAAGAGGATCTCTTACAAAGAAAATGGTTCTCTCGAGGTAGAGAACCGCGTAAGGAGGTGGTGTACTGGGAAACGTGAGCTGAGGGGAGTATCAACCTGAGGTGTGACAGAAAGCCGGGTCTGCGCACCAAACAACGGAGGGAAACGATGAGGACTTTGTTAATCGCTTCACTGGCAGTACTGATTGCGGTGCCGGCATTTGCCGCCACCTGCATTTACGACTGGGAAGACTGCGGGACCGTGTTGGGCATCTATCCCGACATGAACGGGATGATCGTCACAAATGTGACCGCGCCCGATCCCATTTACGAGGGCTTCAGGTCGCTCAAGATCGAGGACAACCTCGCGAGCGGCACGCCTCAGGCGTATGTGGCCTGGATTTATGGCCTTGCCGACGGTGACAGCGTGTGGGCCGAGTTCGCCCGCTACGACGTTACTCCCGCCGCGGCTCCTTCATGCCGCATCTGGGGTCACTGGAACGACACCGACAGCCTGACCGGCTACAGCGGCAGCGCCAGCGGTAACTACGATTACGGTCCGGGCCTTGGCTGGGACATCGCAGGCTTCGGCTGGCTGGTGGTTGACGGCCATACGGGCCTCGTAGTCGAGTGCCGCACCTATTCGAATCCGGGCGACGTAGTCTGGATAGACTATCTCCAGGTCAGCTTCTATGCCGATCATCCCGGCGTTTGCGTCATGGTTCCGAGCGCCGGCCCTTCGGCTGTCGAGCCCACCACCTGGGGCGGCATCAAGGGGCTGTACCGGTAGCATACGGTGACATAGGGAAGTGAAATAGCAGTAAAACGGGCGCGCCGGCCCGGCTGGCGCGCCTTCCTCTATTGAGGCCGGGACCCGGCGTGAGATCGAGGTGCTCTCTCGCCCGGGTGGCGCCGGCTCAAGTAAAGACAAATGTCCCATTTCCCGCCGGACACGGGGCCTTTTCCCGCGCCCGCTAATGCACAACCAATGGCTTATGTTCTTCCCCGGGAGAGCAGTTCATATCGCTTCCCGATTCTCTACAAGATTGCAGTTGAATCCGAAATCAAGATGTGATACACTCCGCAGGGAGTTAGCGAGAGAGGGGAGCGCCGGGTATGAGTTTGAGATATATAGCGGTCGATCTGTCTGCGATTTCAGCGCTCCTGCCATATATTTCCCGCTTCCGCCATTCCTGCACTGATTCCGGATAGCGGGACTGCATCTAATAAGGGAGATGGAGCTCCCAACGCGGCCGGGGGTCCTTTGTGGCCCCTGGTCGCGCCTCAATATGTCCCTGCCGCCTCCCAGCGGAACCCATCACGCCCGGCTGAATCCAAAAGGCAGGTCAGTTGCCGTAACACGGCGTTTGTGGTATAATTGAGGAGGAGCGAAGGGGGAAGAACAATGAAGCTCGGCCGTCCAAATGCGAGATACTTTGCTTTTTCCGTTTTAATTGCGTTGCTTGTGACCTTCATGGCCGCCCGGGTTTTCGCCGAACTCACGATTCACGTGATCGACGTGGGCCAGGCGGACGCATGCCTTATCATATCGCCCACGGGCGGCACCATGCTCATCGACGCCGGCGATAACGGCGACGGAAGCTCCATAGTGGTGCCGTACCTGCAGACCTACGGCCTCCAGGCGCTAGACTATATCGTCGCTACTCATTATCACTCCGACCATATCGGCGGGATCGACGAAGTCGTCTCCTATCTCGGCATCGATTCGGTGAGGGTGGCGGTGTACGACAGGGGCTGGTCTTATAACACTCAGACTTACTCCGATTACGCTGCCGCCGTGGCTGCCAAGAGGGCCACCATAACCGACGGCCAGGTCACCGACCTCGGCGGGGGAGTTACGCTCACATGCGTCGCCGTGAACGGGAACGGCGTTCTCTCGCCCCCCTTTGACACTCAGTACAATGAAAACGATCTCAGCGTCTCGCTGGTTCTGGAATATGACAACGGTTTCAGGTTCTTCACGGGCGGTGACCTGTCGGGCAGGACCGACGGAGAGTACCACGACATCGAAACATCAGTCGCACCCGAAGTGGGCGCCGTGGACGTATACAGGGTCAATCACCACGGCAGCTTCACAAGCTCCAATGCCACGTTCGTTTCAACCCTGCTGCCCGCGGTCTCGGTCATATCTCTTGGTGACGGGAACCCTTACGGCTATGTCCACCAGGAGGTCATGGACAGACTGATCGCCTACGGAAGCAACGTCTACCAGACCGAAGCCGGCGTGGGAGCCACGATTCCGCCGGGCAGGGGCAGGGTAGTAAACGGGGACATAGTCGTGGAAGTCGATTCGACCTTCTATACGGTGGACGTCACCGACTTCTATGAGCTCGGCGACACCGGCATTCCCATCAGCGCCGTCAGGGAAAACGACGAATACGGCCAGCCCATGTTGCTTGCCGAACCCGTCATCCTTAGGGGCGTGGCCACCGTTCCGACAGGCACGTTTTCCACCCTGCACAACGATATATATATCCAGGACGGCACGGGCGGCGTGAACGTCTACCTGCGCAACTCAACCAGCCCGACGGTCGCCCTGGGGGATAGCCTCAAGGTCAGCGGCCTGGTTGACCAGTACAGGGGTCTTACCAGAATCACGAGCCCCACCATCACGGTTGAGGATACGGGCCTTCCGGTTCCGGAGCCCGTCGTGCTAACCACCGCGTTCGTGGACTCCGGCGGTGAGGACTACGAGGGCTCACTTGTCAAGGTCGTCGGTGCCGCGATCACGGGCGGCACCTGGCCCGGAGAGGGCGCAGACGGAAGCGTCACCGTCGACGACGGCTCGGGCGAATGCACGATATACATAAGCAGGTACACCGATATCGACGGCACCCCGCAGCCGGCCGGCTACCTCGACATCGTCGGCGTTCTCACGCAGTACGACGCTTCATCTCCTTATTTCTCGGGCTACAGGATACAGCCGCGCTTCACCGCCGACATAGACTCGACCACCTCGGGGGTGCCCGGCGCCGACGTGGAGAGGGATGCCAACCTGATCGCCAGAGTGCTTCCCAATCCCGCGAGGGGCAGCCTGAGAATAACCTTCGGCGCGGGCTCGGTCGCCGCCGACAGGCAGGTTGCTTTCTACGATCTCAGAGGCCGCAAGGTGGCAGGCGGGGAGGCCCTGGCCGGCGAGCGTTTCTTCGACTGGAACGCCGAGGGCCTGGCGAGCGGGATCTACTTCGCCGTAGTCACGAGCGGGGCCGAGCGTGCCACAGCAAAGATCGTACTGATAGACTGAGCACCGCCTGCTGTTGCCGCTGTTTACTGTTTAAGAGAATGAACCTCTCCTGAAGTCGGGATGGGGTATGTGCGGCGGACCTGCCCGATGTGCCTACTGGATGTAGCCCACGGCCCTCAGCTGATTCTCGATCTTCTCGGTGTCATGCGGGCTGAGGCCGGCGGGCTTCCTGTAGCCTGATGTCCCCGACCTGGCCATCTGGATGCGCTCTATCGCGGCCGGCGCGAATGCGCCCTCCGGCACTGCGCCGTCCACTTCATCCGGCGCCGGAACGCCGAGGTAGGCGAGTATTATGGGCGCGATGTCGGTTATCCTCGCGTGGATGTCCGTCCCCGCTGCGACGGCCGGGCCGTAGAGCCCCAGGGAGCCGTTGCGCCGGTGATAACCCGTATGCGTCCAGAGCGGGTTGGGGCCCCTGTCCAGGATGCGCAGATCGGACGTTCGCGGAAGCCTCGAGAACAGATATCCCGACCTCTCGAGGCAGATTACATCGGGGGCCTTGCCGAGATACGGCCCGCTGTAGATGTCTTCCTTCCTGTATATGGAGTCCACCAGGCTTACGCCGCGCTCGGGGTCCTTGAGATCACCGAGATTCTCGATCAGCCTGTCCCTGATGCTCGCGTATCTTTCGTCGGCGTTCCTGCCGGTGACCTCTACCTTGAAGACTCCACCGAAGAAATCAGAGCACAGCACGTTATCGGCGGTCCCCACGGTGCGGTAGGCGAAGTTGCGCGCATTGATGGTGTAGTGCAGCTCCCCGAATCCGTGATCCGACATTATGATGAGGAGGTCGTCCTCTCCGAGCCGCTTCATGAACTCCCCGAGATACGCGTCCGCCTTCTCATAGGCGCCGTCTATCATGCCCCCGTATGTCCGGGCCTGCACGGGGTCGTACATCGGATGCTCGGGATCTATATATTTCCAGAAGAAGTGCTGATGTCTGTCGGTGAAAGTAAAGACAATCCAGTAGAGGTCCCAGTCGCGCTCGTCGAGGAGCTCCAGGCCCATTGCGCGGAGGCGTGACGACATGGCATCCATCCTCATTATGAACCTGTCCTCGCGCCCCAGACCTTCCGGGGTCTCGATATCGTCGATATCGTAGTCGGCAAGCCGCGAGCCGAGCCCGGCCGGGAAGTACTTGTCACGCGGATCGTCGGAAGTGTGCGGGAAGCCGGCCACCATGTAACCGTTGAGGCTGTCGGCCGGGGACGTCAGCGGGATGTTGAGAACGCATGAGGTCCTTCCGTAG
>JASFEA010000033.1:0-23427 GCA_050125095.1 bacterium
TCCCAGACGGCAAGCATGCTGGAGCCGTACTGCGGCAGCGACAGCGTGGGCGTCACGGCGGTTCCCCGGGACCGGCTGCTGGCTATAGTCAGCGCGGCTATCGCGCACGGCAAGTCACTGGCCGTTCACGCCATAGGCGACAGGGCCAACCGGGACGTACTCGACGTCTTCGAGGAGGTGGCCCCGTTGCGGCGGGACAGGCCCCTGGCCCTGAGAGTGGAGCATGCCCAGCTCCTGCATCCCGACGATATGCCCCGCTTCGGCAGTCTGGATGTCATCGCCTCCATGCAGCCCATACATCTGGTATCCGACATAAAGGTCGCGGAGAAATACTGGGGAGAGCGGAGCAGGGGGGCCTACGCCTGGGGCAGCATAAGGCGGGGCGGCGGCACACTCGCTTTCGGCTCCGACGCACCCATAGAAGAGCCCGACCCCTTGAAGGGCATTCACGCGGCGGTCACCCGGCGCGTCCCGGGAGATAAGGCCTCCGGGTCCTGGTATCCCGGGGAGGGAATCGAGGTCTGGGAGGCCGTTGACGCGTATACGCGGGGGGCCGCCCGGGCATCCTCAAGCGCCGCAGGCGCCGGGGCCCTCAAGCCCGGCTACCGCGCGGACCTCACCATACTCACCCGAAATATCTTGAGCCCCGAAGACCCCGACGCCATACTGGAGGCCGGTATAGCAGGTACCGTCGCGGCGGGGGACGCCCTCTTATCCTGAAAACTGGCACATAAAGTGCGAATACAGGGGTACAGGAAGAAATAGAGGTGCTGTGTAGCAGTAGGGGGTGCAACTTGCAATCCTTTAGCGATTGTGAGAGAGCAAAAGGCAACGGGCTCATTATAAGCGGGCCTGTATTAGCGCTCCTTGCGGCAGCCTGTATCCTGGCGGCCGGCGAGGCGGGGGCCGCCACGCACGTCGAGACAGCCCTTTTCCGGGAGGCCGATCTCCGGTTCGAGAGGACCGGCGGCCGCGACCTGGTATACCTGGAGGAGGCCAGATTCCTGACCCGGCCCGGCGAACCGCGCCTTCCTGCAGTCCCCTACAGGGTCGCCCTGGAGCCCGGCTCGCGCGTAATATCGGTCAGCATATCGGCAGCCGACAGCCTGGCCCTGGCGGGCGCATATGACATCATGCCGGCCGGGGCGCCGCAGCCTCTTTCGGGCCGCGCGGGCGGCAGGTACGTGCCCGCAGGCGACTCGGTCTTTCTCATGAGCGAATTCTATCCGGTCTCCCATGGCGAGTACGTCGGGGCGGGCAACATCGACGGCGTGCCTATCGCCGACATAATTCTCTATCCCGTCCGCTACAACCCGTCGAACGGCGCTCTTGTGCTGGCGACCGAGGTCCTCATAGAAGTGGAATACGAGGCCGGCGGGGGCCGGGTGGACGAGTCCCGGGCCGCGGACGCGGACATGATTGCGGGGCTGGTTTCCGCGAGCGCCGCAAAGGGCGCGAAGTACAAGAAGAAACTGCTCGACCTGCCGTATGCCACCATTTCAGAGACCGAAATCGACTATATCATCATAACCGACTCGTCCCTTGCCTCGTCATTCCAGCCTCTTATCGACTGGAAGACAAGAAAGGGCGTGCCGGCCGCGATTGTCACGCTTGATGAGATCGACGCGTCCTACACCGGCGCCGACATACAGGAGCGCGTCAGGAACTGCATCGCCGACTATCACGCTTCATATGGGACTCGCTGGGTGCTTCTCGGAGGAGACACGGGATTCATACCCGAGCGGAGGCTCTATGTCGCGCTTTCGGATAAGACTTCGATACCTTCCGACCTCTACTACGCCGACCTCGACGGGACCTGGAACGACGACGCCGACCTTCGCTGGGGCGAGGTGCCCGCCGACGGCGTGGATATGTACGCCGACGTCTACGTCGGGCGCGCGCCCGTGTCGACAGATGCCGAAGCCGGGATCTTCGTGGAGAAGGTGCTGGCCTATGAGGGCGTGTACGGCTCCCCGGGAGACCACCTGAAGGACATGCTCTTCCTCGCCGAGATTCTCTGGGGCGAGTTGGGCGATCCCTCTGACCCGGACTATACCGACGGCGGCGATGCCAAGGACATTATCGAGGCATCTTACGTACCGGGCGACTTCACGGTGCTGAAGCTCTATGAGTCTCTCTATAACCTGACAGAGGCCGCCATCGTCGCCGCGCTCAATGACGGCATGGGCATGGTCAACGTCAACTGCCACGGGGCCGTGACCGGAATAGCGCTCGGTGATGACAACCTGCCGGCCGCCAGCGTGTTCGGCCTTACCAACGGCCCGGAGTACGGCATACTGTACGCCACATCATGCATGGTGGGCGCCTACGAGCAGTCATGCATCGGCGAGGCCTGGGTGAGAAGCCCCGCGGGCGGCGGCTTCTTCATCGGCAACTCGCGCTATGGCTGGGGCGTGCCCGGCAGCCCGGGCGAGGGACCGTCCGACCACTACGACCAGTCGTTCTTCGAGGCCGTCTTCGTAACAGGGCTTGAGAACCTCGGGAAGGTGCATGCATATGCCAAGCACGAGTATGTGGCCGAGTCCAGGTACGACCCCTATTATCGATATGTCATGTACGGCCTCAATCTCTTCGGCGATCCCGAGACGCCGGTCTGGACCGGCCAGCCGGCCGGCCTCGCGGTTGAATTCCCGGTGGCGATCCCATGCGGCGGGCCGGAGTTCCAGGTCAGTGTGACGAGCGGCGGGAGCCCGGTCATGGGAACCACGGTATGCCTCTACAAGCCCGGCGACGTTTACGTGGTCGGCAGCACCGGCGCCCTGGGCGCCATGACCTTCTATATAGAGCCGGAAGACACGGGCACACTCTACGTCACGGTGACCGGCGCAGGCTACGTGCCGTACCTGGGAACGAGCAACGTGGAAGTGGCCGATGCCGGCCTGCCGGACGGGCGGGGGGAGACTCCCTTCTCGCTTGTTGTCCAGCCCAATCCTTTCCGGTCCAGGGCCGTGTTTACGGTCACGAGCGAACCGGGGACAGAGGTCGATATCGAGATCTTCGACATCAGGGGCAGGAGCGTCGCGGCCTTTGGCGGTGCCGCCTCTGCGAGCGGCGTGGCCAGTATGACCTGGGATGGACGGGACCCGTGGGGGCGCAGGGTGTCACCCGGGATATATGTCGTCAGGGTCTCGAACGGGTCGGCGGCTGCGACCCGCAAGGTGCTGATGATAAGATAGGCCCGGCCCGGCCTATCTCAGCCTGATTATCTTATCCGTCCTGTCAACCGAGTCGGCCACCATTCTCAGGAAGTACACTCCCGACGCCGCGGGCCGGCCGGACTGCGTCCTCCCGTCCCAGGTCCGCCGGTGTACGCCCGGTGCGAGAACTTCATCGGCCAGGTCCGCCACGAGGGCCCCTTCGATGTTGTAGACCCGCAGGCTCACCCGCTCGGGCGAGCTTAAGTAGAATGAAATCGCCACGTCTTCATGGAAGGGATTCGGCGAAAGCGACATGAGCTGTGTCCTCAGCTCCACGCCCTTCTTGACTTCCTCTCCGGCGATGAACTCATCGGTGCCGGCGAAGATCTCGACCCCGGCGCGCCCCTTGACCTCAAGCAGATAGGGATCGCCAGTGCCCGTTGTCTTCACGCCGCGCGCGCGGTCGTAGAGCGCGACGCTCCAGCCTTCGGGCAGTTCGACAATGGGCTCGACCTCAATCTCGACGTAGTCGTGACTCCCGGCCTCGACCGTGACCGTCCAGGTCTGGCCGTCCGCCGATACGCCGCGCATGTCCGTCATGTAGTCGCCCGAGAGCCTGCCCCAGGTCCCCCGGCGGAACATGGCCCGCATCTCGCCCCCGATAGCGGGAGGGGCGTGGAGGTCGCGCGCGTCCCAACCGTCCCGGGCGTCCTCCGCCAGACCGGCGTAGCATCGCCTCTGTATTTCATCGTGGCCCGGCCGGCCCGTCACGGTTATGCCGAGCAGCGCTTCCACTCGGCCCTCGGCTACGGGCGCCCCGTCGGCTACGGACGCCTCGAGTATCGCCGCCGTCACGATCTCGGGAGGGAACGCGAGTTCGACTTCCCGGGTGCTCGCGTTGAACACCCAGCAACCGATCCAGACGCCGAGATGGGTCTGGAAGTTCTGGTAGTCACCGTCGTATCCGATCAAGTTGTTTTCGACCATTATGGTGTCCGTCCCGACGACATGCTCTGCGCCTATCGAGTATTTCTGACCGTCGAACACAACCCAGCCGGTGGACCATTTGGTTCCGAATGCGTACGGTGTCCCTATCTGGTTCCAGCCCCTGTCCAGGTGTATGCGGCAAGGGCGCGACACGTCCGTGGATATGCCTCTGAAGTCGAACAGCCTGGCGGAATCGAGAATAAGCCAGTACGCCCTCCCCGGCGCGAAGTCGGCTATGTCCGGGTACTCATCATAACATCCCGTGGTGCAGCCGCCCGCAGCGTTCCAGCGCCCGAGCCTCCAGGACTTCTTGTTGTAAGATCCGTAATCGTCCACCAGCACGCTGTCGGGGCTGCCGTCCGTGGGCGTGCCGGGAAGCGAGATCATGCTGTACTCTCCGGAGGTCAAATTCATATCGGCGGTAAGCGCGTCGAAGTACACGGGGAGGTTCTGCAGAGAGTCCGGGGCGCCTTCGGGAAGCGTCGATACGTTTCCCATTCCGTCGAAGGCTTCTATATAATAGACCAGGCCGCGCTCCGTGACCGAATTCTGCGGGATCGTCGCCCTGTATGTCGTTCCCGATGTGCTCAACATCCAGCGCATCTTGAATGCAGTGAGCCCGCCTTCGTGGTAATAGAGTTTCACGCTGTCGACGCCTGTAACTTCATCCTCGATGTCGGCCTCGACTGTGACGGCGGCGTTGGCCGCCGTGAGCGGAGCCGGCGTATGCAGTATGACCGGCGGCACGACGTCCATGACCGTCGGCATTATGCCCGAGACCAGCGAGAAGCCGCCCGAGGTGACCGCGCCGATGGGCGAGGCCTGGCCCGCGGTGAAGGATATTTCGTATTGCCCGGCCGACACCTTGCCTGCGCTCTCGCTGAACGCCGATATCGGGACCGAGTAAGTGGCCAGGGCGGCGGACGTTAAGAGGAATATACTCAGAAGCACCCCGCCTGCAGGTATAAGGGTTTTCATCTCAGCACCCCCGCCTACTCATTGCCCGGATCGTCTTGAATGATCCTTCCCTCATCTCTCCCTCCGGGCCGACCCGACATCGGACTCTTGGAACCGGGTGATACCGTCGTCCCGAACTGGTAATAGGTGACAACAAGCGACGGCGCGAAGAACCGGTTTGTGGCGCCCGAATCGAACTTGTGGACAATCTCGGTCAGGAGGTAGACCGTATGCGTCCCCGCCCCCACGGGCTGAACCGTGGTGCCCGCCACGGGCTTGGACGGCAGGAACTGGTCAAGGACGAGGTCGACGGCATCCTGTTCGGTGTCATACATGCTGCTTCGCACGAAGTAATCGAAACCCGAAGAGTCATTCAGCGCAACACCGTACTCGGCTATCAGCCGCTTGGCCTGCCAGGTCCCCTCCAGATCGATGTCGAGCACCTGGGTACCCGAGAAAGAAATGTGGAGGACGCCCGTGTCCGGTGCGTCGATGGTTACAGACGCCACCACCGTGAGCTGGTCCCAGTCGGATTCGTAGTCGTCCACCTCCCTATGCACGAGAACGGGCGCGTAGTGATGCGCATTCGGAATGGCGCTGGCGTCGGCCGCGTGCGAGATGGAGAGCGCGCCCGAGAGGCCGCCGCCCGAAAGCCCCTGTCCCGCGGTCACCGAGCTCACGTCGCCTATCTCTTCGTGATAGTGGAGATGGGTGATACCCCCGCCGGTCAGGGAGTCCTTCTCGGCACCGGTGAGCAGGCCGGCGTAGGTCTCGGTGACTGCCGTGCCCGTTATGCGCTCGGGGGCCATGCTTCCGGTGGTTATGAGCGAGGCGTCGGTCGTTATGTCATCGGTGCTGTCCGCAAAGCCCGCCGGAACGCCTGCCAGGTTGTCCCAGTGTACCTGGTTGGAGCCGGTATTGGGCGCGCTTCCGTCGGAGGTCTGAAGCACGAGCTCCTGGGCGTATTGCGGGTGATCATCGTCTTCCAGGCCCTCGAGCTCGCCGTGGTCCAGCGCTCCGCCCGCCGAGGTGTTGTCTACGCCGTCCGCGAAATCGGCCGGCATCCCCGTGAGGTTGTCCCAGTGCACCTGGTTGGAGCCGGTATTGGGCGCGCTTCCGTCGGAGGTCTCAAGCACGCTTTCACGCGCGTACTGGGGATGGTCGTCGTCGCCGAGACCCGTCAGGAGGCCGTGGTCGGTGACGCCGCCCGACTCGTCGGTGCCGTCGGCGAAGCCGGTCGGCACGCCCGTGAGAAGGTCCCAGTGAATGAAGTTGGAGCCCTCATTGGGCGGGTCGCCGTCGGACGCCGTCAGCGCCGAAATGGTGTAATAGCGGGAGTCATGCGTATGCGTGGCCCCGGCGAACTCCCAGGACTCGCGGCCGTCAAGCAACGCTGCGTCATCCGCCGTACCGGCGTGGAACGCGTAGCCGACGCTCACGATCTCCGGCCTCGGCAGCATCTCGTCTCCGCCCTCGATTGCGACGGAGAGCCACCTGCGCTGGCCCTGGAATACGGTCGCGGGTATGGCAGTCCCGCTGCCCAGTATCACCGCAAAGGCGCCGTTGTCGAACTCGACAGTCTGGGTCTCCTCCCACAGCGCGGAGCCCCCCGTGGACGCGCCGTAAATCCCGAATGTCACCGACTTCGAGCCCGTCACCAGGTCGCCGTCCTCGCGGAGGAGTCCCTGGTAAGTGATCGTCTGGGGCACGGCGTATACGCCCGCCGCCGCGAGCATCGCAAAGGCAAGAGTCAGAATCAGGATAAGATGAATGTTCCCGGTCTTCATGGCGTGAGCCCTCCTCGTTATTTATCAGGCGGGTCGGGGAATTCAGGGAGGTCGTCCTTGTCCTCACCGCCCCCCGACGCTATTGCGATCACAGTGGCGGTGACGACGCCGACCACGACGGCGATGAACCACCACTGCTTATAGAACGGCTTTTCTTTCTTCTTCACATAGAGCGTGTCCGCCATTGCAGAATCACTGAAGGTAAGCTCGGTTGGGACGGCGGCTGAATCCATTGGCACCGTAGCAAGCGAGTCCTGCTTGAATATGGGCAGGGGAACCGAGTCGATCCGGGCCTCCACGGTCAGCGTGTCGGACTCCTCGGGTTCGTTCTCCACTTTGGGCTCGTAACTGAAGCAGGTGGTTACGGCGGCGTTAAGCAAGATGACGACGCCCGCCCAGCAGATCAACCTCCACAGCGCTTTGTGTGCTTTCATTGCGTTATTTCTCCTGTTTTCATCAGTAGTTCCATATAAAGACAAGTGCGTGAATTAGTCAACAGCTGAGGAGGTTTTGGATTAAGGCTGTCATAGGGGGCCCGGCTCCTGTATAATTGCCAGAGTTTAGTTAAGAGCTGTGAATCGTGATCAGACCCGGCGCATTAGTGGACTCTTGAGAGAAGGGGGAACCCGATGAAATTGCGCGCCACCATACTCCTGGTTCTTGCTGTTTTGGCTGTTGCGGGTCTCGCTTACTGCGAGGAGCCCTACCCTTACCCCGCGGGGGAGACGCAGGTCGTTTTCGGCTTCTCCGGCTGGCAGCTGGGAAGCTATGAAGGAGGCCTGGGTTTTCGGCTGTTCCACCCGGGCAGGCTCGCCTCCCTCGTTATGTTTGACCTCGGGATTAACTCGAGATGGTCGGAGAGCCGGTACGATACCACCGGTCTGGATATAGATGGGACCGGGGTGGGATTCGGGATGAGCTACACGCTTGAGAAATACCTCTCGACTTTTCACAGCGTGGCCCCCTATGTGGGGGTTGGAGCAATGTACTCGTACTACTGGTCCGAAGACGAGCGCACGGATGCCTATGACCTGGAAGACAGGGAGACCTCCAAGTCAACCAGCCACCGCGCCACGCTGCAGGGTGTGCTGGGGGCTGAATGGGCCTTCACAAGCGGCATAAGCCTGGGCGCGCGCTATTATATGAGACTCGGCAGGACATGGGAAAGGCTCGAACGCAACTACTACGGGGAACGTTATAGTCGGGATACCGATGCGTGGTCCTTCGTATCAGGGGCGGGGTACCTGACGGCATCCTTGAGGTTCTAGGGCCCGAGTCCTAAAATGAGTGTGAGACACTGGGGCGTCGCGGCCTGGGCTTCACGCGGAGGTCCTCCGCGATGGTGCGGAGCACCTCGGCAACGCTCCAGGCCTGCGCGAAGCAGCCCAGCGGGCGCTGGGGCGGGTCGCCGTCATAGACCTCGGCTATGGTGCCGAGACCGTTTACCTTCATGTGGTCGAATAATCCCTTGAGAAGACCGTTGCAGTAGTCGAGAGTCTCATCCGTTATGCCATAGGTTCTCTGGTATGCCCTGATGTAATGACCGATCAGCCACGGCCACACAGTGCCCTGGTGATAGGCCTTGTCCCTCTCGTAGAGAGTTCCTTCATATCGTCCGCAGTAGCGCGGGTCGTGGGGCGACAGGGTGCGCAGGCCGAACGGCGTCACGAGATCCGACTTCACGACCTCCATGACCCCCGGCCGCCTCGCCTTGTCGAGCACCGGATAGGTGAGGCTGATTGCGAATATCTGGTTGGGTCTTATGGAACCGTCCCTGTAATCGGGGGTAATCACGTCATAGAGGCAGTTGCGTTCCCCGTTCCAGAACTCGCGGTTGAAGCTCTCGAAGACCCGGCTCGCCAGGATGTCGTACTTGCTCTCTTCGGCCAGGGCGCCGGCGTCAGCCGAGAGGTCGGACATAATCATGAGGGCGTTGTACCAGAGGGCGTTTATCTCGACGGCCTTGCCCGAGCGTGAAGTGATTACCTCGCCGTTTACTTTGGCGTCCATCCAGGTGAGCTGCACATCCGGCGTCCCACCCGCGAGAAGCCCGTCGCTGTCCGCCTTGATGGAGAACATGGTGCCCTCGAGGTGATGGGTTATTATGTCGCGAAGCGCCGGCAGGAGGGAGGCGATGAAGTCGCAGTCATTGGTGTAGTCGTAGTATTTCCGCACGGCCTCGAAGAGCCAGAGCGTGGCGTCGACGGTGTTGTACTCCGCGGCGTCCTCTTCGTCGGTGAAGCGATTGGGAATGAGCCCGTCCCTGACGCTTTCAAGGAACGTCGAGATTATGCGGCGCGCGTCGTCATAGCGGCCCGTAACCAACGTGAGGCCGGGCAGGCTGATCATGGCGTCCCTGCCCCAGTCCGTAAACCAGGGATAGCCGGCTATCACCGACCGGCCGTCGTCGCCGCGCCTTACGAGGAAGGAGTCCGCGGCGGGTATAAGGTAGCGGCCGAACTCGGTGTCGGCGAGCGGGCCCGTCATGAGCCGCCTTCTCCGGCGAAGCTCCTTGCCGCGAATGCCCTCAGCGGGCGCGTTGGGTATGGGCTCGGTAGAGAGTATGACGGACCGGCTGTCGGTGTCATCGAAGTGGAATACTACAAGGCCCGGGGAGTAAAGGTCCTCCACGCAGGCATAGTCCCGGGCCCGTTCCTTGCGGTAGAAGTAGTTGCGGTACCAGTAGCCGGAGTGCTGGAAGCGCCCGCCCTTAAAGCCGATGTAAACCGGCGGCAGGGCGCCGTACGGTCTCATGTTGAGACTCTCGGGAGTGACATTCACGTCGCGGTTGAATTCGGCGTTCTCGCGCATCACCTGGTGATGGTCTCTTCCGGCGATGAACGGCCTCAGGGTCAGTACGACCTGGCTCCTGCGGGGTCCGCCCGGCATGGGCTTCACGGTATAGGTCACGACGGTCATGTTCTCGCCGTAGACCATGAAAACGCTCTTCTCGATCCTGACGCCGCCCACATGGTATGTGAAGATGGGGAAGGGGTCCAGGCGCACACTTTCCAGGTATTTATAGCCGGTCGGGTAGACCGCGGCCTCGAATTCGCTGGCCGAGATGTCGTACTTCTCGGTTCCCACCGTGACGGTCTCGTCCATGCGCGAGACCATGACGACCCGGTCGACCGGCGGGTTCTGGGCCACGCTGAGGAGGGAATGGTATTTCCTCGTGTTTATCCCGAGCACCGTCGAGGACGCGAAGCCGCCCAGGCCGTTGGTCTCGAGCCATTCGGCGCCGATGGCGTGCTCGAAGTTGTCCAGGTCCTCTCGCGCAAGCTCAATCATTGCCCGGGGGCCCCCGCGTGAACAAGAAACTCCACGATGGCCACGGCCTGGTCCTCGCTGATCCAGGCGGGATCCTTGGCGCGCATGGTCTCGACGACGGCCCGCCACTCTTCCCGGGTATGGGTGTCCAGAAGAGGAGTGTCCAGCCGGTGGCACTTGGAGCACTTGGTGACGAAGAGCTCCCTGGCCTGAGCCATGTCGACCTCGGGCGCCGGCTCGCCGGCTTCACCCGGGCCCTCCCGCGTCCCGAAGTAGTGGAACATGGCCGAAGCCGCGGAGAAGACGAAGATGACCACGAGCACCGTGGTGCCTATGGATATAAGCCTGTTTCTGAGCTCGGGATAGCGTTCGGATATGAGGTTCTTGACTATTAAAAGCGGAATGAGCACCGCGCCCAGCGTCAGCAATATGACTCCGCGCACGGAGAAGCCCGATCTTATAAGGCTCGTGATATCGTCCGCGATGATCACGGCGAAGACCAATATGGCGAAGAGCTCGCTCAATCTGTGCACCGTGCGCAGCGTGCGGCCGTGCTTGGTGTGGCTCGTTCCCATGAGGTGGAGCATGGTGAAGAAAGACACTCCCCCGAGGGCTATAAAGAGGAAGGCGAGCAGGAAATCGAGCGATATGGGTATGATTCTCCCTCCAGTTGGTCCGCGAGCAGGGTAACAACCGCGAAGTCGGGTGTCAATCCTATTGTAGTTACTGCACTATGCCGAGCCAGTCGGTCAGCAGGAACTGGAAGCGGCCTATGAGCAGGCTGATTCGGCCCATGACGTTGTAGCCGAAGGTGGCCCCGAAGCCGATCATGATGAAAATTACGCCGACATGGGACGATATCTTGAGGGGCCCTTTGCGCTCGGCGGAGAAGTAGAAGTAGGACAGCGTCGTCACCACCCCGAGGAAGATGATGAAGTTGGATACGGCCTCGGCCGGGGGGAGGGCCATGGGATTGAACATGGTGCTCTCGGCCTGCTGGAGGATGCGGACCTGCACGTAGGACGGGATGACATAGCCCGCCCAGGCGGCGACGTAGAAAGCGATTGGGTAGCGGGACACCCACTCGTACTTGCGCCAGAGCCGCGCGAACATCATGGCGCCCAGCACGCCTCCCATGATGAGGATGTACTCGTGATTATCGAACACCGGGACATAGAGCTTGCGGTAGACGGCCGAGAAGAAGTACTGCACGAGATAATAACCCGCCGAGACCCCCACGAGCAGGTGCTCGGCGAAACGGAAGACGGGGTTCTCGCGGTAGAGGAATGAGAATATCGCCAGCGTCAGTATCGCCGCCACCCATATGCCCGGATCAGCGCTCATTGCCGCTCCTATTCCTCCTTGAGTTTCCTCTCATGCCTGCGGGAGAGGAAGTAGCCGACGTTGCCGATTACGATAAACGAGAGCATGAGGAGATGCGCCACCGACTGGGCGTCCATCCCCTTGATGCCGAGGCCGGGTATGTCCACGAGCCTCTCGTACTCGGCGGCGCCTTTGAGGCCGCCCAGGAAGCCCGGTATCTGCCCGGCGTTGTAATAAGGATATATCAGAATGGCCTGTATCGCCGTATTGCCCGAGACCACGGTCACGCCGTAACGGCCGCCCGCCCAGATGGCCCAGTACTCGGAAAGGGCGCTTCCTGCGATGGACACCAGGAGGGCGATGTCGTTATAGGTCTCCACGTCCTGCATGAGCGGGATCTCACGCGTCGACTTTCCGAACTGGTCGGCGGGGTAGGTGGCCTTGAAGCTCTCGCCCAGGCGCAGGATGGTGCCCGACCAGTCCGGGTTGTAGCCAAGGAAGACGTAGTCTATGCCGTATTCCTTGCCGTACTCCGCAGCCGTCTCCTCGAGTATGTCCTGGGCGATGCCCGTGCCGCCCGCGTACATGGTCACGGATACAACGCGGACGCCCTGCCTGAAGAGATGCCTCAGGGCCGCTATGGACATGGGATTGAGCTCGGCCATGACATCTCCCTCATAATCGAAGGAGAAGAGCACTATGTCCCCGGCCTCGAGGTCCTCGATGTGGTCGTAGAAACCGCGCGCCTCGTCCGAGACCTGGACCGGCATGCCGATGGGCACGATGAGGGGAATGGCGACCGCGAGCGTCATGCAGAGGTAAATGATCCTCCGGTCGATCTGCATCATGCGGTCGTAAAACGCCATCAGTCGGACTTCCCCAGGTAAGTGGTTTCGATTCCGAGTATGATCTTTATCGCCGTTGCCGTCATACCGAGGCCGACGCCTATCATGATGCCCCGCTTGGCGGCGAGGTTGGGCACGTTCAGGATCCAGTCTGCTATGGTGCTCACCGTGACTTCATGCCCGCCGATATTGCCGCCTATAAGAGCCCCCACCGGGACGCGCCCGAGCATCACCAACGCGCCCGCTATGAGAAGCAGCGTCGCCGCGAAGGTCCTCGCCCTGAAGGCCCGGTAGGAAGCGGACGCCACGTAGAAGGCCAGCAGCGAGAACATGGTGGCCTGCATGGGCACCTGGATGTTCTGGAACATCCATCGATAGGGGCCGCCCTCTGTCTTCCAGATAAGCGCGGCCAGCACCATGAACGCGAGGCCGATCAGGGTTACGTACGAGTACTGCCAGTTCTGCTGCCTGCGCCCTATCCGGCGGGTGTGGTAGCGGATTAGGCTCCATGTCCCGAGGATGAGAGTGCAGCCGAGGACGACCTGTTTCCAGTCGAGGAAGAGGTTATAGAGACGCAGGAAAAACGGGTTGGGCGTGAAGAACTGGATGAGCATGAGCATGCCTATGATGAAGGCGACTATCACAGGCCCCTGTCTCTTCACGCTTCCTCCTATCCGAACAGCGATCTATAAGTCTCGAAGAACTCCGGGCTCAGCATGGGGATGATGATCCCGAGCACCATGGCGACTAGGATTATGATCTTGGCGTAGTCCTGGGCCTTGAGCGCGCCCAGAAGAAGCGGCCGCCTCGAAAGATACACGGCGCCGGCGTAGAGCTCCTCGCCGATCAAAGTGTAGTCGCAGGCGCTGATGAAGAACGGCAGCTGGGCGTCGGAGTCGGTGCCCGCTATCTGTATGGCGCCGGTCGCGTTGCCGGTCTCAGCCAGAACCAGCGACTCGGCGTAGAACTTGCCGATGAAGAAATTGGTCGCCGGTCGCTCGCGAACCATGTAGGCCGCGACCGCGGCGGCGTAGCCGAACTGGCTGTATGTAACGTAGAAAACGTTCTCATCCTGGTAGAGATGCGGTTTGCCCACGCTCGCGTAGGACTCGCGCACCACCTGCTGGGCCACGGCCATCACTATGGGGTCGCGGTTGGGGCAGACGAGCCTGGTCTCGTACTCGCCCGCTTTCTTGGCCACCTGCCCCAGAATGTCGATGGCGGCGACAGTGGCTACCTCGTCCATGGGGTCCAGCCCGGGCACATAGAGTATGGGCCTGCCCATCTCGGTGGCCCTGCCCACGGCCTCCTCCACGGCCTCGAGGCCCGCGATGCGCCTGATGAAGAGCTTGGCGCCGCGTCTCGCCCACTCGACGAGTAATACCACGAGCGCCATGAAGACGGCCACCGCCACGAGAACGTTGACCGTGGCGCCCCTCAGGTACTGCTTCGACGGACTCACGGGAACCGTCGGCTCCGAGGGCAGTTTCGTGGCCCCGAAGGAGGCCGCTACTATGTATGTATAGTCCGAACCGGCGTCCAGGCCGGTGTCGGTAAAGGTGGTGTCGGTTATTTTGACTGTGTCCACGACGGCCCAACCCAGGCTCTTAAGCAGCATGTCGACCGAGTCCGCGGCGACTGTGGGGATCGTGAGCGCCGGCGCTGCGCCATCATAGCGCCACACCTCATAGGTTTCTATCTGGTCGGCGGGGCCGGCCTGTGACCAGGTCAGCGTAAGACAGGTCCCCCAGTCATCCGGGGTGTCGGCTGCGCGCACCCTGGCGGGAGAGGCCGGCACGGCCTGGGCGCAAAGCAGCACAAAGGCAATGAGGAATAAGAGCAATGACAAGGGCACGTACATGGCCGCGGGTCTGGAGGTTACAGCCTTCATTGACGGCATATTAGCAATTCGGCCTGTGGCTGTCAACCGGCATGACTGTGCATGTTGGGGTCAGGTCTTGAAATGCACAGTGGTTGGCCTTCTGCGGATACTCGGCGTTCGCCGGTGGCTTCTTTACAACACGAAGCCCGGGCGGAACGCCTCCGCATCCGCGCCGGGGCGATTGTGCATTTGGAGACCTGACCCCGTAAACTGACCCCATAAATGACCTCGGCGTTGACGGCGGGGGCCATGGGTGGTAGCATACGCCCAAAGGAGCGCGGATGAACGAGGGAATATCATTCCACGACCTGCAGGACTTCGAAGCGAGGAAATGCGACGGGCCGTTTCTCTTTTCGGACTACTGGGCCAGCGTCCTCAATCTCACCGACATCGTAAACCAGGAGTCGACGACCTCGGTCGGCATGTCTCTCGAGTCCTTCAGGAAGTTCTTGAACCGCCCGGCGGCGGGCCTGCCGCGCTTCGGCTATCTCATTCTCTACTCGCTTCTCAAGCCCTTCGTGGTGCTCTACGGGCTCATCTTAAGGGTCATCGGCCGCGCGCCGGAGAAGAAGGAGCCGGCGGACGACGGCTCTCCCAGCGAAATCGAGCGCCTTCTGATAGACCACGCGCTGCGGGTGGAGCCCAAGGAGGGCGGGCTGGCGGACATTTACTCGGGCGTCGACAAGCTGGCGTCCGGGGTCCTGAATCCGATGAGGCTGGTCGCCTCGAACAGCATGTTCTTCGCCCGCTACAAGGTTTTCCTTGCCTCTCTCATAGTGCTCGGCTACGGAGCGCTGATAACCCCTTTCATGAGACTTCTGCATGCCGAGCCGGCCGCGGCTTACCTGAGTTATCTGCATTACCCTATAGTGCTGCTCATTCTCTGGGCACTCTTCGACGACCTCCTGACGGCCACCGTCTCGCCCCTTCCCATCATCGCCATCAGGGTTCTCGTCAGGGAGGCGCAGGGCTTCCAGGGTTTCATGATAGCCATTGTGCTTACGGCCTTCATACTCTACCTGGTCGAGTGGTTCTTCGTCCCGCGGTCGCTCCCGCCGGCACTCTACTTCTACGTGAACGACGGGCGGAAGCCGCATATGCACTACAGGGAGGGCCACGAGCCCTACTGGCTGGAGGGGAAGTACTACTGGGTGTGGCGATACGTGCACTTGGCGCCCGCCGAGCTCCTGAAGTTCTGGGAGAAGGACTGGGAGCGTCTGGAGATCTGGATCAGGGCCGACGGCGAAGAGAGGGGAAAGCTGGAATACGTGGTCAATGATTTTCACTACCGGGAGCTCTGGTTCGGCTATGGAGGAATTACGCGCAAGAAGGCCCGGGACTATCACGACGCCATGCTCGCGCGCTACAGGGACACCTCCGAGCGCCTGACCTGGCTCGTCGAGGTCGACATGGACATCGTGTTCCATACCCCGAGCCTGAAGGGGGTCTACCTCACGCGCGGTAAGCGCCTCTCCATCGGCAGGCGCATACTCTCGGTGCTGACGGTTATGTGGGACCGGCCCATAAAGGAGAATCCCGAGAAGTACAAGAGCAGGCTCGAGCGGCTGGAAATCGATGGTACCGGGTTCCTTGAGGATGTGCCGGAGCACTTCCGCACCGTGGTGACGCGCCAGCTCCTCCGTCTGCCATGGGCCTACTGGCGCTTCCCCAGAGGCGCCGGTTCGACCCGCCAGCTCCTGGTCTACAGCGGGGGCAACACCAGCTTCGACCCCGAGCTCACATCCGACAGGACATTCCAGATCAAGGCTCCCGGGGCGAAGCCAAAAAAAGAGCCCGGGAGCATGCCCCCGGGCCCGACCTTATCTTAAGTCCTACTTCCTAAGTCTTACAACTGCCCGTCGATCAGGGATTCACCTTCTTCGGTAGTCTCGATCACCGGGTTTATCTGCTCTATGAGAATGTTGAGCATCTTGGCACTGTTTGACAGCTTCATCATGCTGGCTTCTCTGGTGGCGTCTGAGACCTCGCCCACGTTGACAAGGCTCTCCTTAACCTTGTCGAAACCGATCTTGGTCCTCTCGTTGGACTTGAGGGCGGCCTTGTTCACGAGGTCGACGGCATTGCTGATGTCCTCCACGGCTTCCGTGTACATGCCGAGCTCTATCTCTCTGTAAGCCTTGGAGATCATCGCCCTTGCGTTGAGCACGGGCAGGTAGTAGAACTGCAGCACGTCGATGAAGTCGGTGATGACCTTGTAGTCCTCGAGGGCTTCGTTCTTGTACCTGGTCGACGAGATCCTTCTGTTAATGGTCTCGTCCAGCTCAGTCATGGCGTCCCTCAAGGCGGGGAAAGAGTCGTCCATCTCGGTGAAACCGGCCTTCTCGATGTCCGCGTTCCACACCACCTCGGGGCCTCCGCATGAGGTGAATACGAGGGCGGCCAGGGCCAGGATAACTGGGGCGACTGCTCTTCTCATAGTAATCCTCCCTTCAGATTTCCTATCGTTTTGACGAGCAGAAAGAAGCTGATACTATTCGCTCGCTGCCTCCCAAACACAGGGAACGTAACAGATGCCTCAATGGGGGTCAAGCGAAATCCTCTTTGCCGGTAGTTGCTAGGATTCGACAACTTTGTAGGCGATATCGCCCGGGCGCGCCCGCTCGCTGGTCTTAATGCCGACGTCATCGCCGACCTTCGCCTCAGGTACCGCCTGGTTGTTGATCTGCATCGACTCGATCTTCTGGGTGAAATCGGAGGTATGCCCCTTGATATGGATGGTGTCGCCGGCCTTGAGAACGCCGTCCGTTATGACTATCGCGGCGACGCCGGGCTTGGAGAAGTATTTCACCACTTCACCGACCTTTACCTCTTCCATGCGTCAACCCCCCTTTCGGCCCCACCATACTCCCGGCCTCGGAGGGGCGTCAACCCAATATTCCATGAAAAAAACGAGATGGCCGACACATTTCCTGCGACCTTTTTAAGGGTTCCTACATCAAATTTTAAGAAAGCACTTTTGGGCGGTGGATGGGTGGTGTCCGGAGTATTCGAGAGTTCACGCAGGGACTCTTGAAAGGGCGGGGTCTTACTGGATAGGAGCGTCCCGGTAGGCTTCAGTGCCAAGCTCGCAACGTAGGCCCCGCCCTTTATTATATTTCCCCAATTATGTCTTGATTACTCCCCCCTCATGGCTTAAGTCTCAGCATATGAGACCTGTTTGGACTGTTCTTGCGGTTTCCTGGCTTCTCCTTGGGCTTTTTGCGGTTCCCTGCCCGCCTTGCCTCCACGCGCTTGAGGCGGACGAGGGCGCCGCTGGTGGGCTGGAGCAGCCGGCGGGCCCGGGGACGAGGGAGATAAGGGCAGCCTGGGTCACCCGCTGGGGTTTTAGGAGCGCCGGTGACATATCCGGTACATTCGAGAGGCTCAGCGCGGTGGGCGTCAACACGGTCTTCTTCCAGGTGCGCGGGGCGTGCACGGTGCTGTACAGGTCCGACCTCGAGCCCTGGTCGGGCGTGCTGACGGGCACGCTTGGCCGGGACCCCGGCTGGGATCCCCTGGAGGTAGCGGTGGTCGAGGGGCACAAGCGGGGTATGGCCGTTCACGCCTGGGTCAACGTGTTTCCCGCATGGCCTGTATCGGACTCGCCCAGGGGGCCTACGGAGACGGTGCCCCGGCATGTCATGCTGGAGCATCCCGAATGGCTCGCCCGGAACAGGCGGGGAGAGCCGATGCCGCTCGAGAGGTCGGCGGCCGGCCACGCCTATGCTTTCCTGAGCCCGACGGTCCCAGGCGTCCAGGAGCGCACCAGGGAGATAATAAGAGAGATCGTCTGCGGCTATGAGGTCGACGGTGTCCATCTCGATTACGTGAGATTCCCCGACTCGACGTATTCATATGATGATGCAAGCAGGTCCGCATACAGGACCTACGCGCCTTATGCTCCGGCCGGAATGACCTACGCCATCTGGAGAATGTCGCAGCTTTCCGATCTTATAGGGGACATCAACAGGATCGTCAAAGAGGAACGCCCGCATGCAATCCTCTCGGTGACCTTGCGGCGCGACTACATGGAGGGCAAGGAGTACTTCTTCCAGGACGGCCTGGAGTGGCTCCTCCAGGGCTACGTGGACCTTCTGGTTCCCATGATCTACACCTCCAGTATGGACCTGTTCGAGAAAGGCGTCCGCGAGTACTCGCTTCTCGCGGGGGAGGAGAGTGTGGTGGCCGGCATCGGCGCCTATATGGAGGGGGTCGATGACATCACCTTCGCCGGGCAGATTCAGGTGGCGCGGTCATACGGCCTCCGCGGCATCTCAATCTTTAACAGCGACTACGCGCTGAAATACGGCGATATCCTAAAGAGCATCTCCGGAAGCGACTAGCCGTGGGCGACCACCGGCAGGCGGTCGGGCTGTTGCGCTCCCGGTTGCGGTCCCCGGTCCTGTTCCGGCCGGTAGACCGGTTACTCCGATGCGTCTTCTTCCGGTTCGACGGGCACAGTCAGCACGTCGGCAAGGAACTGCGTGAAACGCCTCCAGGATCTCCTGTCGGCGTCCTCGCGGTATCGCTCCGATCCGAATACCGTAAAGGCATGCGGAGCTCCCCCGTACGTGGTCATCTCGTGGGTAACGCCCGCCTTCTCGAGGCTACCCGCCAGGTCCGCGAATTCCGCCATGCTCACGCTCTCGTCCGCCGAGCCGTGGAAGATGAGTACCTGCCCCCGCGTGCGCGAGTAGTCCTGGTCCTCAGGGGTGCTCAAGCCTCCGTGAAACGCGACGAAGCCCTTGAGATCTGCGCCCGACCTGGCGAGTTCGAGGACGGCCGTGCCTCCGAAGCAGTATCCCATGGCAATGGCATTGCCGACGTCGGCGCCGTTCGATGCCGCGGCGCGAAGCG
This sequence comes from bacterium, assembly GCA_050125095.1. Taxonomy (GTDB): domain Bacteria; phylum Arandabacterota; class Arandabacteria; order Arandabacterales; family JALGWA01; genus JALGWA01. The sequence goes on from JASFEA010000033.1 coordinate 19,067, forward strand.
CTGCCTCCAGGAGATTCCTCATCTTCGGGCGGTCTTTGTAAAGCTCCCCTGTGAGCCGGCGCCTCTCCTCAATGCTCGCGGGCCTCACGCCCGCGCCGTACATGTCGGCCGCAAAGACTGAGTATCCGAGTTCGGCCAGCATGTCGGCACGAGTTATCTCGTAGTCGGTAAGGCCGTCCCAGTCGTGAATGAGAAGTACAAGTGGAGCGCGGTCATGAGGCTGGGTGAAGTAACCCTCATAGGTCCTCCCGTCCACCTCGTATAATGCCTTACCGCCCGCGGATACTGCTGATAATGGCAGGGCCAGCAGGATGACTGCGGATACGAATGCGGTTATGGGTTTCACTGGCATCCTCCTTGATCCGTGTGGATGGAGCAACCCGTGCAAATGTTGCCTCTATCGGGACTGCCGGCGCCTGTTTCCGGCGCGGCCGTTACGGAATAACCCTGTCAGGGGCGGCGTCTCAGATGAGGAGGTTGCCGTCCCGGATTATCTCCTTGCCGTCGAGGTAGAGCGTGGGCTTCTTTATGACCAGGTCGAGGTGGCTGGGAACGGATACGTTTCCTCCCATGGAAGCGTTGTCGCCGATGGCGATGTGAACCGTGCCCATCACCTTCTCGTCTTCAAGCACGAGTCCCGTGAGTATGGCCTTGTCATTGGTGCCGATGCCGAGCTCGGCGATGTTGCGGCCGTCCTTGCCGAACTTGGCCGTGATCTCGTTGAGCTTCCGGGCCTCGGCCCCGCCCGTGATCTCAGTGGCGTAGCCGCCCTCAACGATGAGGGTGATGGGATCCTTGACCAGGCCGACGCCGGCCGCCGAGCCGTCCACGACTATACTGCCCTTCGCGGTGCCCTCCAGCGGAGCGAGATAGGCCTCGCCCGCGGGCAGGTTGGTAAACTCCCCGGGGCTCCGCACGATGCCGTGGTCCTCGTGGCAGTCCCTTCCCTCCAGCGACATGGTGATGTCGGTGCCGAGCGCGGTGGTGACGCGGGCCTCCCGGGCGGCTGTGACAATCGGGGACAGCTTCTTGGTGCGCGCCTCAATGCCCTTGTAGTCTGCCTTGAGGCTTCTCGCCATGGCCTCCTCCGTGATGCCCGGAAGCGTGGCCCCGCGGGCGCCTTTGGCGCAGGCGTTCCTGCGGGCGTCGGTGTGGGAGAGCGATTTGGACGTAGGGATCACGAATACGTCGCATGCGGCGAGCAGCCCGGTGACGGCCTTGGGAGGCTCTTCGCCGTTGGTCTCTCTGGGCAGCATCTCGCAGAGAATGGCTTCGGCGCCGAGTTCGCGTGCCGTCTCCCAGAAGGCCTGTCCAATCCTCCGCTGGGGCTCGTCGATCAGGACGACGACGTTCTCGCCTCTCTTGACATCCATGCACTCGGTAAGGGCCACATGAGCGGCCTCTTTAAGGTCTTTCACTTAACTGTCCCCCCGTCTTACTCTTGGGAATACGGAAACGAGTATGATTGACAGTATCATCAGGCCCATGATAACCAGCGAGACGAACCTGCTGTCAACGAGCACCACCGGGAGTTCGAACCGGAATAGCCATCTCACCCAGCCGGTGGAGCCGGATATAAAAATGTACAACGCGATCAATATGCCCATGATGGCCTCGCCGGCTATGAGCCCCGAGGCGTAGAGGAGACCGCGGTGGGTGGCCTTCTCTTCATAGCCCGCCCTTCGCGTCACGGCCTTTACGAGGAGGCTTATGAGCCCGCCTGCGAATATGGGCACGGCCAGAGAGAAGGGCAGGTATATCCCCACCGCCACGGGCATCACATGGGCGCGGAAGCCCGCTTTCCTGTGCCTTAAGATCTCGTCCATTATGATAAGCGCGATCCCGATGGCGGCCCCGTATTCGACCATGCGCCACGGCAGCGTCTGCTCGGTGAACATGGCCCGGGCGATGCTCTCAAATAGCCTGGCCTGAGGCGCCGGCAGCGTGGTCGAGCCGATGCCGTATGCCTTGTGAAGCACGGTAAGCGTGGGGGCGATCACGAATGCGGGAATCAGTACACCCAGGATCTGGGCCGCCTGCTGGCGTTTAGGCGTGGCGCCCACCATGTACCCGGTCTTGAGATCCTGCGAAATATCCCCCGCGGTTGCCGCCGCGCAGCACACCACGCCCGCGACTCCGAGCGACGCCAGTATGCCCGAATCGCCCTTCATGCCCATGATAAGCAACAGGGCGGAGGCGAAGAGTATTGTGCAGATGGTCATGCCCGATATGGGGTTGTTGGAAGAGCCGACGAGGCCGACGATGTAGCTGGATACGGCCACAAAGAAGAAGCCGGCTATGAACATGGCGACCGTCGACGTGACCGTGATGCCCGCAGACCGCGTCAGATAGTAATAGATGCCGAGGATGGCGAGCACCGAGACGACGGTGAGACCGAGGATCACCCGCTGGGGCATGTCCTGTTCGGTGCGCTTGACTTTCTGGAACTCCGAGACCTCCCGGTGACCGAACAGCGCCATCTTGACCCCGTTGGCGATGCCGTGGCGCACGCGGATAATGGACCATAGCCCGCCCACGATCATGGCGCCCACGCCCATGTATCTTATCTGCGTGCTCCAGATGGTTGCGGCCGAGTCGATGAGGCCCTCTCCCGCGGGGATGCCGTTGGCCGCGCTGTAAAGGGGAATTCCCACGAGCCAGCCAATGGCGCCGCCTAAGAAGACCAGCATGGAGATATTGAGGCCCACTATGTAACCGATGCCGACGAGGAGCACCGACATGTCGCCGCCGAAATAGAAAAGCGACCGGCCCGAAGTCCACGCATGCTCGACGGTTCCCTTTATTATGGAAATCGCCGATGTCCAGCCCTTGAAGATGAAGCCCAGGCCCATGGCCGTGAAGATGTAGGCCACGCCGCTTCCGCCGCGTTCGCCCACCTCCAGCACCTCCGCGCAAGCAAGGCCCTCGGGGTAGATGAGCTCCTTCTCTTCGACGATGAGGGTTTTCCTTAAGGGGATCATGAAGAGGACGCCCAGGAGCCCCCCGCAGACGGCGATGAGCGTCACCGGCCAGAACTTGAAGTCCTGCCACACTCCTATGAGCACCAGCGCCGGCATGGTGAAGATGATGCCCGCGGCCAGGGACTCGCCCGCTGAGGCGATGGTCTGGACGATGTTATTCTCGAGTATCGTCCCCCTGCGGAATATGCCCCGCAGTATGCCCATTGATATGACGGCGGCCGGAATGGAGGCCGTCACCGTCATCCCGGCGTAGAGACCCACGTAGGCGTTGGCCGAAGTCATGATGACGCCCAGAATGACTCCCAGTATGGCTGCGGCCACGGTGAGCTCGGGGATCTTCTTGTCGGCAGGCACGAAAGGTACGAACTTGTCCTCGTCGTTCATCAAGCCCTCCTTACAGGATTACAAGGTTGGGCGCCGTCGGGCGCCGCCTAGCCGATCGCTTTTTCCAGCACTCTTCCCAGCCTCTTGATTCCCTCTTTGATATTGTCCGGTGTGGCATTCGAGAAGTTGAGCCGCATGGTGTTCAGGCCCGAGCCGTCGGGGAAAAATACGGTGCCCGGAACATAGGCCACCTTCTTCTCGACGGCGGTCTCGAGAAGTTCCATGGTGTTCAGGTGCTCCGGCGTGCGGACCCACAGGAAGAGCCCGCCCACGGGCTTGGTCCAGGTAACGCCCTGGGGGAAATGCTCTTCCATCGCGGCCGTCATGATATGCCTGCGCTCCCCGTAGGCGGCCTTTATTACCTTGGAATGGGCCTTGAGTATGCCTCTTTGCATGATGTCATTGGCGATCATCTGTATGAAGGTGCTGGTGTGAAGATCGGTGGACTGCTTGGCCTGCACTATCTTCCGGACGATACGCTCCGGCCCGACCACCCAGCCCAGCCTTATGCCCGGGGCCAGGGTCTTGGAAAACGTGCTGAGGTAAATGACATTCTCCTTGTGGAGGACGACTATGGGCGTGATGTCCTCGCCCTCGAAGCGGAGCTCGCCGTAGGGGTCGTCCTCGATGATGGGTATGCCATACTTGGCCGCTGCCTTCACGAGAGCCGTCCTTCGCTCGAGCGTGAGGGTCACACCCATGGGATTGTGGAAATTGGGGAGGACGTAAATGAATTTGGGTTTGGTCTTGGCACTGGCGAGCACATTCTCGAGCTCGTCCATGCGCATGCCTTCATCGTCCACGTCTATGCCGATTATCTCGGGCGCATAGACCTTGAAGGCCTGCAATGCTCCGAGGTAGGTGGGCTTACCCGTTATGATGACATCGCCCTCGTCTATGAATATGCGGCCGATGAGGTCGAGAGCCTGCTGGGAGCCGTTTGTAAGCAGTATGTTCTGGGGCTCGGCGTCGACCCCGTACTTCTGCATCTTCTCC
>JASFEA010000034.1:0-23261 GCA_050125095.1 bacterium
ACTCCCGCCGGCTTTGCGCCCGGCTCGTCGACAGCGCCAAGGACCGGCTTGAGGACATTCCCGAATGCCCGGCCAGGAAATCCCTGGCAGTCCTGGCCGACTACGTCATCGCCAGGCAGAAATAGAACCCGCGTCATGAGAAAATACACCTACGCCGTTCCGGTCATAATCATCGCCATTGTCCTGGTTATCACATTGACGAGGCAGAGGGCGGAGACAGTCCGGGAGTACAGTGATTCCAGAATGATGATGGACACCTTCGTCGAGATCTGCATATGGGGCGAGGGGAAGGTGAGCGGCGAGGCATGCCTTGACTCGGCCTTCGCCGTGATCGCGAGCATCGACACGCTGTTCGGCGACGGGCTCATAACATGGGCCGAGCGGGGCGTGCTCGCGTCGCCAGAGGCCCAGGAGGTTATGGCGGTGGGCAGGGAGGCCTGGGATATAACCGGCGGGCTCTTCGATCCGACGATCGGGTCCGTGTCGAGCCTATGGGAGTTCTATGCGGGCGCGCGGCCGCCCGAGCCGGATTGTATAAGCGCGGCGCTGGCCTATGTCGGCCTCGACAGGTACCCGGCGCCGGGCCGGCCGTATGCGGGCGACCCGAGCGGTTTCATCCTCGACATAGGCGGCGTGGCCAAGGGATACGCGCTCGACCTGGCGGCAGCCGAAATAGGACGCCTCGGCTTTGATGCCGCCATAGTCAACGCCGGCGGGGATATCAAGATACTGGGCGAGAAGCCCGGGGGAGGGCCCTGGCGCATAGCCATAAGGCATCCCAGAGAGCGCGGCGAGTTCCTGGGCTGCCTTGAGGTGGGACCGGTCTCCGTGGCGACCTCCGGCGATTACGAGAGGTCATTCGCCTGCGCTGGAAAGAGATACCATCATATCCTGGATCCGCGCGACGGCATGCCCTCGGGACATTCCGTGAGCGTGACCGTGGTGGGGCCTGACGCCTGCCTCTGCGACGCCCTCGCCACCGGTCTGTTCGTCCTGGGCCCCGAACGGGGCGTCGCGCTCGCAGAGAGTCTCCAGGGTGTCGAGGCCGTGTTCGTCTATGGAGAGGGCCTGGACGTTGTGACGACCGGCGGCATTGCAGACTCGTTCGAGAGGTTGGAGTGACGCGACCTACGATCGGTGACATGGCTCTTACCGCAGTGTTCCTCGCCGCGGGCGTCTGGCTCGCGGTCGCCCACGGGCCGAGGGCGCCGCAGGGCGAAGCGGCCGTTATCAGGAGCGTAAGCGACAGCACTCGCATAGTCCCGCTCTCCGAGGACCGCGTCGTGGAGGTGAAAGGCGCCCTGGGCGTGACTGAAGTGAGGATAGAGGACGGCTATGTCGATTTCATATCGTCCCCCTGTCCTCACAAGATATGCATCGAGCGGGGCAGGGTAGCCCTCGAGGGCGACTACATAGTCTGCGTTCCAAACGGGGTTTCGGTCAGGATAGAGGGCGAATCGGCCTTCGACGCAGTGGTGCCCTGAGGGCGGAAAGGGGAAGACCTTGGATGCGAAGCGGCTGTCGAGAGTCGGAGTGCTTTCCGCATGCGCCGTTGCCGCATATGTTTTCGAGAGTTTCATACCCGTGCCGGTGCCCTGGGCGAGGATCGGCATCTCGAACGTGGTAGTCGTAATCACGCTCTTCGGCTTCGGGTTCACCGAAGCGCTGCTGGTTACGCTCGTGAGGATAGCGGCGGGCAATCTCCTGCTCGGCATTATGCTCAGCCCCTCCTTCATTATGTCCATGGCGGGGGGAGTTGCCGCTCTGGCGGCCATGGGACTTGTGAGAAGACATGCCGTGCCTCCGCTTTCGGTGGTCGGCGCAAGCGTGGCGGGGGCGGTAGCCAATAATGCGGTTCAGATATGGGTGTTCGCCGTCCTCTTCACGGGCGGCGGGGCTCCCCGCGAGCTCCTGGGGACGTTCGTCATCCTGGGGGCGGCCGTGGGCTTCGCGACAGGGGTCCTGAGCGCCATGCTTCTCGCAAAGGTTGGTCTTGAAAGCAGGTCTCCGGTAGAGTAAGTTCTTGTCAGAATGAGACAGGTAGGTTACGTTGTCGCGGTCGAAGAAGGCGTGGCCGATATAGCCATCGGGGAGCACCTCGAGTGCAATAAGTGCGGCGCCTGCTTCGCCACGATAGGCAAGAAGCGCAAAGAGATAAAAGCGGCCAACGGCATGGGGGCGGATGTCGGGGACAGGGTAGAGGTGGAGACGCCCCCGGGCTTTGCGGTGGCGGCCGCCTTTCTCATATACATCTTCCCGATGCTGGCCGGATGTGCCGGCGCCGTCATTGGATACAGATGGCTTGCGGCATCGGGCCTGGGCCGGACGGCGGGAGCCGTTGTCATGGCGGCCGCGTTCGTCGCCTTTTCCATTATTGTGCTCAGGTACATCGACAGGGTTTACTTCTCGCGGCAGATGCCGAATATAGTAAATGTCCTGCTTAAGGAGGACCCGAAGGAAGGGAGGCGCTGATTCCCTCTCTGGCACCCAAGGCTCTAGCCAGGGCCTGCACAAAACTGGCGCTTGATAAGAAGGCCGAGGACGTTGTGATCATCGACCTTCGCAAACTCAATGCTCCGACCGACTACTTCGTCATCTGCAGCGGGTCCACGGACAGACATGTCAGGGCGATTGCGGACAATGTTGTGGAGGGGATGAAGAAGAAGAAGAACGCCAGGGCATGGCATGTCGAGGGGCACTCCGTCGGGAGCTGGGTCCTCATAGACTACGTCAATGTCGTGGTTCATGTGTTCAATGCAGCCACCCGGAAGTTCTACTCGCTTGAGACCCTGTGGGGCGATGCCCCGATGGAGAAGATCGTGCCGAAAGTGAGGGGCGGAAAGGCGTGAACATAAGGCAGGAAATCGAGAAGGAGCTGCGGGAGGTGCTTGGACGTGTCTATCCCTCCCTGGGCGAGCTCCATTTCGAAGTCTCCAAGCCGCGCGAGAAGTCTTTCGGAGACTTCGCCACCAACCTGGCCATGGTCGCGTCGAAGTCGACAGGGGAGAAGCCGCTGGAGATCGCCGAGAAAATCGTAGGGGCCATGGAGGTCCCGTCGGGGCTAATAGATTCGATCGACGTGAAGAAGCCGGGCTTCATCAACATGAGAATCGCCCCCGGAGCCTACATAGAGAAGCTGCGCGAGATAGCCACGTGGGACTGCGACGAGAACTGCGGGGCCTTCACCATCGGGCAGTGCAAACCCGTTCAGGTGGAGTACGTCAGCGCCAACCCGACCGGGCCTCTCAATGTGGTGAGCGCGCGCGCGGCCGCCGTCGGGGATTCGCTCGTGAGGCTGCTGAAGCGCATCGGCTTCGAGGCGCGGAGCGAGTTCTACGTGAACGACCAGGGCCGGCAGGTGGAACTCCTGGGCCTTTCGCTTGAGGCCAGGTTCCGGCAGCTCATGGGTCAGCATGCCGAAATCCCCGAGGGCGGATACCCGGGACATCATCTCATCGGGATCGCCGAGAGGATAAAGGAATTCGCCGACTGGGCCAACCGGATGGCCCAGAGCGAAATGCTGTTCGATGAGGAGATACCCGTGGCCGAACTGGACGACTGCATACTCCGGTTCCTGGTCAGCGAAGCGGCCAGCAAGGGCCCCACGGATGAGAACGACAAACTGTGGCTTGAGGAACACATATCTTACAGGGCGGAGTTCGACGCCGAACTGCGCCCGTTCTGGGCCCCCGTTTACGTATGCGACCTCTCCGTCAAGGGTTTGACTTACGACGAGATCAAGTGCAAGCTCTCGCTCATAGAGCGCTTCAGGGAATACGCGCTGTCCTGCCCGCTGGAGAGAGTGGTAAAGAAGAGCGGCCAGGGCGCGCCGGCCGAGCAGGTGTTCCTCGGTGAGGCCGTGGCCAACAAGGCTTTCGACTTCGAGGGATTCGCAATTGAGGAAATCGTGACCGGCCAGAAGGCGACGCTTGATAAGTTCGGGGCCAGGCCCGAAGGCGGGCCCCGGTTCGATGAGTGGGTTAGGGAGTCGGACCTCAGGGAGGTCGTCGATGAAGTCTACAATCTGCTCATGTCGGACGGCCGCTTCGTGGTCGAGAAGGAAGGCGCGGTATGGCTGAAGGGCGGGGACGGCGAGGACAGCGACGAGTGGGTGATAAGGCGCTCCAACGGGCAATACACCTATTTCCTGTCCGACATAGCCTACCATATATACAAGAAGCAGCGCGGCTTCCAGGGGGTCATCGACATCTGGGGTCCCGACCATCACGGCCACATCTCCAGGATGAAGGCGGCCATGAGCATAATGTCGGAAGTCATACAGGATCTCGAAATCGACGAGGACTGGCTCAACATCCTCATAGTCCAGCAGGTCAACCTCATCAGGGAGGGGAAGCGCGTGGTCATGTCCAAGCGCGCGGGCGAGTACGTCACCCTGGACGACGTCGTCGAGGAGGTCGGGCCGGACGCTGCGCGCTTTTTCTTCCTTATGAGGCGCTGCAACAGCCACCTCGACTTCGACGTCGACCTTGCCAAGAAGGCCACCGAGGAGAACCCCGTATTCTATGTTCAGTACGCGCATGCCAGGATAACCAGCATGATCAACTTCGCGCGCGAAAGCGGATACGACATCATCCCGCCCCCGGATGCCGACCTATGCCTTCTCGATAAGGAAGAGGAGTGGGACCTCATAAAGGGCCTGGCCGATTTCGACGAGACCGTCTTCTGGAGCGCCATCAATCTGGAGCCGCACCGGCTCACCGCGTACGCGATTGACCTGGCCGGGCGCTTCCACCGCTTCTACCATCACCACCGGGTCATCACCGACGACTGCGAGATGTCGGAAGCCCGGCTCTTCCTGGTCTGGGCCACGCGCACCGTGCTGCGCGGCGCCCTCTCGCTTCTGGGGATTTCCGCTCCTGAGTCCATGTAGCCCCCGAGGGGTCAGCCCCGAGGGGTCAGGTCTTGAAATGCACAATCCTCCGGGGTCAGATCTCAAGATGCACAGCCACATTCTCCGTCCTCCGGGGTCAGATCTCAAGATGCACAGCCACATTCTCCGCGCAGTCTGCCTCCGAAATCCTCGTGCCGTTGTCCCCGGTTTTTGATAGAGTCTGCTTATGCGGGAAGGAAAGAGAATGTACACGGACCTGGCCTGGCTGTGGCCCGTACTCAGCCCGAAGGAAGACTATGTGGAGGAGTGCGAGTTCATAGCCGGCGCCATAAAGCAGCACGCGCGCGTCGTGCCGCGGACGCTTCTCCACCTGGGAACGGGCGGCGGCCACAACGACTACACCCTCAAGAGGCACTTCGAGGTAACAGGCGTAGACATGAGCCCTGCGATGCTGGACCTGGCGCGCGGGCTCAACCCGGAGGTCGAGTACCTGGAAGGGGATATGCGGGACGTAAGACTGGGCAGGCAGTTCGACGCGGTGATCATTCTCGATTCAATTGGCTACATGCTCACCGAAGAAGACCTCCGCAGGGCGCTCGCCACCGGCTATGACCACCTCAGGCCTGGTGGCGTGTTCCTGACAGTGGTCGAGTCCGACCCCGCGGCTTTTGTACAGAACAAAACGAAGGCGTGGACTCATGGCCGGGGGGATGTCGAGCTCACTTTCATCGACAACTACTATGACCCCGACCCGGGTGACTCAACCTATGAATGCACGTTCGTTTACCTCATAAGGGAGAGAGGCAGACTCAGGATCGAGACCGACAGCCACCTCTGCGGTATCTTTCCGATGGAGACCTGGCTTGACTCATTCAAGTCCGTCGGCTTCGAAGCCAAGGAACTCGAATTCAAGTTCCCGGGAGAAGAGGAAACGCCGTTTCCGGTGCTGCTGGGAATGAAATAAGGCGCCGCGCAGGCCCGTTTTCCGGAGGGGCCCGACCATGGATGAAATCGCCAGACGTAACCGGGGACACTGGGAGCGTCTGGTTCGGGATGGCCTGATATATACGAAGCCATGGCTCGACCTGGACCCGGCTCTCGTCAAGGACTTCGCCTCGGGCCGCCTGGACGAGATGTCGCATCCTTACAAGTATATTTACCCGCGCGAAGTATTCGAGGATGTAGAGGGAAAACAGGTTCTCTGCCTGGCCGCCAGCGGGGGGCAGCAGAGCGCCATATTCGGGCTCCTTGGTGCGCATGTCACGGTACTCGATTTGACCCGGGGGCAGCTGGACGGAGACAGGGCGGCAGCGGAGCACTACGGCTACAATCTGAAAACGGTGCTCGGTGACATGCGCGATCTCACGGTCCTTAAGGAAGCAGATTTCGACCTGGTCTACCAGGCGATATCGATTATCTTCGTCCCCTCGGTGCGCGAGGTCTACAGCGAAGTGCACCGCGTGCTGAGGCCGGGCGGTCTATACCGGGTCGGCCACTGCAATCCTGCCGTACAGGCGGTGGAATTCTCATCCTGGGACGGGCAGGGCTACAGGATCGAAAAAAGATACCGCGAGCGCGTTGTCGAAGATGCTGAGAGCCTGGAGTTCCGCCATTACTTCTCCGAGATATTCAATCACCTCATCGACACGGGCTTTGAAATCCGCGGGGTATGGGAGGACCCGCGCCACTTCGGATATTCCGGCAGCGAGCCTGGGAGCGAGGATCACTGCCTGGAATATGTGCAGGGCCTCTTTGCGGTTCTCGCCAGGAAGGCCGACCGGTAATGTCTCGCTTGCCATGCGCCCGGGTTTGTATAGAATAGCCGTATGAAGAACGCCGGCAGAACCGACAGATTTTTCACCCTCATCGTTATCGCCTACTGCGTATACGCCGTCCTGTTCATAATGAAGACGAGTTTCGTGATCGGGGGGGCAAGGTACTTCTCGCTCTTCGACGACGCGATGATCTCGATGCGTTACGCCAAGAACTTCGCGGGCGGGCACGGGCTAGTCTGGAATCCGGGGGGCGAGAGGGTGGAGGGTTTCACCAATCCCCTGTGGACTCTTTACATGGCGGCGCTTCATCTGATCCCGATCGCCACGACCAAGATAAGCGCGCTGGTCCAGGCCAGCGCCGCGCTCTTCCTGCTGGCCAATCTCTTCGCCGTGAAGAAGCTGGCCGGCTTCGTGTCGGATTCAAGCGGGTTCGTCATACTGACCGCGGCATTGCTTACGGCCTTCTACCTTCCGCTGAATAACTGGGGCATGCAGGGCATGGAAGTCTGCGTGCTGGCTCTCCTAATCACGCTTGCCGCGCTGCACGCGGCCAGGGCGGTGAGGGCAGGGAGATTCTCGACGCTGCCCTTCATACTCCTTGGCCTCAGCGTGTTCATAAGGACGGACATGGCCGTGCCCTTCCTGGGCATGCTGCTATATCTCGCCGTGAGCGTGAGAAGTCACAGGACCAGGTATCTTATCTGGGGCATCGCCCTGCTGGCAGCGAGCGTAGCGGTGCAGACGGGATTCCGCATCTGGTATTACAGCGAGGCCCTTCCCAATTCGTATTACGTCAAGCTCGTCGGCTACCCGATGTACCTCAGATGGACCCGCGGCCTCTATGTGACATTCGTATTCCTCTGGCGGTCCAACTGGGCTCTGTTCGCGCTGCCGCTTGCCGTCATACTCATCACGAAGGACCGCGTCCTGGGTCTGCTTGGCTGGGTTCTGGGCGTGCAGCTTCTCTACAGCGTCTACGTGGGAGGCGACGCCTGGGAATCGTGGGGAGGGGCCAACCGCTACGTCTGCATAGCCATGCCGGTCTTCTTCATTCTTCTGGCCGCGAGCCTGGCCCGGGCGGGAGGTTTCATGAAGCGGGCGGCGCTCAAGGTGTCTCCGGACATCGGCGAGCGGTTGCTGAATAAGCACGGCGGCAAGGTCAGCGCCATAATGGTCCTCCTCATCCTTCTCAACTTCAACGCCATATACGGGCCGAGCGCGCTCACCGAGTGGCTTCTACTCAAGCCCCCGCTTCATGTCGATGACAATGCCAGGATGGTGGAGCGAGCGATTGCATTAAGGAAGTTCACGACTCATATGGCGAGCATCGCGGTCGTATGGGACGGCGCGATCCCTTACTTCGCAGACAGGTACGCGGTCAGTATACTCGGCAAGAACGACCATAGAGTCGGCCGGTTGCCGATGAGGAGAGTGCCCGGGCCGGCAGGGCTGGTGGCCTTCTATCCGGGGCATCTGAAGTGGGATTATTCGTATTCCATTGGTGAGCTCAAACCTGACGTAATAGTACAGGTATGGAAACAGCCCGAAGAGGCCGAGCAGTATATGGTCGACTACGTTTCCGTGAGGCTTTATGGCTTTCTCTTCCACCTTCGCGAGAACTCGCAGAATATCAGGTGGGACGTCGTGCGGAGCCTGGCCGTGCCCGGGTAGGGCGCGCGCGGGATATTCAATGCGTCAGCCCCATTGTCCAGAGGGATATTGCTCCCGGAATAATCGCGAATTCATACAAAGAAGCGTCAAATCCGGTTGAATGATTCGCGCATAACCCTCATAAGTCCTTGATTTCGCTTGCTCGACGAAAATCCTTATGGTATGCTACATCTACGGCAGTATACCTAACGGAGGAATTTTTGGATCACCAGCGGGGCGTCGAGGATGACAAGCTCAAGGGGGCGATTATGTCCCTCCCGGATGTCCGGTCCTGCTCGGTCGAGATGTCCGACGACGGCGGCATTTCCGCGATCCATATAGTCTCCGCCTCGAAGCGCCCGCCCAAGCAGATCGTGCGTGACGTCGAGTCGGTCCTGCATGCCAATTTCGGTGTCAGCGTTGACCACCGGAAGGTTTCGGTAGCCAGGGTAACCGAGCCCGAGGAGAAGCGGCGAGAGGCAGTGCCCAGGGCCCGGCTCGACGCAATGACGGTGTCATCGGCCGGCGGGATGGGGAGGGTCGAAATAGAATTGGAGCGGGACGGCGTCAGCGCGTCGGGCGAGGCGAGCGGCGTATTCGTGGGCGGCGGGTGCCTGCGGCTCATCGCTGAGGCAACCTATGCCGCCGTTGAGAACCTCGTGTCCGGCCCGGTGGGCTTCGAGGTGCAGGATGTCGTGCGGGTCAGATGCGGGGAACGCGAGGCCCTTGTCGTGCTGGCCAACCTGGCCGCGGAGCGCGAAGTCATGAGTCTCGCCGGCTGCGTGCTCGTGGGAGACGACATCAACCGGGCCGCCGCGCTTGCGGCGCTTGACTCCTGTAACCGCATCCTGGAGCGGCTGCCGCAGATTGAGAGAATAGAGTACGAGATAAATCCCTCCGACTGACGCCCCGACTGACACCGGCGACCGAAGCGACTCAGCCTGTCCCGGGTCCTGACGGATCCGGTGTCGCGCCGTTTACACCGATGTCCGCTTTCCGACACTTCATTTGAAATCGGTTGACCATGTTTGCGTATGATAGCACAATTGAATGTGGTCATTCGGGAACGCTATGTGCAATAACAGAGACGGGTGAGACATGAAAGAGGTGACTTACAGAGACGCCGGCGTTGACCTCTCCGAGTACGGAGATCTGGTACGCCACATCGTTAAGAGACTCGGCGGCTCGATCAAGCGGTCGCGGCAGGGGCTTTTCGCGGGCGCCATTGAAATGGGAAGCTCCGGCAGGGGAGACCTCATGGTTTCCAGTATCGACGGCGTGGGTACCAAAGTGAAAATCGCCACCGCTTACGGCGCACACTCAGGTATCGGCAAGGACATCGTCGCCCACTGCGTGAACGACATCCTGGCGGTAGGCGCGCGCCCGGTTGCATTTCTCGATTATGTCGGCTTCTCCAAACTCGACACCGCCGTGTTCAAGCAGCTCATATCCGGTATCGCCGGTGAGTGCAGGCGCCACGGCACCGCTCTGATAGGCGGAGAGACCGCCGAGATGCCGGGCGTTTACAAGAGCGGCGAATACGACCTCGTCGGCTGCATCATCGGTATCGCCCGCAAGCGCAACCTGCTGGACGGCTCCAGGATAAGGAAAGGGGATCTCATAATCGGGCTTCCCTCCAACGGACTCCACACCAACGGCTACAGCCTGGCAAGAGAAGTGCTTCTCAAGAGGCGCAGGATGAAACTGAAGACCAGGCCCGCGGGGTTGCGCGTCCCTCTGGGCAAGGCGCTTCTCAAGGCGCATACCAGCTACTTCCGCGAGGTCTACCCGCTGGTCGAGAAACGGCTTCTTAAGGGCATTGCCCATATTACCGGCGGGGGAATACCCGGGAATCTCTGCCGCATCCTGCCCGGGAACTGCGACGCCCGCATCAGGAGCGGGCTGTGGCGGGTACCGCCCATATTCGACCTCATCAGAGAGAAGGGCCCCGTCAAGCGAGATGAAATGTACCGCGTCTTCAATATGGGACTCGGCATGTTACTGGTGGCCGCCCAGGCCGACGTGCCCCGTATAATGAAGGGCACCAGGTCCGCCGTGATCGTGGGCGAGGTGGCGAGGGGCGGCGGCGCGGTCACAATCGAGTAGGTCCAGCTCGGCCCGTCCTGCTATTCGATGGATTCAAGAGACCTGGTCTATGCCAGCGATCACATGCGCTTCGCGGTGGAGACTGCAAAGCAGGTCGCCTATGCCCCGGTGCCCGTGCTTATCGAGGGCGAGAGCGGGACGGGCAAGGAGCTCATCGCCAGGCTTATCCACTCGTCCAGCCCCCGCAGCGACGGGCCCTTCATTGCCGTAAACTGCGGGGCCATCCCGCATGCGCTATTCGAGAGCGAGGTGTTCGGCCACACGGCCGGTGCCTTCACCGGCGCGCATAGGGCAAGGCCCGGGCTTTTCGAGACAGCCGCGGGCGGCACGCTCTTCCTTGACGAGATAGGCGAACTCTCGCCGGCAATGCAGGCCAAGCTCCTTCGCGTGCTTCAGGAGGGCTGCGTGCGAAGGGTGGGGGAGGACCGCTCGCGCGAGTTCGACGTCCGCGTCGTGGCCGCCACCAACAAAGAGCTGGAGATGGAGATGCGGGCCGGCAGGTTCAGGGAAGACCTCTTCTTCAGGATCAGCGTGGTGAGGATATTCTTAGAGCCCCTCCGCACGAGAAAGGATGATGTGCTTGCTCTCTTGAAGCACTTCGCCAGGAAGCATGCGGTTCTCCTCGGAAAGCACGAGCCCAGGTTCGCCGGAGATGTGCCCGCGCTATTCACGCGATACCCGTGGCCCGGCAATGTACGCGAGCTTGAGAACGAAGTCCAGAGGCTGGTTGTGCTGGCCTCGGACGGCAAGCCCATAAGCGCTTCGAAAGTCTCCCGCCGGATAAGGAAAGGCGCGCTGACCGCGGAGAATCCTGCCGCCGGCTCCGCGCTCCGCGAACGCGTCGAGAGTTTCGAGCGGGAGGTAATAAAGGAGACCCTCGACCGGTACGGCTGGAACAAGACGCGGGCCGCGAGATACCTCGGGATCACGCGGCAGGGTCTTCACCGCAAACTGAGAAAGCTGAGGATTAGCCGGATGAATGGAGTTGACCCTGCCCCGTTGCGATGATAGTTTCTCATCTAGAAGACAAGGAGGTTGGCTTGTACGACGACCTGCTAGACAGGCTTGTTAAGAAGAACTCATCCAAAATCCTGCTCGTCATCCTGGACGGAGTCGGCGGGCTCCCATTCTATGCCGGCGGCGGCACGGAACTCGAAGAGGCCGACACCGCCGAGCTCGATAAGCTGGCAAGGACCTCCGCCCTGGGCCTTCACGACCCCATAGCCCCGGGCATTACGCCGGGAAGCGGGCCCGCCCACCTGGGCGTGTTCGGTTACGATCCCCTTAGATGGGACATCGGCAGGGGAGTGCTTGCAGCGCTGGGAATAGGTTTCAAGCTCGAGAAGGACGACCTCGCCGCGCGCGGTAACTTCGCCACGATGGATGACGCCGGCAACATAACCGACAGAAGGGCCGGCCGCATCTCGAGCGAGACCAACGCCGAGCTGTGTGCGCTCCTCAACGGGATGAAGATCGGGGACGTGGACGTGATAGTCAAGACTGTGAAAGAGCATCGCGCCGCCGTAATCTTCAGGGGCGGGGAGTTCTCAGACAGGCTCGCGGATTCGGACCCGCAGGTTACGGGCGTGCCGGCCAAGCGGGTCGAGGCCCTGGAGCCGGGTGCCCGGGGCAGCGCCGACCTCGCCAACGCCTTCGCCGACGAGGCCAACAGGCGTCTCGCGGACAGGTCGCCCGCCAACACCATTCTCCTCCGGGGTTTCGCAAGGCTTCCCGACATTCCATCGTTCGAGTCCCGCTACGGCATGAAGGCCTGCGCCATCGCCACTTACCCCATGTACAAAGGCCTTGCACGGCTCGTGGGGATGGACGTTCTCGACGCGGGGGAGAGTCTTGATACGCAGGTGGAGACGCTGAAGAAAGCCTGGGGCGATTATGACTTCTTTTTCTTTCACTACAAGTACACCGACTCAAGAGGCGAGGACGGCGACTTCGGCGCCAAGGTCAGGGCCATAGAGGACTTCGACAGGCGCGTACCGGACCTGGTCGCGCTCGAGCCCGACGTTCTCGTTCTCACAGGCGACCACTCCACCCCGAGCGCGCTCAAGAGCCATTCATGGCATCCCGTGCCGCTTCTGCTCCGGTCCAGGTACGTGATCCCGGACCTGATGGACTTCAACGAGAAGAACTGCTCGCGCGGCGGTCTCGGAAAGATGAGAGCGCTTGAGATCATGCCGCTCGCCCTCGCCAACGCCCTGAGGCTGGAAAAATACGGTGCCTAGCGCGCGATTCCGCCATGACACGCTCACAAGGCTCCTCATCTGTGCCGCCTCCGGCGCATGCGCCTCGCTGTGTTTCGAGCCCTATGGACTGGGATTCCTGGCCTATTTCATCTTCATACCATTCATTCTGTTCTCGGGCGTCGTAGACGGCAGCGGGCGTTATCTTCTCAATTCCTTCATATTCGGCTTCTCATACTTCATGGGGACCCTCTACTGGATCGCCTTTCTGGATAAGGAACAGATTCTCCTGCCCTGGCTCAGGCTTCCGGCCGCCCTCGCCGCTTCGCTTTACCTTTCGCTTTTCGTTCTGCTGGCCGGCTTCCTCATGCGCCGCGTCATAAAGGCCGGCATCCCGTATCAGGTCGCAATCCCGGTCGTGTGGGGGGGCATCGAGTATCTGCGTTCACTCGGTGTGATGGGATTTCCCTGGGGCAGCATTGCGTATTCCCAGACGCCGTATGCCCCGGTGATTCAGCAGGCGGCCCTGGTCGGCACCTACGGCCTGTCCGCCTGGCTTGTGGCCGTGAACGCTCTTATCGTCTGGCTCATAACCTCCCGGAGAAAGGCCGCGCTGGCAACCCTGCTCATCGTGCTGGCCTTCCCTATCGCGGCCGGCAGGGTGATTCTGGCGCGGGCCGATTACGAGACGGGCCCGGGCGTCGGCATAGTGCAGCCCAATATAGGGGGTCAGGTCAAGTGGGATAAAGCCTATAGAGACAGCACAATGCGCGTTTTATCTGAGATGACGCTTGAAGTGTCTGAGAGCCCTCTAATTGTCTGGCCCGAGACGGCGGTGCCCTTTTTCGTGCGCCATCAGCGCCAGTCAATGGGGCAGATTAAGAGCCTGGCCAGGGCCGCGGACTCCCATATACTCTTCGGCCTGCCGGATTTCGTGAGGGGCGAGGAGGGCAACATATACTACAACTCCGCGATGCTCATGGGGCCCGGTGGCGAGGACCTCGGAGTATACCGCAAGATACACCTGGTGCCGTTCGGCGAGATGATACCTTATGAAGACACCTTCGACATCCTCAAGAGAATCGACTTCGGAGAGGGCGACTTCTCGCCCGGTGAGGAGCCCGTGGTAATGGAGATCGAAGGCATACCTTTCGGGGTCGCCATCTGCTTCGAATCCATATTCCCGGACCTCACGCGCCAGTTCGCCCGCAGGGGCGCCCGCTTCGTCGTAAACATCACCAATGACGAGTGGTTCGGCCCGAGTCTCGGTCCCAGCCAGCACGCCCAGATGGCAGTTCTCAGGACCGTCGAGTGCAGGGTGGGACTCATCCGCTGCGCCAACACAGGGATCTCGATGATAGTCGATCCCTACGGCCGTACCCTGAAGCGGACGGAGCTTTTCAAGAGAACTACGCTTTCGGGCAGCATCCCCGCCGGCACCGGAGAGACTCCCTTCGTCCGCATAGGGGAGGTCTTCGCTTCGGTCATGCTTATCGCCTCGCTGGTGGTCGGGTTGATCGCCGGCAGGCGGCGCCGACTGTAAGTCGAAGGGTCCGGTACGGGCGCGCCGCGGCGGGTCCAAAGCGTTTGACACCGGCCATTTGGGGTGGTATATTCGCGCCGGCTGTTAGGCTTAACGGAGCGAATTGCGTTGTACACAGGGAGAGACAGTGAAAAGGGGAAGACGGGTTGTCTCGGTTGTCGGAGCGACCGGGCTTGTTGGAAGTGAGATTACCAGGACACTCTTCCTGAGGAAGTTCCCCCTCGATCGAATCAATCTCTTCTCGTCCGGTCGGACACCCGAGACCGAAGCCGCCGTGCCCGGGGGCAGGATTGCCATAAGGCCGTTCAGCCCTGCCGGTGTGCGGGGCTCCGACATCACCTTCCTTGCGGCGGGAGGCGGGTTCAGCAGGAAATACGCCAGGGCGATCGCCGCCATGGGCGGCGTGGTCATAGACAACTCCAGCGCCTTCCGCATGGACGCCGACGTTCCCCTGGTAGTCCCGGAAGTCAATCCGCGCGACGCCTTCGAGCACGGGGGCCTCATCGCGAACCCCAACTGCTCGACCATTCAGATGGTTCTGGTGCTCGCGCCGCTTCACCGCAGGTACCGGCTCCGCAGGGCGGTCGTTTCGACCTACCAGTCGGTGTCAGGCGCAGGCCTCAGGGCCGTGGGCGAGCTGGCCACGCATTCGGAAGCGGCGCTTCGCGGAGAGACGCTCAAGCCCCGCGAGTTCCCGCATGAGATCGCATTCAACATAATTCCGCATATCGACCGCTTCGACGAAAGCGGCTGGACATTCGAAGAGGCCAAGATGATTAACGAGACAAGGAAGATACTGGGGGACGATTCGATAAGCGTCATCCCTACGGTGGCGCGCGTTCCCGTTTTCCGGGGGCACTCGGAGTCCGTGTTTGCCGAGTTCGCGGAGCCGGTGGATCTCAAGCAGGCCAGGGACATTCTCGAGCAGGCCGATGGCGTGGAGGTCATGGACGACCCGGCGCGGGCGCTTTACCCGACCCCCATTCACTGCGCCGGGCGGGACGAGACCTTCGTGGGCCGCATCAGGCTTGACCCGGACTCTCCGCGCGGGCTCCTGATGTTCATAGTGAGCGATAACCTGAGAAAGGGAGCCGCTCTCAATGCGGTCCAGATCGCAGAGCTCTTTGCCTAGCGGGGTGGTTTGACGATTATGGCGGCGGGCATGAGACAGAACTTCGGACGCTACATCTCGAGAGAGTCGCTGATCCACGGGCTGGAGCCCTTCGCCAAGTTGCTGCTATTCGCCATGATTATTACCTCCATACTGCTCTGCTCAGGGTGGATCCCGCTGGTGCCGGTTGCCGCCTTTCTCACATTTCTCTGCCTGTCATCGCGGGTGAGCATCACCTTCTATCTGGGAAGCCTGAAGTACTTCTCCTGGATGTTCGCGCTGTCATTCGCCGTGAACGTGATATTCCCCAGGGAGTCGGCGTACGGCGCGTTCAGTCCTGAGGCTCTCAATATCGCCGGAATATACTCGGTGAGGCTCGCCCTCATGGTCCTCGCGGGAACGCTTTTCACCGTGACCACCGCGCCCCATGAGATAGGTGACAGCCTTCTCGTATTTACGGGACTCAGGGGCCGCGTGGGGAGGAGAATGGCGGACCTTGCCACCATCCTCTCCATTGCGCTTCGCTTCGTCCCGGTGATGTTCGAAGAGGCCGAGCGCATAAGGACGGCCCAGATGCTGAGGGGCCAGAAGGCGGGAGGGCTCCGTGGCAGGGTGCGGGCCGTGGTCAACCTCATAGTGCCGCTGTTCCAGTCCTCGCTGAGGAAAGCGGCCAGTCTGGGCTTTGCTCTGGAGTCCCGCTGTTACGGTTACATGGCGCCGAGGACCGAGAGACTGCGCCTGGGCGGCCGCGAGGCGGCCGTCATCACCGCCTCGGCGCTTTGCCTGGTCCTGGTGGTAGCATTGAGGTCGCGAATAAGTTGAAAGGTCTCGAGACTAAGAACATAAGGTTGGACATAGAGTACGACGGCACCAACTTCTCGGGCTGGCAGAAGCAGCCCACGGTGCGCACCGTCGAGGGCGAGATCGCAGACGTACTCGGAAGGCTGACAGGCGTAGAGCCAGAGCTCATCGTCGCAGGCCGCACGGATTCGGGAGTGCATGCCCTGGGGCAGGTCGCCAACTTCAGCACGGTCTCGGACATGCCGCCTTCAGACATGAAGAACGCCTTGAACTCGCTTCTGGACCCCGACATACGCATAGTCGAGGCCGCGGAGGCGCCGCTCGACTTCAACGCCAGGTACGACGCCCTCAAGCGGGTCTACCGCTATGAGATCGCCCAGAGGCCCACTTCGGTGTGGCGAAGATTCCGCTGGTATGTTAAATGGTCTATGGAGACCGGCGCCATGAGAGAGGCGGCAGAGCTCCTCGTCGGCGAACACGACTTCTCCGCTTTTACTTACAAGGACGAAACGAGAAGTCCGTGGATAAACTTGAGCAGAGTCACCGTCGAGGAGATCGAGCCCTCCGGCCTGGCGCTCGGCTTCGAGGCCAACCGGTTCCTCAGGAAAATGGTCAGGATGCTGGTCGGCACTCTGGTGGAAGTGGGAAGGCTCAAGATGAGCCCTGAAGAGGTTCACGATACGCTCAAGAGTTGTGACAGGACAAGGGCCGGCCCCTGTGCCCCACCCCATGGGCTCTTCCTTGTCAGAGTGGAGTATTGAAAGGAGGCAGTGATGAAGTTCTTCATCGACACTGCGAACGTTGATGAAATCGCCGAGGCGGCCGAACTCGGGATACTCGATGGAGTGACCACCAATCCGACGCTGCTTGCAAGGGAGAAAGGCAAGGGCGACTTCAAGGACATCCTGAAGAAGATCTGCGAAATCGTGCAGGGACCGGTGAGCGCGGAAGTAGTAGGCCAGGACGCAGACACCATGGTCGCGGAGGCCAAGAAGCTCGCCAAGATAGACCAGCATATAGTGATAAAGGTCCCCCTTACGGTCGAGGGGCTCAAGGTAATGGGCCGTTTAAAGAAAGACGGCATAAGGACGAATGCCACGCTGGTTTTCAGCGCCAACCAGGCGCTATTGGCCGCAAAGGCCGGCGCGTCCTTCCTGAGCCCGTTCGTCGGGAGGCTCGACGATGCGAGTCACTACGGAATGGACATCATCGAGCAGATCATGACCATATTCGGTAATTACGACCTCGAAACGGAGGTCATCGTGGCAAGTGTACGGAACCCGCTCCACGTGGTGGAAGCCGCCATGATCGGAGCCGACATCGTGACGATCCCGTTCAAGGTGATTAACCAGATGGTGAAGCACCCGCTTACCGACGTAGGGGTAGCCAGGTTCCTGGACGACTGGAAGAAGCTGGGCGCCGAGATATAGAACGCGGTTCGGCCCGGCGGGGGATGGAAAATGAGGATTATTCTCATCATTCTCACCATGGCGGTGGTGGGGGCGGGCGTGGGCCTTATGCTCAGACAGCTTAACCGGCCCGGCGAGGAAGCTGTCGCGGTCGAGCCGGAGATGGCGCCGGATGCGACCCCGCCAGCGGGAACCGGGACTGACGGCTGGGACGCTGGAGAGAGCATCACCCAGTCCCGGCGGACAGCCATAGTGCGTGCGGCCCAGGAAGTCGGACCGGCCGTGGTCTCCATCAGTGTGACGGCCACCCGTGTGGTGAGGGCCTCGCCGTGGTTTCCCTTCAGGGACCAGTTCTTCAAAGACTTCTTCGGCGAGCGCCAGTACGTTGAGGAAGTCTCCAACCTGGGGTCCGGAGTGGTCGTAAGCCCCTACGGCTACGTTGTGACCAACGAGCATGTCGTTAGGAACGCGACCGAGATCAAGGTCACGCTTCCCGACGGAAGGGAGTATGACGCCACGGTGGTGGAGAGCGAGCAGGAATATGATCTCGCCATCCTCAAGATCGAGGGCGATGACATCCCCTATGTCATCCTCGGGGACTCCGACTCCATTATCATAGGCGAATGGGCCATAGCCATAGGCAATCCCTTCGGGTATCTCCTGAGCGACGCGCACCCGACCGTGACGGTGGGCGTGGTGAGCGCGCTGCACCGGGACGTCAAGGCGAGCGAGGGCGTCGTTGCGGTCTATAAGGACATGATACAAACGGACGCGGCCATCAATCCCGGCAACAGCGGCGGGCCGCTTGTCAATGCGCTGGGAGAGGTGATCGGCATTAACGCCTTCATCATAACCAAGAGCGGCGGCTCGATGGGGATGGGATTCGCGATCCCGGTGAACCGGGTGAAATACCTGATCGACGAAGTGAGCAGGTACGGCCGGATGAGAAAAATATGGATAGGCCTGCTGGTCCAGGAGATAACGCCGCTTCTCGCCCAGAGCCTGGGCCTCGAGCGGTCGGACGGAGTCATCATCTCCAGGGTGGACGAGGGCAGCCCGGCGGAGCGATGCGGCCTCGTGCGGGGGGACGTCATCGTGGCCGTTAACGGTGAGAGGGTGCGGAACTACGAGTCCGCGCGGCGGGCGATTTTCGGCTCGCGGGTCGGGGACATTCTGGAGTTTGAAGTCATTCGCGACGGAGAACCCAGGAGCTTCGATGTCCGGGTCGAAGAGGCTCCTGAGAGTTAGGGGGACGGCTTGATTCAGAGATACACTCTGCCCGGTATGGCGGAGATCTGGAGCGAAGAAACCAAACTGGCCAAGTGGCTCGAGGTCGAACTGGCCGTCGTAGACGCGCTGGCGGGGACCGGTGCCGTCCCGGTGGATGCCGCGGGGAGGATGCGCAAAGCCGCTCGCTTCGACGTTGCGGACGTAAAGGCCAGGGAAGAAGTCACAAGGCATGACACGCTGTCTTTCGTCGAGTGCGTATGTGACAGCCTGGGTGACGACAGCCGGTACTTCCACAAGGGCCTGACATCATCCGACGTTGTTGACACCGCCCTCGCCCTTCAGATAAGGGACGCCACCAATTTGGTGCTGGGCGAGCTCGTGGAGCTCAAGAAGGCTGTGCGCGCGCAGGCGGCCGAGCACCGCGACACGCTGATGATAGGGCGGACGCATGGCATACATGCTGAGCCCATCACGCTGGGGCTGAAGCTCGCCGTATGGTACCGCGAGCTCGGCCGCGCCATCGAGCGAATAGAGAGGGCAGCCGAAGAGGTATATGTGGGAAAGATCTCCGGCTCGGTGGGTACCTATTCCCACCTCTCGCCCGAAATCGAGGACGCGGCCCTCAAGGCCCTGGGACTCAAGGCCGAAAGGCCGGCGACGCAGATAGTGCAGCGCGACCGTCACGCGGCCTACCTGGCCAGCCTTGCGCTCGCGGCTTCCACGCTCGAGAAGATGTCGGTGGAGATCCGCCACCTGCAGCGCACGGAGGTCGACGAAGCCAGGGAACCTTTCGGCGCGGGACAGAAGGGGTCTTCGTCCATGCCGCACAAGCGCAACCCCATCACTCTGGAGCGGGTGAGCGGCCTCGCGCGGCTCATCCGCGGCTACGCGCTCGCGGGCATTGAGAACGTGGCGCTCTGGCACGAGCGGGACATCAGCCAGTCTTCCGTAGAGCGGGTGATATTCCCCGACAGCACCGCGCTGCTTCACTACATGACTAGAAAAATGCGTGAGACGATAGAGAACCTGGATGTAAACGCGGACAGGATGAGAAATAACGTGGACCTCACCCGGGGTCTCATATACTCCCAGCGCCTCATGCTCACGCTGATGGACGCCGGCTGGGAGCGCACCAGGGCTTATGAGAAATCGCATCAACTTGCCAAGTCGGCGATGGCGGCGGCCGCCGACTTCAGGGACCTGGCGGCTGACGACAGGGAAGTCTTAGACACTCTCGGTCCCGAGAAGGTTGACCAGATATTCGATCCCGCCTTCTACGTCAGGTACGTCGACTCGATTCTGAAGGAGACAGGAATCATCTGAAGGTGACTTTCAAGAGGAACGGAATTGACGCCTGGCATCAATGAGGTCGACACCGATAGTATGAAAAAGGTCAAGGAGCTCGGCCTCAATCTCACGGCCGGCGAGGTGGCCCGGCTCAGGGCCAACATCGGCCGGGAGCCCACCGTGACCGAGCTCTTCCTCTTCGATGTGATGTGGAGCGAGCACTGTTCCTATAAGAGCAGCCGGGCGATTCTCAAGAAGCACCTCCCGACGCAATCGGAACGGGTAATCCTCGGTCCCGGAGAGGACGCCGGGGTCGTCAGGCTCGCCGAGGCGGACGGCGTCTCGTATGTCCTCGTGGTGGCGCATGAGAGCCACAACCACCCGTCGCAGATCATACCCGTGGAGGGCGCTGCGACGGGCATCGGAGGCATAGTGCGGGACGTCTATTGCATGGGGGCCGACGTGGTGGGCGTGATGGACGCCCTGAGGTTCGGCGACCCGGCCGGCCCCAATGGCGAACGCACCAGGGAGATAGTGGACGGCGTGGTGAGGGGCATATGGGAATACGGCAACGCTCTCGGCGTTCCCAACGTCGGGGGCGACGTCTACTTCGACTCGAGGTATGATGACAACTGCCTGGTGAACGTGGTCGCGCTCGGAGTGGCGAGAGAGGAAGAGATCATCCGGAGCCGCGTCCCGCCACGGGGCGCGGAGGAGAAATACGTTCTGGTGCTGGTGGGAAAGCCCACCGACATGAGCGGCCTCGGCGGGGCGACCATGGCGTCGAGGATTCTTGACGGCGAGATGGAGGGCAATGTCGGCGCCGTCCAGATCCATGACCCTTTCCTCAAGCGGATGCTTACAGAGGCCAACAAGTCCGTGCTGCGTATGCTGCGCGAGCGCGGCATCGCGGTGGGCTTTAAGGACCTGGGGGCCGGCGGCATTGCCTGCGCCACGAGCGAGATGGCCGGCGCCGGCGGCTTCGGCGCAAAGGTGGACCTCGATAAGGTGCATGTGGCGCTCGAGGGCCTCGAACCCTATGCCATAGCTTGCTCCGAGACCCAGGAGCGATACTGCCTCGCCGTGCCGGAGGGCGTCGCCGAAGAAGTGCTGCGAATATACAATGAAGACTACGAGCTTCCACATATATACAGGGGCGCGCGCGCGAGCGTGATAGGTGAAGTCGATTCCAGCAAGAACTACCTCATGACCTGGCGCGGCGAGGCCGTCGTCGACGTCTTCGTAGACCTCATAAACGAGGGCATATCCTACGAGAGGGAAAAGGCCCCGCCGAGAGAGCCCGCGGCGCCGGTAGAGGTCCCCGATCTTGAGAGCTGTACCGGGTCGCTCCTCAGCACTGTGGGACACTTATCGGTTTCTTCGCGGCACTATATCTATCGACACTATGACAGCGAGGTCAGGGGCGAGGCCGTTCTAAGGCCGGGCGAGGCCGACGCCGGCGTGATCGCCATTCCCGGCACGACAATCGGTATAGCCACCTCGGTCGACGGCAATCCCTTCCACTGCGCGATCGATCCCTACGTAGGGGCGATGAATGCTGTTTGCGAGAGCATAAGAAACGTCGCCGCAGTGGGCGCCGTGCCCGTCGCCCTCACCGACTGCCTCAACTTCGGCAATCCCGAAAACCCGCCCGTGTTTCGCGACTTCGAAGAAGCGGTCAGGGGCATAGGGGATGCGGCGCGGGCGCTGTCTCCTTTGGGGACGGAAGATCCGGTTCCCATAGTCTCCGGCAACGTGAGCTTCTACAACGAATCCCATCTGGGTTCGGCCATTCCTCCTTCTCCCATCGTGGCCTGCTACGGGGTGCTCGAGGATTACTCCCGGGCGGTGTCCTTGTGCCTCAAGAGGCCGGGCAGCGCGCTCGTCCTTGTGGGGGACAGGAAGCCCGGCCTCGGCGGTTCGGTGTTGCTCGGCACGCTGGGGCGGCAGGGTGAAGGAAGGCTGCCCGAGCTGAACCTGGACGCCGAGCGTCGTGCCATTCATGCCGTGACAGAGTGTATCAGGTCAGGTCATGTGCTCGCCTGTCACGACATCTCCGACGGAGGCCTTGCGGCCACGCTGGCGGAGATGGCTATTGGCGGGTGGGGGAAGGGCCGGGTGGGGGCTAATGTCTCGCTGGACTTCCAGAGCGAACTCTCGACAACCGAACTCCTCTTTTCAGAGAGCGGAGGCTTCGTGATGGAAGTGCCCCGGGAGCGGACGGAGGACGTACTTCGGACGGCCGCCGAGGTGGGGGCTCCGGCGAGGATCATTGGAAATACGGTGGGCGAGTGTGCCCTCAATATCGAGAGGGATGGGGAGTGGGTTGCTTTTCAAAGAGGCGTGGATCTCAGCTCTGTATGGCAGCATATGCTCGAGAGGGCGATCACATGATACACAGGAAGAGGCGCAGATGAGACCCAGGATATGCGTCGTCCAGTTTCCCGGGGTCAACTGCGAATACGAGACTGCGCGCGCTCTGGAGAAGGCGGATATGGACGCCGCCATCATGAGATGGAACGAGCCCATCGAGGCTTATGAGAAGTTCGACGGTTTCGTGCTTCCCGGCGGCTTCTCATACCAGGACAGGGTGCGTGCAGGAGCCATGGCCGCGACCGACGAGGTGATGGAGGTAATCGCCGGGCAGGCGGCGGGCGGGAAGCCGGTGCTGGGGATCTGCAACGGCGCCCAGGTTCTGGTCGAGGCCGGCCTCGTTCCGGGCCTCGAGAGGGGAAAAGTGGAGATGGCGCTCGCCCCCAACAGCGGAATGGGCCGGGGTGGCTACTACTGCAACTGGGTTTATCTCAAGGTCTCCTGCGCTCCCGCAAAGACGGCCGCGACATACGGCCTGGAACCGGGTGAGATACTGCCTGTTCCGATCGCGCACGGCGAGGGCAGGTTCACAAGCTGCCTGGAGGAGCTGTTCGACAGTCTCGAAGCCGGCGAGCAGATAGTCTTCAAGTACTGCCACGGAGACGGCGCCCCGGCCGAGTCCTTCCCCGAGAATCCCAACGGCTCCGAGTGCATGGCCGCTGCCATCTCCAATCCGGCGGGCAACGTGGTTGCCATGATGCCCCATCCGGAACGATGCGTTTACATGAGACAGGTCCCGGGGGAGCTCCCGGGGCGGTGGGGAGAGAGGCGCCTTGCTGCCCGTTATTCGGCCGGGGCCATGGAAGAAGACGGGCCCGGGGCCCGGATCTTCAGGTCCATGCGTAAGTATATAGAGGGGAAGTCATGACCGGCGTTGAAATCCTGGTCAAGCTGATCGCGCCCGACCCGTGGAGCTTTACGGTGTA
>JASFEA010000035.1:0-23244 GCA_050125095.1 bacterium
CTTCTTCTCGATAATGGGCGGCAGGGGAAATCTGCTTCCCAGTTTCGTCGCGGTCGCCAATACGGCCAGCGACCCGGAGGGGTATATACTCAGGGGCAATGAGAGAGTCCTCAAGGCGCGCCTGGCGGACGCTCTCTTCTACTGGCAGGAAGATAAGAAGACGGGCCTGGAGGCCATGGCGGCAGGGCTGGAGAAGGTGGTGTGGCAGGAATCGCTTGGGACGCTTGCGGAGAAGTCGGAGAGGATAGCCGGCCTGGCCGTCACTGTCTCGGAGATGACCGGCCTCAGCGACGCGGCGTGCGCACGGCGGGCGGCGCGGCTCGCCAAGGCCGATCTGACGTCGCTTATGGTCAGAGAGAAGGAGTTTTCGAGTCTGCAGGGATATATGGGTGGAAAATACGCCGGGGCCTCGGGGGAGGGGCCCGAGGTCTCAGCCGGGATTTTCGAGCATTACCTGCCGCGCTTCGCCGAGGACGTTCTCCCCGGGACCGAGTGCGGCATAGTAGTGGCGCTGGCGGACAAGGCGGACACGCTGGCGGGCTGCTTCGGGGTCGGGTTGATTCCGACGGGATCGGAAGACCCTTACGCCCTCAGGCGCCAGGCCATGGGCATCGCCAGGATATTGATAGAGAAGGAGATTCACCTCTCGCTGGGGGAGGTCTTCCGGGAGGCCATACGTCTTTACGGCGACAGGCTCACGGCCGACGCCGCGGAGCTCGAGGCCGGCCTTCTCGATTTTCTAAGGCAGAGGGTGCAGACGCTGCTTACGGACAGGGGCTTCCGCTATGACCTGGTCGCGGCGGTGCTCGATGCGGGCATCGACGATCCGGCGCTGATCATGAAGCGGATCGCGGCAGTCGAGGAGTTCGAGCGCCATGAGAAATTCCCTTCTCTCCTCACGGCTTTCAAGCGGGCGCATAACATCACAAGGGGCGGCTTCGACGGGGATCCCGACCCGGGACTGTTCGAGGACGAGGCCGAGGGCGACCTCCATGGCACCTACTCGAATATCCTTCCCGACTATGAAGCCTATATGCACGAGAAAGACTTCAAGGGGGCGCTCGATCTGCTTTCGGAACTTTCGGCGCCCATAGACGTCTTCTTTGACAGGGTCATGGTTATGGCAGAGGACGAGGCGCTCAGGGCCAACAGGCTCAAACTCTTAAGCAGAATCACGCACCTCTTCCTCGCGATCGCGAACTTCTCCAGGTTGGAGACATCCTGATGGCCGACATCCCGGCTCGAAGGGTCATGATTCTCGGCCTCGACGGCGCCACCTGGGCGCTGCTCCGCGGACTGGCCGCGGACGGCACGATGCCCAATCTCGCTTCATTCCTCGAGAGGGGCTGTTCGGCCGACCTCATTACGCAGGTCCCGCCCGTCACGGCCACGGCCTGGTCGAGTTTCGTCACCGGGCTGAACCCGGGCAAGCACGGCGTGTTCGAGTTCCTGCTGCGCAAGAAGGCGCTGGTGGAGGAGGCGAGATCGGCGCACAATCCCTTCGGCGAAGTGCCGGTGAATTCGGCCCTGAGGGACGGCACTCCCATCTGGGATCTCGCCGGCGAGGCGGGCCTCAAATCGGTCGTGAAGGGCGTGCCCATTACATATCCGCCGAGCCCGATAAAAGGGGCGATGCTGAGCGGGTTCCTGACCCCCTTCGGCAGGCGCGACTTCGCCCGTCCGCCCGGGCTCCTGGGCGAGATAGAGGAGAGGTTCGGCCCCTATAAGCTGTACCACCGGCAGGTCTACTCGAGGCGCGGCGTATCGGACGTCCTGGACGAGCTCGACGACGTTCTCGACTTCGACATCAAGGTCACCCGCTTCCTCATGGAGAGAATAGACTGGAGCCTGCTGATATCCCATTTCTGGGGAACCGACCGCGCTTCCCACGAGCTCTGGCATCTCCTTGACGAGAGCCATCCCCGCCACGACCGCTCGGAAGCGGCCAGGTACGCGCCGCGTCTCAGGGCTTTCTATTCAACCCTCGACCGGGGACTCGGGGATGTCGTAAGCGACGCCGGCGGCGCCAATCTCATCATCATGTCCGACCACGGCTTCGGGCCCATACACACTTTTCTTTCCTTCAACATGTGGCTCGTGGGCCGGGGCATGCTGAAGTTCAAGTCGGGCCCCATGACCTGGCTCAAGCGCGCGGCTTACGGGGTGGGATTCACGCCTACGCTGCTCTACAGGATTTCGATGGCTCTCGGGCTCGCCAAGTACCGGCTCTCGGGGGGCTTTCACTCGCGCCAGAAGATGCAGATGCTCATCCACCGGTTCTTCCTGTCGCTGGCCGACGTCGACTGGGGGGCGACGCGGGCCTATTCCCGCGGCAACTACGGCCAGATATACGTGAACCTCAAGGGCCGCGAGCCCTGGGGATCGGTGGAGCCGGGCGCCGAGTACGAAGCCGTGCGCAACGAAGTCAGGGACCGCCTCATGGAGGAGACGGATCCCGGGACGGGGGAGAAGCTCTTCGACAGGGTGTACTTCAGGGAGGAGCTTTACCAGGGGCCCTATGTGGATGAGGCTCCCGACGTTATCTTCGTCCCCAGGGATATGAGCTACAAGGCGCTCGGTACGCTTGACTTCACCAGCAACAACTTCATGGACCCGGTTTACGGCAACTCGGGCGACCACCGCATGAACGGCGTCTTCCTGGGCCTGGGGCCGGCTTTCGCGCCCGGCCGGCGGCTCGAGGAGTTATCAATTCTGGACATCGCGCCCACCGTCCTGTATCTTCTTGGATTGCCCGTCCCGCGGGCGATGGACGGGAAGATAGCCGAGCCGGCTCTGGACGAACGCTATCTCGCTCAGAACAGAGCGGAATTTGTCGATAAAGAGCTTCTGGGGAGACTCGGCATCGGTAAGATGTCGGACGAGGACCGCGACGATATCAAGCGGCGCCTCGAGGGCATAGGCTATATCGGTTAGAGGAGGGCGACCCGGGAAGCCATGGGCAAGTCGATTTCATTTGTGCTTCCGGCGTATAACGAGGAAGAGAACATCGAGAGGGCGGCCACGGCGATACTCGATGTTGCCGAGACGCTTAATCTCGATGACTACGAATTGATAATCGTCAACGACGGGAGCTCCGACCGCACCGCCGGGATCATAGACGGCATGGCCGCCGCCAATTCCCATGTCAGACCGATTCACCAGCCCGCCAATCTCGGCTATGCCGACGCACTCAAGGCGGGCTTCACGAGCGCGCGCATGGGCCTGGTGTTCTACACCGACTCGGACCTGCAGTTCGACGTAAAAGAGGTAAAGAACTTCCTGCCCGCGAGCGAAGACTACGACCTCGTCTGCGGCTTCAGGATATACCGCTACGATCCCCTCACGCGCCTCTTCCTGGCATGGGGATACAACCTCCTCGCCAGGACCATCTTCAGACTCAGGGTGAGGGACATCGACTGCGCGTTCAAGCTCTTCCGCAGGGAGATCTTCGACGTAATCGAGATCAGGTCCAGGAAGTTCTTCGTGGATACCGAGATTCTGGCCAAGGCGAGATTCTACGGTTTCAGAATGACCGAGATCGGGGTTCGTCATTATCCCCGGGCAGGAGGCAGCAGCACCGTGCGGCCCAGCCATGTTTTCTCGACGCTGAGAGAACTGGCAAGGATATGGGCCGAGATTTACCTGGGCCGGGGCAGGAAAAAGCGAGGAGCATGACTGAACGCAGGAAAGATGTTCTAGCCATCGCCTTCCTCATTGTCCTCATTACCGTTTTTTTCTCCGCTGAGCTTTTCACAGACAGGACGCTGGTCACCTACCGTCTGACCGGCGCCTTCCCGTGGCGGTCGGAGGCGACGCCGGAAGAGCTCGCGGAGCCCTCCGTGACGTCGGACTGCACCTTCTCATACCTTCCGCGGCGGGTCTTCGCGACGCGCATGATGCGCCAGGGCGAGATACCCCTCTGGAACCCGCATCAGTTCTGCGGGACCCCGTTTCTGGCGAATTACCAGTCGGGCGTTCTCTACCCGGTGAATCTGGCCCTCTACCCGGTGGATCCGTATCAGCAGATGGATATATACCTTTATGTTCACTTCCTGGTCGCGGCCGTCTTCACCTATCTTCTTGTCCGGAGGCTCGGGGCCTCGCTCGGAGGCGCGCTGGTCTCGGCCGTCGCGTTCACTTTCTCGGGCTTCATGGCCACGCGCTACGGCCAGCCCACCTTCGTTTCGACGGCGGCATATATCCCGGCGCTGATATTCCTCGGCGAAGGGCTTGTGACCAGACCCTGCCTCAAGCGCGCGGGCATGCTTGCTGCAGGTGTGGCGATGTGCATTCTGGCCGGGTTCCCGCAGCTGGTCTTCCTTGCCGTCTACTGCCTCGTGGCCTACATGATATTGAGGGTGGTGCTTGCGCGAGAAGCGGCGAGCCGGAGCCGCGTGGTCGTCTTCGCCCTGCTCGCGTTTTCCATCGCCGTCGCTGCTCTCATATCGGCTTTCCAGCTGCTCCCGACTTATGAGCTGAGCACTTACTCCTATCGCAAGGAACTGCCGTACGAGATGATATTGAGCAGCGCGCATCACAGACTGGCGGCTCTCAAGTACTTCGTCCCGGACAGCCTGGGGCATCCCCTGGATACAGAGGTCGGGGTCGTCAGCAAGGGCCTCATGAAAGTCGACATAGACTATGGCTTCAATCAGAATTACGTCAGCACCACAGGATACGCGGGCGTACTGACGCTGCTGCTCGCCCTGCTGGCGCTTTTAAGGCCCCGGCGGAAGATGCTGCCATTCGTGGTGCTCGGCGGCATTGCCCTCGCCACGGTGTTCGGTACGCCGGTGCTCAGGGTTTTCTACAGCCTGCTGCCCGGATTCAAGTTCTCGCGGATCGACCGCATAGTGGTCATCTACATGCTGTGTGTGTCGGTGCTCGCCGGTTTCGGCTTCGACCTGGGGTCAGGTCTGAAAATGCACAAGGGCAAGTCCGCCGGACAGAACAGGGGTGGCGAAAAGAACAGGGGTCAGGCCCCGGGCTCAGATCCCGGCTCCGGCGCGCCGACGAAGACCGCCCGGACCTTCATCGTGGCCGCCGCGGCCTTCGCTGTCTTCTCCGTTCTCCTCGGGATGTGGCTCAGGACCTCGGGCGCGGACGTAATCGTCCGGGCCTCGGGCGACATCGTCAGCCTCGACGTTTTCCGGCCGTACCTGGCGGGGAAAGCGGCGGCGTTTATGCTGCTTGCGGTAATCGGCTCCATCTTTATCATGCTGGCCAGCTTCAAGCCCATGTCGATGAAGGCCTTCACGGCGGTGGCTCTATGCCTTCTTTTCGTGGACCTGCTGCCGTTCGCCGCCAGGTTCAAGGTGTCGCAGCCGGCCGGCGGGGTAATGCCCCCCAGCGAGTTCGTAGAGCAGCTTCCCGCAAAGAGCGGCCGGTCCAGGATCGTGAAATTCGCCTCGGATGTGCTACCCGCCAGTACGCCGACGCTACTGGAGATAGACGACATTCACGGATACAACGCTCTCAATGTGAACTACTACCTCGAGGTGCTCGGCGCCGTTGACCCGTCCGTCATCGCCACCGAAAACGCCGCGCTGCGCCGGCGGATAGGCCCGCTCTCTTCGGGGGAGGCCCTGCAGTCGCCCATACTCGACATGATGAACGCGGCTTATATACTGACGGCCATGCTTATCGAGGGCAAGGGCCAGCCCATCCGCATCGGCAATGACGGGGTGCTGCCCAGAGCCTATCTCGTGGGCGGAGCCCGCTTCTTCGGAACTTATGATGAAGTCCTGGGCTATATGAAGACAGGGGAGTTCGACCCCCGCAGGGAGGTTGTCCTCGTGGGGGAGAGCGGGGCTGGACCGGATTCGGCAGTTGATGCCGGCAGGGTGAGTATTGCATCCTACGGGCCCCATGAAGTCGTGATAGGTGTGGATGCCGCGAGGGACTGCTATCTCTTCATCTCGGACACCTTCTATCCGGGCTGGAGAGCGACCATCGACGGGGAAGAGGCTCCCGTACTGAGGGCGAACTACGCTTTTCGGGCGCTGTCGGTCCGGGAGGGAAAGCACGAGGTGGTCATGGCATTCGAGTCCACCCCATTCCGGACAGGCATCATCCTGTCCATTGCCGGCCTCGTGCTGCTGGCCGTAATGCTGATGTCGAGGTCGGCCGTGGCCGGTTTGTGAGGTTTGAATTGCCATCAATATGCGAAAGGGCCTGCAGGCCGCATCTTGTTATCTTCATCCTGTGTCTTGTCTATTTCCTGTCTTTTGTGAAGTACGGCCTGCCCTATGACGAAGGTTATCTGCTGGACGGCGTCGAGAGGGTCATGGAAGGCCAGGTGATTTACAGGGACTTCCACCACACGTACGCGCCCGGCAGGTTCTATCTCATCGGAGCGGCCTTCGGCATCGCCGGCAAGCATATCTATGTGGAGAGAGTGATTTTCGCCCTGCTCCAGGCGGTCAAATGCATGCTGGCCTTCCTTATCGTCAAGAGAATCACCGGGAGCAGGTGGGCTTACATGGCGCCGCTTCTCATACTCGCCGCGCCGGGAGCCTGGCACAAGGTGTTCTTCTCCAGTCTGGGATTGCTCGCCGTGTACGCCGTTATGTCCGCAATCGAACGCGACACTGTGAAGCGCTATCTCCTGGCCGGGGCCGTCGCCGGCGCATGCGCGGTGTTCAGACAGGACTCCGCCGGATTCGCGATATTGGGAGGCGCGGCCGCCGTTGTCGTCTTCCAGATAAAAGAGAAGCGCGGGGCGGGCGGCATTCTCAGGCGGTGGCTGTGGCTGGCGGCCGGTTCCTCTGCAGTAATCGGTATCGTCTTCCTCTGGTTTTACTCGCAGGGCGCGCTCGGCGCCATGATTCACAAGATCGCTATTGAGGGGATGAAGGACAACATGACCAACCGCATCCCCTACCCGCCATTCGGCGCCGCTGGCGGCTTCGACGCGGGCTATGCCGCGCGCATCCTGCCGGTCAAGGCTCTCTTCTATACGCCGCCGGTCGTCTATGTGCTGTCGGCATGCCTGGCCGCATGGCTGGCCATCAGGTCCGACCGGCGCGCGACTTACGCTTCACTTGTCTGCCTTGTCGTCGTTTCGGCTCTGGCTTTCAACCAGGCCGCGTGGCGCTCGGACCTGAGCCACCTGATCCAGTCGGCGCAGTTCGCTTTCGTCCTTATTCCCGTGTTGCTATGGGCGGCCGACGGCTTCATACGCCGCCGGGCCGGGGGTGGTGCCCTCGCGGCCGTCCGCGCCGCGATGGTCGCCGCGCCGGTCGCCCTTGTGCTCTGGGGTACGGCGAGCGCCGTCTACGCATCCAGGGACGCGGCCTTAATCCGGCGTTTCAGGGCCGAGGGCATTTCGATCGGCGCCACCGAATATGTGGGCTCTTTTCTCCTCACCGTGGGCAATAACACCAGGCTCGACAGCGAGCGGGCCCCCGTCCTCGTCATGCCGGCGGAGGCGCGCTTCTTCTCCGAGGTCGGGTCTTTCCTCGACGAAAACACCGCGCCCGGGGACTATGTCCTCGCCGTGCCCCAGCTCCAGGTGATTTACTTCCTCTTCGACAGGAGGAATCCCACGCGCTACGCCCATTACAGGAGGGCCCTGGAGCCCGAAGAGGAGAGGCGGTACATAGAAGACATAAACAGGCATGAAACTGAGTTCATTTTGCTCACCGAACCGGCGCAGGGCGCGAGGCTCGCCGACACGAAGCAGAGTTTCAGCGAGTACGCCGCGCCGGTGAGGGACTTCATTCTCTTAAACTACACCGAGATCGGCAGGATCGGCTCGGTGAGAGTGTTCAGGCGGAAGCGATGAAGAGGTCCAGCGCGTTGAAGGCGCTGCGCATGGTCGTGAGCGCCGGCATAATCCTCTACCTGGTCATGAAGCTTGACCTGGGGGAGATCGGAATGCACCTTAAGAACCTCAAAGCGGCGCCCCTCCTCCTCGCCGCGGCGGCCGACTTCCTCATGATCGCCGGCAATTCCCTAAGATGGAAGGTGCTCCTGAGGGCCAAGGGAATCGCGCTTCCGCTCCCCAGGCTCATTTACTATTACCTCGTGGGCATATTCTTCAGCGCGTTTCTCCCCACGAGCGTGGGAGGGGACTTCGCCCGCGTCGTCGCCGTGGCGAGCGTGACCGGCAGGCGGGCGGACGCGTTCGCCTCCGTGGTGGTGGAGCGCCTGATGGGTTTCTTCGTTCTCATACCCATTTACCTGGTCGCCATGCCCTTCGTGGCCGGCGGGCTCGCAGACTTGAGACCTCTTCTTGTGATCGGCGCAGTCGGGCTTCTCATCTTCCTCGTCGCTTATCTCGCGCTGTTGCGCCCGGTGGCGAGGCGTATCTCAAGGCTTCTCGATCCCCTCTTCAATCTCTTCTCGAGATTCAGAATCCGGGAAAAGCTGGAAAAGGCATACGAGGCAATCGTCGTGTACCGCGGTTCGAGGGCGGCCGTGGTGAGCGGGTTCGCGCTCTCGGTGGCGTCGCGTCTTCTGTGGGTGCTGGGCTGCTACTTCGTGGCGCGGGCGTTCTCGATGGAGATTTCATTCACCACGCTGCTCGTCGTCGTTCCCGTGGTGGAGCTCGCGCGCGCCATACCCATATCGCTCTCGGGCATCGGCGTCAGGGAGGCCGCGTTCGTGGCGCTGCTGGGGCAGTTCGGCGTGGGCGAGAACATCGCCTTCGCGTACGGCCTCGTGGTCTACTTCGTGTTCTTTCTCTTCTCCATTGCCGGCGGGATACTCTACGCGGCGGGCGGGCTGGGAAGAGCGGCGGCCACCCCAGGCGGGGAGCCCGTCGAATGAGGACGCTTATCCCCATGATGCTTCTTGTGGCGGTCGTGCTGGCCTTCTTCTCGAATGTTCTATTCGGTGACCGCGTTCTGCTTTCGACCAACCCCGCGGCGTACGAGCCCTGGGCCCACTACGCGGGCGAAGAAGCCAGGGGTGACCGGTCCTACAGGACGGACGCGTTATTGACGTACCTGCCGAGGCAGGCCGAGCTGTCGCGCAGGATCCGGAGCGGGGACTTCCCGCTGTGGAATGCGAGTACATACTGCGGCGCGCCCTTCCTTGCCGACCCGCAGTCGAGAGTCCTCTACCCGCTCTCCCTGGCGCTGGCCTTCGCAGACCCGGCCCGGGCCATGGGCTATGATGTGGTGATTCACTTCATTATCGCAATGCTGGGGATGTACCTGTTCCTGCGGGCGGCCGGGGCCGGGGCGGCGGGGCGCCTTCTGGGCGCCCTTTCATACGGCTTCTCGTCCTTCATGTTCACGCGCACGGGCCACCCCACATTCGTGGCTTCCGCCGCTTACGTTCCCTGGTTCATATTCGCGCTGGAGACGGTGCGTGGCGGGTGGCGTTTCGGCGGCCCGTTCCTGGTATTGCTTCTCGCCCTGGGTTATCTTGCCGGTTTCCCCCAGGTATTCCTCTTCGGCGCGGCGACCCTGGTTATTTACGCCGTCTGGACGGCCCTGGACGACGCCGCAAGGGGCCTCGGGCGCAGGGCGTTCGCGGCCCTGCCGGTCGTCGCAATTGCCGCGGTCCTCTCCGCGATGGTCGTCGCGGTGCAGCTGATTCCCTTCCGCGAATATATGCAGAACTCCGTGGGTCTGGGGTTGACCTTCAGGGCCATGGCCGAACATCACATCTGGCATCCGGCATTCCTTCTCCGGTCGGTTGCCCCCGGTCTCTTCGGCACGACGGCGGAGGGTACGAGCTGGCTTCCGCTCATGAAGCAGGGCGTGCATCATCAGGATACGGGTCTCTTCATCTATGTCGGCGTCGCAGGTCTCCTGCTCGCGCTGGGGAGCCTCGCCTTCGCCCGGCGGTCGCGCCACATAAGAGCTCTCCTTTTTATCCTCCTCTTAAGCGTGGGAATAGGGACGAGCTCGGTCCTGCTTCGAGCGGCCTATTTTCTGCTGCCCTTCATCAAGTACTCCCAGGTAGACAGAATCTCGGTGATATCATGCTTCGCCCTCTCGGCGCTGGCGGGACTGTCCCTCTCGATGGCGGCCGACGTGAAATACGGAGCTTCGAGAAAGGCGTTCAGGATCATCATCGTCACGGCGGCTCTTGCCATCGCCGTTGCGGCGGTGTTTTCGCTTGCTGCAGGCGACTCAATAATCGCCGGTCTCGCCGAGCGCGCAGCGGGGACCTCGCCGAACGCCTGGCAAAGGCCCAGCACTGAGCTCGCGGGGAAATGGCTTGCCGGCGACTTCGCGGGATGGCTGGCGCATGAGAGGAGGGAGGTGGCGAGGGCCCTCTTATTGTCATTGGCCTCGGTAGCCCTCCTCCTGGGAGTGACCCGGACAAGCGGGCGGCGTTTTTTTGTGCAGCACATCGCCACCGCGGCGCTGCTGCTTCTTATAATCCTGGATACAGGAGGTGCCGCCCGGGCTTACTATGTTACGCAGGCATCGGACACCCTGTTTGAAACCCGGGGGATCGCTTTCCTCAAGCAGGCACTCGGCGACCGGGGCATGTGGAGGGTTATCAACCTCCCGTCCGGGAACGAAGCGCTCCCGCCCAACACCAATCAGATCTTCGGCATTCATTCCATAAGGGGGAGGTCAACCCTCTTTCCCGAGGCCTATCTTTCACTGTTGATGTATACGCGGTCCGTCGGGGAGGAGCTCCGCGCGACCGGCTCAGAGGCCGAAGCCCCGGCCGGAGCGGCCGAGGTGGCCATGGCGGCGAGGGTGGCCTGCGGCAGGTACTTGTTCGCTCCGGCGTCCGGGGCCGGCGAGGCGCTTCCTGAGGGTTGCTCCCTGGTGCATGAGTCCGATATCCGGGTATATGAAAACCGGAATGCTCTGGAGAAGGGTATAGTAATCCCGAAGACTTCACCGGGCGGCGCGCCGGGCAGGATCAGGACAGCGGATCTTCTATTCAGCCCGGACCTCGATACCTGCGGCACATGCGCATTGGAATCCTATGAAGACGAGAAGGTCGTGATGAGGGTGAAGTCCTCCGCGGATTGCTTCGTGGTCTTTCAGGATCTCTTCTATCCCGGCTGGGTGGCGCGCGTGGACGGCTCCCGGGTGCCTGTGTTGGGGACCGACCTTGGTTTCCGGGCGATACCGGTTCTCAAGGGCGAACATATCGTCGAGATGGAATACAGGCCGCGAAGTGTTACTATTGGAATGTTGATCACCTTTCTGGGAATCGCGTTGAGTATCGTCTATGTCGCGAAAACGTCGAGAACACAAAAGCCCCGCGGCTGATCAGGCGGGCCACGGGCGGGAGGGGCGGCAAACGGGTCGCG
The DNA here is from genome assembly GCA_050125095.1 of bacterium. Taxonomy (GTDB): domain Bacteria; phylum Arandabacterota; class Arandabacteria; order Arandabacterales; family JALGWA01; genus JALGWA01. The sequence goes on from JASFEA010000035.1 coordinate 11,237, forward strand.
GGATTGCGGTCTCGGACCGGACCGTATTCTTCCTGATTGCAGGCCTTGCCATAACCCTTCGGGTCGCTTACGCTCTGGCCTCGAGGCGGAGCCCCTTCTTCGACCATCTGGACCTCGACTCCAAGTTCTACGACACATGGGCCAGGCAGATAGCGGGCGGTGAGTGGGTCGGCACAGAGGTCTTCTTCATGGGGCCGCTATACCCCTACTTCCTGGCAGTGATCTACAAGGTAGCGGGCACGGGCCTGATCACCGTCAAGATCGTCCAGGCGGTGATCGGCGGTTTTACCGCGGGCGGCGTTTTCCTCCTCGGAAAAGCGGCCTTCAACCGCACGGCGGGTCTAATAGCAGGTCTCATTGCGGTTTTCTACGTTCCTTTCATATACTACGACAGCGCCATACTGCTCCCGGTGCTGGCGACCTTCCTCAACACATTCATGCTCTACTTCCTCGTTGTCGCCGTCACGGGGAGAGATGCGCGAGCTTATCTCGCCGCGGGGCTTCTCGCGGGGCTCTCGGCTGCGGGCAACGCCAGCATACTCGCCTTCGCCGTCGTGGCCTCGCTTTTCGCGCTCCTGGCGGGCGGCGGGAGACTGATGAGCCGGGTCAGGATGTGCGCCGTGTTCGCAGCGGGTATCGCCGTGATCGTCCTCCCCATAACCATAAGAAACGCGGTGGTTGGCGGGGACTTCGTGCCCCTGACATCCAACGCGGGCCTTAACCTGTACATAGGCAATCACGATGCTTCCACAGGCGCCTATGTCAAACCCGAGGGCCTTGACGTCTATACCGACCCGGAAGGGGACACGATAGCCGAGGCCGCGCTGGGACGCCATCTCAAACCCTCCGAGGTTTCAAGGTGGTGGGCCGGGCGGGCCATTGAGTACATAGGGGACAATCCCGGCGGCTTCGCGGCCAATCTCCTCCGCAAGACTTTCTTCTTCTGGTCGGTCTACGAGGTGCCGCAGATCGAACACCTTGCTTTCGAAAAACGCTACTCGGGCCTGCTCCGAATTCCGTCTCCTTCATTCGGCATAGTCTGCCCGCTCGGCATAATGGGCATCATTCTCGCGTTCAGAAAGAGAAAGAGCGCCAGGCTGCTCTTTCTCTACATACTCACATACTCGGTCACCATCATTTCATTCTTCGTGGTGGCGAGGTACAGGCTGCCAATGGTGCCGGCGCTCATGGTATTCGCCGCTTTCACCATTACCTGGCTTGTCGGGGCCGGCGTCAGAGGGCGGTACAGGAAACTCGTTCCCGTCGCCGCCGGCATCGCGCTGCTCACGGTGGTCGTGAATACAAACTTCTACCGCGTCAATCCCTTGAGCGGCTTCGCCCAGTCGTATTACAGGCTCGGCATAATACACGGCCAGAAGGGCCGGCCCGACGAGGCCCTGGAGAGCTACAGCAGGGCGCTTGAGCTCGATCCCGATATAGTGCCGGCGCGCGTGGCCGTGGGCATACTGCTTTCCCAGGGCGGCATGTACGCGGAGGCCAAGAAGGAGCTCAAGGCGGCTGCCCGGCTCGACTCGACCTATGAGAAGGCCTTCTACAACCTGGGACTGGTTTACTCCGAAGAGGGCCGTCCCGACTCCGCCCTAATGATGATGGAAAGGGCTGTCGAGCTCGACCCGGACTACGGCCTGGCGAAGGTGGGGGTTGCCGCCTCGCTCTATGAGATGGGAGACATCGACCGGGCCGGGCCCATGCTGGCGGAACTCGCCCGGGACCCCGCGCTCGGCCAGGGCGCCATGAACCAGGTGAGATTCCTGCTGGGCTTCGCGCCGTCGCGGAGGGCCTGGCTCAAGGGGCGCGACCGCCCGAACCAGCGGCTCTCGGACGCGCATCTTCTCCGCGGCGACATCATGGTCTCGATCCTCCTCATGGAACGCGCCCTCAGCGAGTACGAGGAGGCCATAAGGATCGACCCCAAGTCGGCGGCCGCGTACTACCAGGAAGGCACCATATACTTCAGGCGGGGCGACCTGGATCGCAGTCTTGCGAGCCTGGAACGCGCGCTCGAGGCCGATCCCGGATACGAGGGCGCCAATCTCGCCGTGGGCATCATAAAGGTGAGGAAAAAGGAATACGGGCAAGCCTGCAGGGCGTTCGAAGCGGAGCTCGGCGTCAATCCGAATTCGGCCGACGCGCATATGAACCTTGCGATGTGCTATGAAAGGTATTTGATTGATAATGAGAAGGCGCTCTACCATCTGGAGAAATACGCGGACCTTACCGGGGGCACTCCTGAGATAGAAGCGCGCATACAGAAGCTCAGGGGGGAAACGGAATGACAGGACGCGGCCTGCTGCTGGGGGCGTTATTGCTCGCGGCGGCGTGCGCTCTGTTTTTCTTTTCATGTTCCTCCGAAGCCGACCGTCCCACGAAGGTGATTGTGTTCGGGGTGGACGCGGCCGACTGGGGAGTGATGGACAACCTGCTTAAGGAAGGCAGACTCCCCAATTTCCAGAGGCTCATCGACGAGGGCGCGACGGGAATATCCAAGACCCTGATTCCCCTGACCAAGTCGCCGATTATCTGGACGTCCATCGCGACCGGCAAGGTCCCCGAGAAACACGGAATCGGCGGCTTTGTAAGGGTGGCCGCAGACGGTGACACCATCCCGTATACGGGCAACGCCCGGCGCGTCAAGGCCCTCTGGAACATCCTGAGCGACGCCGGCTATACAGTCGGCATCGTGGGCTGGATGGTCACGTGGCCTGCCGAAGAGGTGAACGGCTACATGGTCTCGGACTACGTGCAGTACGAGCAGGAGCGGAGCATCAGGCTGGACAGGCAGACCTATCCGGAGGAGCTCTTCCGGGAGGTGGATCACCTGAGAGTCATTCCGGGAAACGTGACCGACGCGGAGGTGGCACGCTTCTACCCGGTTTCAGCTTCGCCGGAGGAAGTCCAGGCCGCGCCCTGGCACAAAAGCTATGTCAAGATGATATATGCCACTGACGAGACCATGAGGCGCATTGCGCTTGACCTTGCGGAGAGAGATGTCAATCTTCTCGCGGTGTATCTCAACGGGGTCGATTCGTTCGGTCACGCGTTCTGGCATCACCGGACGAATGTAAAGGAAAGCCCGCTGTCTGAGATTATCGACAAGTACTACCTTTGGGTCGACGAAACCCTCGGCGAATTCATGGAACTCATTGATGACGACACTATTCTGATTGTGTGCTCGGACCACGGCTTTTACGGGCCCCGGCGGAGGCCCGACGGCGGTCTGATGCTCGGCATCTATATGCACGGCGAGAACGGCATAATCGGCCTGATGGGTAAGGGCGTAAGAAAGGGCGGGAGCATTGTAGACGCCGACGTTCTCGACATAACGCCCACGATTCTCTACGCCCTGGGGCTGGAGGTCGGAAAGGACATGGACGGACATGTTCTGACCGACGCATTCGAGCCGGACTTCTTGAGGTCAAACCCGGTGGAATTCGTCTCCACCTACGAGACCGGTGACCGCGAGTACGGCGAGCCGATCAAGACCCCCCATGATGAGAAGATAAAGGAAAGACTCCGCGCGGTGGGCTACATGCAGTAGAACCCCGTCACTCTCCCTCTTCGCGGTCGTTCCTGATGCGATAGAGGGTAACCCTGTTGGCCGAATGCACGGGCTCGAGGTAGGAGTCAATCAGCTCCCTGAGCCTGGCGATATCCGCGCCGCGGTACTGCCTCGCGAAGACCTCGCCCAGCAGGTCGTTTACAAGCACGTAATTGAAGCCCATGGCCGCGATCCTGTCCCTGAGATCGCGCGCGTCGCGCGCGCCGGCGACGATGCGCATGACTGTTGACGCCTCGAAGAAGCTGTCTGCCAGATAAGGGCGATCGAGGTGATAGGCCCTGTTCTCCCAGATCATGAACACGGCCTCACCCGTCGGTAGCACTGCGTTCAACTGCTTATAGAGGCTGAAGGGCTGGATGGTGCGCTCCAGGAACCGCTCCCTGGGCTCCAGGCCGAGAGCGGCGGCGAGTCTCTCGCCGACCGCGTCGCCCACCCACGGGCGGCCGTACTGATTGGGTGCCGCCAGGGTCGCGACCTCCACGAACAGCACTGCCACGAGCACGAAAGTCACCCACCGCTTGCGTGGCCGCCTCTCCGCCGCGTTCCGGCCGTCGTTCCCGTCCCCGGCGTCGCTCCCGCCCCGGGCGCCGCCTTCGCCCGCCGCCTCCGCCAGACCCGCGGCCCCCGCAAGCGCGAAGAGCGCCAGGGCCGGCATCAAGAATCGCAGCTGCTGCGACGTCATCGCCCAGAATGCGCCGAGGGCGAGACCGGCGATTGCCGGTGCCAGGTTGCGTTTGCGCCGTCTGACGAGCACAAGCGGGAGGAGGATAAGAAACACCGGGCTTATGGTACCGTCGAAACGCGCGTAGTTGAGACCGGGCCTCCCCCTGACGCTGACGTTGAAGGGCAGCGCGAGATACTCGCCCGGTCCCCGTCCCATGCCCATGGCCCTCTGCCATGTGAGGAGCCGGCCCTGCTGCACTTCGTCCCAGTTGGCTCCATCCAAGCGTCCCTCGAGCATCGGGTAGACCGGATTTCCCGTGTTCAGGCCCTGGCGCACGAACCACGGCATGAATACCGCTGCAGCGACGGCGAGTCCCAGCGCCAGATAACGCAGAGGGAAGGACTTCCTGTTGAGAAGCGCCGCGAGGCCAAAGAGCGAAAGTGCGGGGGCTATGCCCGTATACTTGACGCCCATCATGAAGCCCGCGAGCGCCGACACTACGATTGAGGACCTGAGTGCGGCCCTGCCGGATCGCCTCTCGAGCACCATGCCGACCGCCGCGAGGTAGACGAAGGCGAGCAGTATGTCTATGTTGCCCACGACCCTGTGGTCCAGCACGAGAGGCTGGACCAGAAACGCGCTCGCCGCCAACAGCCCGAACACCCTGGGGGCGGCTCGGGTCACGAGGGAGAGCAGGGCCAGCGGGGCCGATATGAGAAGCGCAAAACAGAACAGCGCGACTCCCGTCTCACCCGCCGCGCAATAGAACATGGTGAAGATCATCTCTCCGTAATGGGGCATGTTGGCGTATACGTTATACGGCAGGTAGGCCATGCCTCCCTGCTCGCAGTAGATCTTGGGCAGGTTGAAATGGTAGACAAGCGAGTCGTTTGCCGTTACCGGGGAGACGCAGTTTATGAAGCCTATGATGAGCGCGACGGCCATCAACGCCAGGAATGCGGCCTCGATCGGCCCCAGCCGTGCCGCGCCGGCCCGGCCCAGGGCGGCCAGAATGTCGAGCGCCCTGCGGTAGGAGACAGCCAGCAGTACGGCGGCAAGTGCAAAGACCAGGTAGCGGCTCAGAATTCCGGCCGCACCCGCGGCGAATCCGGCAACGCCGAGGATGGCGAGCCCCACGGCAAGTCCCTGCAGGCACCCGGCCAGCGAGACATGCCGCTCGCCCAGTACCTTCAGGCCGAAAGCGCTGCATGCCAGGAGGATGAACAGCACCGCGAGCGAGGAGGCGAGGATACCGGGAGCCCGGTTCTCGATGACGAACGGACCGAACTGGTAGTAGATGAAAAGGGCCGCCAGCAATATGAGCCATGCGGCGGCCGCTGCGACCGCAATCTGTCGTCCCACATGCCCTCCGCACCGTCGGGTTGTCCCATGTTATGCCGTTATCTCGGGCAATGGCAAGGGGAAAAATGGCTTGACACCCCCAAATGGCTTACTTATAGTCTTCCCGGTAAAGCAGACCAAAAATTACCAAGAATCGGGCTTGATTCTTCCCTCTATGCAACAAGTCTGGAGGTTTGCACCTTGGATAGGAATCTCAGAGTATTCGTAGGATTGGTCTTGCTGGCCGCAGGCTGTCTGATCTTCCTTTCCTGTGGCGATGACGAGACCACCACTGCCCCCTGTACGAATTGTGATTTCTGGGAGAAAGTGCTCGGCAGGAACGGGCGCTACCCGGCCGGGAGTCCGACCGACCCCAACCTCATAGCTTTCTGCGATACAATGGACCTTACCGGCGTCGCGGGCGCCGGAGAGATGTACTGGCACATCTGGGTGGCCAGGCGCGCCGATACCACTCGCTATTACCAGATTACCAGCGACGAAGCCTTCGACTTAAAGCCCGTGTGGTCGCCGGACGGCCAGATGATCGCCTTCGAGAGAGGCCAGGCCGGGGCTCTCGACATCTTCGTGGTCGACGTATCGGACCCGGAGAACCCGGGTGTACCCGTCCGCTTGACGGACAATGAGGTAATCGAGGAATCCAACGGCAGCCCGGCGTGGATAACCCTAAACGGCGGCGAGCAGTGGATCGCCTTCAATAACTCCAAGAACGGCGGAAGCGACATCGACCTGCTCAGAGTGGCCTATCCGGCACCGGGCGATCCCGTCCCGGTGACCTACGACCCCGCTGATTTTGCGGTCGACCAGGGCGGCGTTCTGGGATACATCTTCAAGGACAAACAGGCGGGCTCCAACGGGTCGGCGTACATAGCGTTTTCGTCCCCCGACAGGACTCCGGTGGGCGACTTATACGTGGTTGCTCAAAGCGAGGAGGAAAGCGACACGGCAGACGTTCACGCCCGTGTCTTCATTAATGGGACGGATTCCGGGCAGTATACGCCTGTGCTGTTCAAGTACCGCCCGGTGCAGGACACAGTGACTATACAGGGTGACCTCGACGGATACTGCAGTCTGGCCACAGTAGCCTATGCCGATATGGAGCCCGATACCGTCAGCACGGTACTTCTGGATTTCATACATACGCACGGCAACCTGGCGGTGGCGAGTATCCCCGGTTCTCACATCATTACGGTAGGCGAGATAGTCTGGAGCACGGTTACCGGCGATGACGAGGAGGCCATAACGGTGGTGGACACTGTCTGGGTGCAGCAGCAGCAAAACACCGAGGAATGGGACCCCGATGACCCGGAGTACGTGGTCTATACCTGCATACCCGCGGATACGGTGCTGATCTTTGCCTCTACCGTTTACGGGCCCTGCTCGGACACCCTCGAGGTCGTGGTAGCCCCCGGCGACACTTCGGACGTAATCCTGGACTGCACTTCGCGCATAGCCGCAATGGGCGGTTCGTCCGCGAGGTCTTCGGGAAAGCGGGCGCCCGTGCTCAGGCAGCAGCCCGAGCCCTACTCGCTGTGGGTTGTCGACGCCGACACCGAGGCCCTGTACCTCATAGACGCGACAGACTCGCCCATCTCGAATCCCGCGCTGAGCCCCGACGGCAGATATGTGGCCTATATAGTCGGGGAGGCCGCCGATAGAATGCTGTATGTGGCGGGTGACATCCAGGCCTACATCGCAGGGACTCAGGCTATCGTAACGACCCGGATCGGGCTGCCCGGTTCGGCTGAGGACATCGAGTGTTATCGCTTCCCGGAGCGCGTCTCCTGGGTCTATGACGAACCGGCGTACAGGCTGCTGGCCTCATTGTCGGTTTGCCGGTCCGGCCAGGTTCTGACGGACTACGAGATCTGGGAAGCCGATCTCGACGATTTCCTGGACTAAGCCCACTCCCTGGCGCCGGGCGTTCATACGCGATGCCGATTGACTACAAAGACACCTCCACGCAGGTTTCGCAGCGCGGTGTTTTCGCCCGCAACTTCCTCGCGCGCTTATATCGCGGTTTCGTGGAGGCGAGGATAAGGCGCGAGCTCAAGGACTCCTCGCACATTCTGGACGTGGGGTGTGGAGAGGGCATCCTCCTCGAGAATCTCTCCAGGCAGTATCCTGACAAGACCCTGGCCGGAGTGGACCTGTCCCGGGAGAACGTCAGGATATGCACGGAGCTGGGGCTCGATGTCATATTGGGCGACGCCTCCGACCTCAATCTGCCGGCAGAATCCTTCGACGCCTGCGTCATGATGTCCGTGCTCGAGCATGTGGAGGACCCCGGCGCGGCCCTCAGAGAGGCCTGGCGTGTGCTCCTGCCGGGAGGGAGGCTCATTGTGCTGCTCCCCAACGACGACTTCTTCAAGTTCGCCCGCTACATATTCCTGAGGTTTAAGGAGGCCCGCGAGGACTACGGGCATGTGTCCGAATGGGACCCCGGGAGAACGCGCCGCGAACTCGAGGCCGCCGGTTTCGACATTCTCCGCACCCGGAACCTCCCCGGGTCATTGTGGGCGCTGAGCCTCCACCACCTCTGCGTGGGCGTGAAATCCGGCGAGGGGACACCGGGCCCGCCGGCGTAGCCGCGCTTCCGCAATAAAGTATTTATTGCATCTATTGCGCAACGCTGGTATAATGACGCCGTGGGGCTGTGAAGGGGAAGGAAGACCTTATCACCAAGGGAGCGTCCCAGCCGGGACGGCGTTTGCGGAGGTGCCCCGATGAGATTCGTGTCAATTACTTCTATTGCGGTATTTTCCATACTTATGTGCAGCGCCTGCCTCGGCGCAACTTACATCGTTGACCCGGGAGGGGGCGGCGACGCGCTTTCCATAACGGGAGGGCTGGGCCTGGCGACGGCGGGGGACACCGTGCTCGTGATGCCCGGGACGTATTATGAGAATATTGCGCTGGTAAGCGGCGTGGCGCTGGTGAGCAGCGGAGGCTGGGGATCCACCCATATCGAACCCGAGGACCCGCTGGTTCCCGTTGTCACCTGCGTGAATGCGGGAAGCGGCACGCTTATCAGCGGATTCTCCGTCGAAAAGGGTGAGGCCCTGTTCGGCGCGGGTATATACTGCCAGAATTCCACCCTCGACATTATCGACAGCCGCATCGCTTACAACGAAGCCGGCGACGACGGCGGAGGCGTCGCGCTTTATGACTGCGGCGCGTCTCTGATCAGCGGAAACGTTTTCTACAAGAACGACACCTATGAGAGGGGCGGCGCCCTGCTGTGCGACAACTCCTCGCCCGACGTCCTGGACAATCAATTCACGGAGAACAGGGCCCATTTCGGCGCCGGCATATGCTGTGTCAACGGCGCTTGCCCCGAGATAACCGGCAATGACTTCATGGAGAACTTCGCCACCAAGTGGGGCGGCGGCGTATCGTGCATGTGGTCGTGTAATCCCGTTATCATGTACAACACTTTTGAGTCGGACACGGCCCTGGGTTACAATATCTACGGATTTGAGGTCGGCGCCGGCGGCGGCGTTTACTGCTGGAACGCCTGCAATGTTAAAGCCGCAGGCAACACCTTCAACAATTGCTTCGGCTGGCACGGCGGGGCCATGGGAACTTCGAATCACTGTACGGGACTGGTGGCTGACAACGTCTTCACCAACTGCACGGGCGAGTACGGAGGCGCTTACTACAATCACAGGTTCTCGGACCCCGAAATCACGGGGAACAGGTTCGAAAACAACGTCTCGACCAAGTGGGGAGGGGCCATATGCTACAGGGACACGGCCATGGGCGAGACCAGGAACAACCTCATATTCCACAACTCGGCTATAGGCGGTGGGGGCATCAAGGTATGGGGAAGCAGCCAGGCCGTAATCGCGGGCAATGTACTATGGGACAACGATGCAGCTTACGGCGGCGCCGTGTCGGTCTCCAATATGTGCACGGCCACCTTCGAGTCCAACACCTTCTATGGCAACGAGGGCCTCACGGCCGGCGGCACGATAGATTCGCACAACGGGTCGGATGTCAATATCAGTAACTGCATAGTGGCCATGTCGTCGGGTACGGCCGCGCTGTACGCGTGGGAAGGCGGTTTCCTGACTTCCGATTGCAACGACTTCTGGGGGAATTCCTCGGATTTCCAGGATTGCGCGCCGGGCCCGGGTGACTTCTTCAGTGCCCCGATGCTGTGCGATCCGGCTGCAGGCGACTTCCATCTTGACTGTCAGTCACCGTGTAACGGCAATACGGCCTGCGGACTGGTTGGCGCACTCGGCGTCGGATGCGGGTCCACCCGGACGGAGCCGACGACCTGGGGCGCCATAAAAGCAATGTACAGATAGACTTCCGGTTGCCGAACTCGTGGTCCCCTGCCGCGGGCCGAGCCTTCTGCCGGCTCCGTCGGGGCCGTATAATGCGCAATCGTATGCACCTTGACAATCTTGTCGTATCTTTGGTATAATCGTTATGCGTAAGTGTTGGAGTTTCCCAGATTCCACACACTGAAGGGGGTGATGCCGACAAGACGGAGTAGTACCTCCGATTCCGTTTGCCGTACGGGGTTCAACCTGTCCGACAACAAGTGAATTCCCTAAAGGCTTAGTCTGCCGGTATGTTGCCGGTAGACGGTATGCATTACATCGGAGGGGAAGACCATGATGAGATTTAGAGTAGTAGCATTAGCGGCAGCTCTGGTATTGCTGACGGCTTTTGCTGCCTTCGGAATGAAGGAGCAGGCTCGTCCGCTCCCGCCGCCGAATTATTCGGTCGGGAGGCTGCCGGAAGCTGGACCTTTTTTGATTTTGCAGGCCGGTGACACGACCTGGGTCCAGTGCCACACAAACGAGACCTACTGCCCCGGCGACCCGCTTGGCGGTCACGGTGGCGAGGCCGTCGGTGGCCCCGACGGCAGCGAGACGTGGTGCTTCGAGGGGAACTGGCCGAACGGCGATTCCTGCGGCACTAACCCGCCGTGGGATGATGTTCCCTATTGCTTCTGGCACTACGATGTGCGCGCGCAGGCCTCGCAGACGGGCATCAACTACTGGCACATGGACACGTACAGGACCGATCAGAGGAGCTACTGCGGCGACTCTGCTCTGTGGTGCGGGTCCGACAGTATTTGGCAGGGCACTCCCGTCGAGTGTGGCACCTGGGTCAACCCGCCGGGTTACGGGGACCTGTGGAACTGCATCGCCGAGCTCGAACTTCCGGGCACGTTCGACGTGGCGAACGGTTGTACGGTTTACTTCGACCCCCGCTACGACACTGAGTGCAAGTACGACTACTTCTATCTGGAGATGTACGACGGCTCTCAGTGGGTGGAGATCGGGCTCTTCAATGCCACGAGTAACAACCCTGGCTCAGAGTGCGGTACTCCCGGCGGCGGCAATCCGGACTACTGGGGCAACACGGACACGAACCGTCTGGCGAACTGTAACTGGCAGACGCGTAGCGTCGGCGGCGAGCCGGCCTTCAAGGCCGAGATCGACCCCGGCGACTACAGCTACGTTGCCGGTCCGAGGTTCCGCTGGCGCTTCGAGTCCGATGGCGCCTGGAGTGACGCGGATGGTTCCGGCAACACTGACGGAGCGGCATTCGTAGACAACGTCTGGGTCCATGGCGATGACGAGCAGTATGTCATGGACTTCGAGAGCGGTCTCGATGCCAACTGGAGTTTCCCGGATCCCGAAGGTCTTATCGACCAGTGGCACATGGTTCACGACCCGGATCCGCCTTATGAAGGCGGCGACGGCGGCGATCAGACCACGTGTACCCTGGATTCCTCGGTTGTTTACAGGGGAAGGCCTGAGGGCGGATACCCGGTCGGTACGCCCTGGAGAAACGGCTGGTACTACAGGCTCGTTACTCCTTCGATACCGATCCAGAACACGGGCTGTGTCGTTCAGTACGACCAGTTCATGTGCTGTAATGAAATCACATGTGATTACACGGATACCCAGGTGCGCTTCTTCAACACCTCAACCAACACCTGGTGCCCGTGGATCAACATCGACGGGTTCATCACTTATGGCGGTTGCTTCTTCTGGAACTTCGACACCAACGAGGACGTGACCCCGTTCTACGGCTCCTCGGACGATTCGATGCAGTTCTGCTGGGAGCTCAAGGACGTGTCGAGCCCGGGCGACTTCTGCCGTGGGAAGCATGGGGGTACGGATAACATTATCGACAACGCGTCGGTGGGGTTCTTTAACGGTGACGCCACGGTGTTCAGCGCCCGTTACATCGACCTTCTGCAGGACATGTTCTTCACGGACCTTTGCTTCTTTAACTCGCTCTTCGACGCCTATGATCAGGACACCCTGAACTACTACGCCGACGAGGCATATCCCTATCCGGCCGCCAACAACCTGTATGTTGAGGTGACGGACAAGGATTACGTCCAGGCGGTGGAGCTGTATGGGACGATCG